>NZ_JAMYTD010000001.1:0-461005 GCF_040322255.1 Mesorhizobium sp. M0166 | reverse complement strand
GAATTGTTTCGTATCTGACCGAAGAACTTGTCCGACAGGGCCACGAGGTGACGCTGTTCGCCAGCGCCGATTCTCGTACCTCAGCTGAGCTGGTGCCGTGTTGCGACGTCGCGCTGCGCCTGAACCCCAGGGTCCAGGACGGTGGTCCGCACCACGTCATGATGCTTGAACGGGTGCGCCGGCGAGCCGATGAATTCGACGTTTTACATTTCCACGTCGATGTTCTGCACTTCCCCATAATTCGGGATTTTGCCAGTCGAACGGTTACCACGCTTCACGGCAGGCTCGACCTGCCCGATCTGGCGCAGCTTTATGCAATGTTCGACGACGTTCCCCTGGTCTCGATTTCCTTCGACCAGCGCCGGCCCATGCCGCCCGTCAATTGGGTTGGAACCGTGCATCATGGCCTGCCCCGCGATCTTCTGCCATTCCACCCGAACACCTCTGGCTATCTTGCGTTTCTCGGTCGCATCTCGCCGGAAAAGGGGCCGGAAGCGGCCATAGAAATAGCAGCGCGGGCCGGGTTTCCTCTGAAAATCGCCGCCAAGATCGACAAGGTGGACCAGTCGTTCTGGAAGGAAAGGGTCGAGCCGCAAGTGCTGCGGCATTCGAACGTGGAGTTCATTGGCGAGATCGATGAGCGGCAAAAGGCGGATTTTCTGGGCAATGCGATAGCGCTTTTGTTTCCAATCGACTGGCCGGAACCCTTCGGGCTCGTAACGATCGAAGCAATGGCCTGCGGTACGCCGGTGGTTGCGTTCCGGCGTGGCGCCGTCCCGGAGATCATCGATGACGGTGTGTCCGGGTGGATCGCGGATACGGTGGAGGAAGCTGTGGGCGCGCTCCGGCGCATAGACAGCCTCGATCGCGCACGAGTGCGGCAGACGTTCGAAAATCGGTTCACGGTCGAGCGCATGTGCAGCGATTATGTGGCACTCTACCGAGCACTCACGAACACCGGAACAGCCACACTTGCGTTCGATCGCGATGAGAGCATGCGCCGTCGAGCGCGCTCCGCGCCGCCGCGGCTGCCTGCGCAGGCCCCGAAGGTTCATCGCACGCCACCTGGTCCCTGAGGTGCCGCAGTATTCGAACAGTCTGGTGCAGATGGTGCTGCCAATGTGGTGTCCATCATTCTGGGTCGCGCGACTTCACGCCTTTGGGTCTAGCCTCGGTGGGCGATATCGGACTGGCATGGTTTTCAGAACCGCAGCGGTCGTTTGCACCATGGAGGATGCAACCAGTGTGGGGCCGTCGCCCCTGCGGCGCGTGTCGACGTGCTGGAACCCCTCTCTGCTCACCCCTCGGGAGCGCGCGGCTTTGGGCTGACCCTCATCTTATGTGGGCAAAATGCGTTGCGCACCCAGCCGTTCTGCTTGTTGACAGTCGCCGAGAATACACCAGTTTGAGCGGAAGACACTTCGAAGGTTGGCGCCCGCAAGCACCTGAAGCCGGCGACTATTTTGATGAAAGACGGTCGAGGACAACTCCGGATGGACGCGTGCCGTCGCAACCAGATTGCTGCGTCGCCGGGCCTCGCCAGAAAGTATCCATCTTTCTCCGGCCCGCGCGTTGGCGGATGGCAGACCGCCGGCTCGATCCTGGTGGCGAACAGCAGACGTGCGCAACGGCCGTGGGCTCATACTTTCGCCGAGCTGCTGGTGATGGATGAGGTCAGGCTCGCCACGCGTGCTTCTGGTGCGGCTGGAGGATGTGCTCGCCGGGACGGGCTTGGCAGTTCTGCTGGAGGGGGCGGGTTTGTCGGCCCCTGTTCGCGGCTATGTGCTCGAAGCGGTCAGATTGTTCGAGCTCATTGATGACCGGCTGGTGGATCTGGGGCCAGGCGTTCAAGGCAGACGTCAGGTCTCGTAGCCGACGATCGCGGCGGCGGCCGACACTGGCCGTTCAATCTGTTCCCGTGGATGCTGATCGATCGGGTGACGGTTGAACCAATGACGCTAGAGATCACAGTCGGACCGCCACGTCTGGCGATTAACCAGGGACGCAGCTTCCTTGTCACCGAACCGGATGGCCAGATCGCCTGGCCCACGTATAACGGGTTGTATGCGTCTGACACACGCCTGATATCCAGCTGGCAGATCTTTGCCAATGGGCAACCATGGGACCTCCTCAGTTCCGGAAACATCGCCTACTTCGCCGCCAAGATCTATCTGGTCAATCAGGCGTTCGCGACCGAAACGAACCATGTGCCAGCAGGCAGCCTTGGGCTGGTAATCGGCCGCGCCTTGGATGGTGGGCTGCATGAGGATTTTGAACTCGTAAACCACGGGCAAAAGCCAGTGCGGTTCAATTTGGAAGTTGCCATGCGCAGCGACTTTGCCGATCTTTTCGAAGTCAAGGCCGACGCAATCATCCGTCGCGGACGTATTACCACGGAATGGTCGTCCAGAGCGGCGAGCCTTCGTACCTCGTACGTGAATCGGGACTTCAAGCGAGACGTCATTGTCAAGGTCCGCCGGACGGCCACAAAGCCCGTCTATGCCAATGGCCGGATCAGCTTCGACATCGAGCTCGAACCGGGCGCGACATGGCATGCTTGTCTTCTCTACGACTTTGGCAATGGCGAGACAATCTATCGGGCACCGCGAGCCTGCATTGACAAATGCCTCGAGTCGAAGGCCGCAAAACGCCTCGCGGGATGGCAAGGCAGCGCATTGAAGTTCAACTGTTCCAATGACGAATTTCATCGCTTCTACCATCAGGCGGTCGAAGACATGGCCGCGCTGCGGCTGCCGATCGAAGGTACGGACGAACTAGAATACGTGCCGGCCGCCGGACTACCCTGGTTCATAAGCCTGTTCGGGCGCGACAGCCTGATAGTCTCACTTCAGAATGCCCTGGTCTACCCAGATTTTTCGCGCGGCGCCTTGGACGTTTTAGGGCGATTTCAGGCCACCGAACGAGACGACTACCGCGATGCGGAACCGGGGAAGATAATGCATGAGCTTCGCACCGGCGAACTCGCCCATTTCAATTTGATCCCCCATACGCCCTATTACGGCACGGCCGATGCCACGCCTTTGTATCTGATCGTGCTCCACAACACTTGGCGATGCACCGGTGACGCCAGCCTTCTCGAGCGACACATGGCAACGGCCGAGAAGTGCCTGGATTGGATTGACCGGTATGGGGACCGTGACGGCGACGGTTTCCAGGAATACGAAACCCGCTCGGCTGCGGGGTACGAGAACCAGAGCTGGAAAGACGCCGGTGACGCCTTGGTTTATCCCGACGGCACCCTGGTGAAGGGACCCAAGGCGCTTTGCGAATTGCAAGGCTATGTCTATGACGCTTGGCAGCGCATGGCTGAAATCTTCGATGCCACAGGCGATGGCGATCGTGCCGGGCAGCTACGCGCCAAAGCCAAGAGCTTGTTCGACCGATTCAACGAGGTCTTCTGGGACGAGGCATCCGGCTTCTACGCGTTCGCGTTGGATGGCGACAAGAAGCCGGTGCTGAGCGTCGCTTCCAACCCCGGTCACTGTCTTTGGTCGGGAATAGTCCCACCCGAACGAGCCGTCAGGGTGGTGCATAGGCTGATGATGCCGGATATGTGGAGCGGTTGGGGGATTCGGACGCTTTCGGCCGATCACCCGGCCTACAATCCACATTCCTATCAACGCGGCTCTGTATGGCCGCATGACAACGGGCTGATCGCGCTCGGCTTCCGGCGCTATGGCTTTTTCGCGGAAGCCTGCCGCCTCTCTCGCGACGTGAGCAGCGCCGCAATCTACTTCATGCAACATCGAATGCCCGAGCTGTTCGCCGGATTGCCGCGAACGCCCACGACTTTCCCCGTGCAGTATAAGGGAGCGAACGTTCCGCAGGCATGGGCGGCCGGATCCTGTTTTTCGCTTCTGCAAGCGATCATGGGCTTCCAGCCCGACGCTCCAAATGGCAAGCTGTACATCGATCCAAGGCTGCCCGACTGGATAGAGGAACTCACTTTGAACGACTTGCGCCTGGGCAAAAATCGCCTCGAACTCCGTTTGTGGCGCGTCGGCGCCGAGACCCGTTGGCAAGTGAGCGACGGCGATCCTTCACTGGTGGAAGCGCGAAGTTGTGCCACCGGGCCGAACTTGCGCTTGGCCTGCGTATGAGGTGAGCTCCGCCGGGTTCGCTCGCTACCGGGGCGGGAGCGGATGTCTTCTTGCCCGTGAGGCGGTTGCCGGGATCATAGGAACTTTTCGTCCGGCGTCTTTAATTCCTGGAGGCAAACAATTCGTATGCAGTGATCGGCAGTTGACGACGTCCTTTATGTTGAGGTTCGATGGTGGGCCTTCGTCAACCTCAAGCCGATCCGCCCGATTGCCCGCGGATTGCCGTGACAAAGCTCCCTTCCCCGGCCTTGGAAGTGCTTAGCTGTCATCCTTAAAAGACTTCGCAGCTTCATCGATCTTACGCCAATCGTTTCCGTGGCGCCGCACCAGCTCCCGCGCCTGGGCTGGCGATATACTTTGCGTTTCGACGATGTGGTTCACTTCCGTCTCCTCGCCTTTCAGGGGACGCGAACGAGGGCTCGCTGGCCGTCTGGGGTTTTTTGCATCTCGTCTGGGCATGAATGGACCTCTCCTGGATCGATATAAACGGTCCGGCGCGGTGAAGGTTTCGCCACGTTAGCGCGTTGAGCAGTTTCACCGATCGCGCCATCAGCTTCCCCTTGCGGCTCTGACCATACCTTCTGGTGTTCTTGGGACCCAAATGAGCTGCACCGCGTTGTTTGCGAGCAGTGCTGTGCTTCGCAACCTGATGGAAAAATCCGACGCCCCTGCTGCACCGCGGACAGTTCCTGGTGCCGAAGCGCGCTTTCCATACGATCGCGCCGCGGTTGAGCGGTTTCGACAGACATTCCCGCGCGCCAGGTGGAGTGACGAGCGGAGAAGCTGGTTCGTGCCGGGAAAGACTGCAGCGCGGCGCATCCAGCGCTGGCTGGCACAAGAGGCGGATCTACGAGTAGCACATGATGACATCAAAGGACGGGACGCCTTCGCCTTCGATCCCCTGTCGAGCCGGTATCTGGAAGTCGCCGACGACCTGCGCATTCGCACCCCATATTCGCGGACGGTTCTCGACGAACTGCGATCCGTCCCGTGGGCGAGCTGGGACGACGAACTGCGGGCCTGGAGGGTGCCTTTCCGCTCCTACGAGGAGTTGAGGCGCCATTGGCCAAGCATCGAAAGGGCCGCCCGCCGCGCAGAACCGGAGGAGAGGAAACGGCGACGGGAAGCGTCCAAAGACTCCGAGGAATATAAAGCCGCCAGATTGCGCTATGCCGAACGCAGGCGACGTCGCTATCCACTGCCCCCTAACGATTTGCCCCGGCTTGGCCGTGCCGTGGCAACGCAGCAATACGGCATCGTGGTCTTCACCGAGATTTCGGGTGAACTCGTCGACGCCTCGGAGTTAGCGGCGTTCTATCCGCATTTGATCGAGACGAACATCGACCATGTCTGGGGCAGATGGCGTCCGGCGACGTTGGCTGAATTGATTAAGACATGGCCCGCTCGGCGTGCTGCCGGGTTAACGGAACGGCAGCGAGGCTGGTGGCAACCGACGCTGCCCGAGCTCAGGGTCGCTCGCCAAAAAGCTCGAAGCCTGGCGCGAAGAAGGGCAAGGCTTGTGTCCTCGTTCTAGCCTTTCGGGCTTGCCGCTTCCGGCGTCTGCCGGGTTGCCCTTGGTATTGAAATCTCACCGCGATCGGAGGCTTCCATGTGCAAACATTGCGAACAACATACGGCCTGGCTGAACATTGCTGGATGATGACTTCGCTGGCCTTGAAATTCCCGACGAACTTGACCTGCGCGTACGCGCACGACACCCCGCATCGATGATCCGGGTTCAATAACCCGCGCGGCAGGTAAAGCCATCGACCTATGTCAAACCATTTCTGCAGAATTTGACGCACCAAGGCCGATTCAAGGCCAACGGGAGCGCCTACCAGCTTGGAATTGTGCGGAACCGTACGAAGTCGATTGCAAGCAACCAACCTGGTTGGCCGGGCATTAATTTAGCAAAGCGTGAATTAGGAAAGCATCGGGAGGAAGACCATGCTGCACGTTAACATGCCCCGCGAATTTGAGGTCGGCGATGAGGTTGCGCTGGCAGGTATCGTCATCGCGATTCTCCCCAGCGGGCGCGCCAGGGTGAGCATTCCTTCGTATGACCATCCTTATACGATTGATCCGCCACCGAAAGTCCGGGCCGGCGACCGAGTGGTTCTTGTTGGGGACGTCACCCGCGTCGATCGCGGGGCGAACAAACTCACTGTGCGGATTGACTGTGGCGGGGTGATCACGGTCGACAAGTCGGCGATCACTCGGCTGAGAAAGCACCACCGGATTTCAGCGGGTTGATGCTCCTGCGAGACAGCAGCCGGTGTCGGCGTAGGGAAGATGCCCACGCCTTTGAACAGCCCAAGGGTGCGGCGCGGTCCAGCCGGATGTGGGGCGGATGAATGGATCAATGGAAGCTCAACGGCTAGGGCACAAGTGCAGCTAGTGCGTCCCTGGTGTCTTCGGATTACTTGAAACAGGGCTCTGTAACGAGCGCATGGTCGCTGCTCGGCAAGTTCAACCGCGATGGGCTCCGGGCCCCCGATGCCGGCAATAGGTCTGCTTCGGAGCGTCGTGACGGGACTGGGCGACATGGTTGCGGTAGAGTGGGCGCCATCGCCTGGGTTGATAACCCGGTCGGTGACGGCCGCGGTCGCATCGACAACAATCGCAACGGCACCCAAGTTGCCGCTGAAAGCCCGCAAGGTATCTGTCACGACATAGCGAGCCGGCGAAGCTCCGGCCTCGCGACAGGGATTCGTTGTAAGACGACCAGACGTCGCCGGCCAGCTGAGCGAGAACTTACGTCTCGATCAGGCTCGGCGTTCGTCGACAACCGTCAGTAACTGCCGACTACGAGTCGAGGTCGTAGGGCTCGTGGCCCAGCTCGTTGTGATGAAGCGCCTCTGCCATACACCTGATATCGAACGCCTGGCCACACGCCGGGCAGACGACGAAATACTCCTCCTCCCGAAGTGGCGATGCATCGTGGTCTTGGGGGATGACGATGTCATTGTAGTCGTCGGGCATTGGGTCCTCCGGCAACCCGCCCGCTCTGCTGGAACGCGTGCCGGCAGGATTTGTTTCAAAGCTATTGCGCCGAAGGAAAGGCCCGATCTCCGGTTTTCGGCTGCGATGCCGTGCCGCCGGCAGCTTCATCTGCAATCTTGGCTACGGCACGGGCAAGAACCTGTTCCCCGGGGAACAGGCTCGAATTCAACCCAGCATGCGCAGTCGAAACAACTCCAATCTGGGAAGGCACATGCCTAGCCGAGATCGACTGTGGAGACGAATGCCGAGGCCCGCCGCTCCGATGAGAGGTGTTCTGATGGGTATCAGCTGCGCAAAGTAGCTCCGCAACCGGGCACCGGGAGTCGGGCTGTTGAAGCGCCTGTCGTGCCCGGCAGCTCATCCAGTTGCCGGCGGCGCTGGCGGGACATCGTCGGCTATCTCCTGCCTGAGCCTTGGTCCCTTGCTGAGCCGGCGACCGAGCGCATCAACGAAATTGTCGTAGCGCTGCAAGCCCTTGGCGCGCGCCTCCGCTTGCGCCGATTCCGGCAAGGCTGGAGTCGAGTTGAGCCAAAACCGGACGAACAATGCTAGCGTTTCAATAGCAATTCCGACGTCACGCTCGACCCGCTGCACGCGTCGATCGATCTGATCGAGGCGGCGAGTTATCGCCGCTTGCTTTCGTTCTTCGGCGTCCGGCGACAGGAAAGACGCGAGCGCAGCCTCGGCGACCAGTGACAGCGAGACCTCGCGTCGCCCAGCGTAATCTGCCAGTGCCCTCATTACGTCAGGGTCGAGATAGGCAGACAGACGTCTTTTCTTGGCGTTCTTCATGCGCTCAAAGCTCAATGCCATCATTGGAGTCAAGGGCGGCCTGTCGTGCAGCGCGCCTCATAGCCTGATCGACACTGCCACGACGCAGGGCGTCATCGTCGGGCTCGTCACGGTCGAGATCGAACTCATCGTCGCGCCGTTGGGTTCGCTCCGGCGCGATGTTTTCGTGTTCGGGGAGCTCGGGCTGGCGGCGAATGCCGCCATTGGCCGGATCCTCGTCCTGCTGATCTCTGGCATGCCTCAGCTCGCGAGATTTCCCTTTCAGGTCAGCAAAAAGTGTCGTGTCGGTCCAGTCGTCTGAGCGAGCGTTTTGCGTTGTCCCTCCGGTCCTTGGTGGCGGCAAGACACGCCCGGCAAGACGCGGGTCGGCAAAGTAGCGTGCCTTCTTCGCACGGATTGGGAACTGGCCCGAGACCATGATGATCGCATCGGTCGGCGGCAGCTGCATGATCTCGCCCGGCGTCATCAGTGCACGCGCCGTTTCCTGCCGCGACACCATCAGATGCCCGAGCCAGGGCGACAATCTGTGCCCCGCATAGTTTTTCATGGCGCGCAACTCGGTCGCGGTCCCCAGAGAGTCTGAGACGCGCTTGGCTGTCCTCTCGTCGTTGGTGGCGAAGCTCACCCGCACATGACAATTGTCGAGGACAGAATTGTTCGGTCCGTAGGCCTTTTCGATCTGATTGAGCGATTGTGCGATCAGGAACGACTTGATGCCGTAGCCGGCCATGAAGGCCAGCGCGCTTTCGAAGAAATCGAGCCTGCCAAGCGCGGGAAACTCGTCCAGCAGCATCAAAAGACGCTGCCGGTGATCCTTCGCGTGAAGATCTTCGGTGAGCCTGCGGCCGATCTGGTTAAGCACAAGTCGGATCAGCGGCTTTGTGCGACTGATGTCCGATGGCGGCACGACCAGATAAAGCGTCGTCGGCCGTGCCTCCTCGACAAGGTCTGCGATCCGCCAGTCACAGCATGACGTCACCTTGGCCACAACTGGATCGCGGTAGAGGCCCAGAAAACTCATGGCCGTCGAGAGCACGCCGGAACGCTCGTTCTCGGACTTGTTAAGCAGTTCCCGAGCAGCCGACGCAACGACGGGATGCGGGCCTGCATCACCCAAATGCCGCGTCAGCATCATGGCGCGCAGCGTTGTCTCAATTGGCCGCTCTGGATCGGAAAGGAAGTTCGCCACGCCGGCGAGGGTTTTGTCTTTCTCCGCATAGAGCACGTGCAGTATGGCGCCGACCAGCAGCGCATGGCTGGTCTTCTCCCAGTGGTTGCGGCGTTCCAATCTGCCTTCCGGGTCGACCAGGACATCCGCCACGTTCTGCACATCTCGAACTTCCCACTCGCCCCGTCGCACCTCCAGCAGCGGATTGTAGGCTGCGGATCCAGCATTGGTCGGGTCGAACAGAAGCACCTGGCCGAAACGGGCCCGCCATCCGGCCGTCAATTCCCAGTTTTCGCCTTTGATGTCGTGGACGATTGCCGAACCCGGCCAAGTCAACAGTGACGGCACGACCAGGCCGACGCCTTTGCCGCTTCGGGTCGGTGCAAAACATAGCACGTGTTCCGGACCGTCGTGGCGCAGATAGTGTCGGCCCAACATACCCAGCACCACCCCATCCTGACCAATCATCCCGGCGGCCTTGATTTCGTCTCGCGTCGCCCAACGCGCCGAGCCGTAGGTCGTGGTGTCCTTTGCCTCGCGCGCCCGCCACAGCGACATCCCGATCGCTGCGACGATAGCCATCAGGCTTCCGCTCGCCGCAATCGCCGCGCCCTCAAGGAAGACCTTCGGCGCGTAGGCATCGTAGAAAAACCACCACCAGAAAAAGGCAGGCG
This sequence comes from Mesorhizobium sp. M0166, assembly GCF_040322255.1. Classification (NCBI taxonomy): domain Bacteria; kingdom Pseudomonadati; phylum Pseudomonadota; class Alphaproteobacteria; order Hyphomicrobiales; family Phyllobacteriaceae; genus Mesorhizobium; species Mesorhizobium sp. M0166. The sequence continues at coordinate 451,247 of NZ_JAMYTD010000001.1, read as the reverse complement.
GCGGATAGATGGGCTGTCCAGCCAGTTCAAACCACGGCGGACCGAGTTGGCTTTGAAAGCCGAGCCGCGCTGCCGTCCACTGTGTCGCCCCCCATGTTGTCGCGACGACGATCAGGAAGGCGGTGAGGATCTGGCCCCATAGAACCTTGCTTGCCGGCATCGGTCGTTTCCCAAATGGATGATCGGAAACAACCGAAAAGCTCGAATTCCTGAATCCGCAAGACAAAAGGAGCGGTCGAAGCAGCAGGGCGTACCCGGACGTTGAAAGACTTGCCAAATGCGGTCTCGAATATTGAACGAGCGTCGGGGGGCCGCTTTCTTCTGGAGCCGTTGAGCCGCTACTTGCCCATGACAGTTAGTTGTCTCGGCTCATGGCATTGACGAGATGGACGGGTTCTTGGAGACTCACGGACTGCGCATGACCAAACGAACAAGAGGCCTCAGCAGCGCGCCGTGCCGGAGAACGCGCCAGTCCCAGCAAGTCGTGGTCAGCCAGATTTGCCGTTCTGCTGAGCTCGAATCCAACCGCCTCCCGGATCGGTGGCGCGATGGTAGCCGACTTGACGAGCAGACCGCATCAAGTCTGTTCAATTTTGACAATCAATTCAGTCATATCAACAGTTTCAATCGAATCTCATTGGAGCTGTTGCAAAGCCGCGCGGGCCTTACGGGTCGCGGCATTCTATTGGGCCGCACCTAAGTTCCAGATGTCCCGATACAGGCGCCATGTCCCGTCGTCCTCAAAGCGCCGGCTAACGCCTCACGGCCCCCACATCTCGACGACGGTGTTCGTTCGGATGATGCTTTTCCGTGGCTTTACGCGCAAGTCTTCGTCAGCCAGCAAAGGGCCTCCTCTTACGCTCGCTGGTCGTCTGGGCCCAGCGGCCTCTTGCTGCAGTCCCCCCGCAGCCAAGCCGCTGGGCACCTCGACGCCGGGAGTGAGCATTGGAGACGAAGTCGCGCTTACCGCTACAGTGAAGGCGCGTGACAGATGACCGCGTCAGCCTCTCCACCCGAGCTGCGATTTTCCGCATTCGATCAAGGCACAGCAAATCCAAGTTCAAGCGAGACCACGTATTGAGCCTTCGAGGCGAACTCACCAGGGTAGATGAAACAGCTTCAAGGTCGAGGCCGATAAGGCCTTTGCGTGGGGACTAAGACTTCGCGATTGCTATCGGTTTTTGCGCGTGGTCCAGGCGGCCTTCGCCGGCCGAAATGGGCTCTCCAACGTAAACGCGTCTGGCAAAATTCCCTTTTCGACCTGCGTCCATGTGACGGGAGCGGCTATCGGAAAGCTTGAACGGGCTCGAGGCGAGTAAGCGCCGACGGCTGTGTTGCCGCGGCCGTTGCGGAGGTAATCCAGAAAGATGCGCCCACAACGAGCCGATGGCGCAGCCGACAAAAGATAGCGATCGGGATGCTTGCTGACCAACTGCTGCGCTAGCTTTCGGGCATACTGCCGGGCGGCGTCGTGGGTGATCACGCGCTGCAGTGGCGCCATCACATGCAGACCCTTGCCGCCGGTCACCTTCGGCCAGCTATCGAGTCCTTCCGAACGCAGCATGTCCCGGACCTTCAGAGCCGTCTCGACGATCATTTCCCAGTCGACCCCTTCGCCAGGATCCAGATCGATGACAACCCGGTCGGCATGCTCGATATCATCGACGGTGGCGTTCCAGGGATGCAACTCGACAGCGCCTATTTCCACCAAGCCAAGCAGGCCATCAAGATCATCGACCCACAGCCTCACGCCTTCTCCACCCTCGCGCTTCTGAACACGCAGTTGGTGCACGGTATCCGGAATGTCGGGCAATCCGCGCTTGTGATAGAAGGTGACCCCGTGCGAGTGGCGAACCAGCTTGAGCGGGCGCCGGCCGAGGTGGACAAGCGCTTTTTTCGCCACCTTCGTCCAATAGCTCGTCAGCTCCTCTTTCGATGGCACGACTGCGTCGGGCAGCAGTTGCAAAATGTTCTCGCGAGGGACGCCGAAACTTTCATTGGGCGGCTGCGTCTTGCCGACCAATGGCGTGTGGGCTGGTAAGCTCAGATCATCCCGCAGCCCTTTGAACACGGCTTCCCGCAGCAGCCCGTCATCGGTGATCCCGCCATATTCGATCTCAGCCTCAACGGCCGGCTGCACCCAAGTCGCTTTGGGCTTGTCTATCGGTTCGGCCAGCGGAGATTTGTCGACGATCAGCGGGTCCAAGCGTTCGCGCACTTCGCGTGCGTCGGTGAGGCTGTAGCCGCTCTGCGCCTTACCGGCATAGTGGACGCTATTGCCTTTGCGGCGGCCGAGGTAAAGCGAGGCAATCCTGCGCGGCCTGGCACCTAGCTTTTCGACAAAGGCGACAATCGGAAAATTGTCGCTCTTGACGCATTTGAGCTTGAGCCAGCTCTCCTGCCGGCCGGAGCGGTAAGGGGAGTCCGCGCGTTTCGAGACAATCCCCTCAAGGCCCATTTCGCACGCGTGCTCGAACACGGTCGGGCCGTCACCTTCCAGATGATCAACATAGACGAGTGCCGAGGGCGCGCCTTTCAATAGACGTTGCAAGGCCCGCTTACGCTCGAGGAGTGGAGCGTCACGCACGTCTTTGCCGTTGAGATGGAGGAGGTCGAAGGCGTGGAAGACCAGCTTGGTCGATTCGGCCTTCCCAAGTTCACGGCGTAGTGCCTGGAAATCAGGACGCCCTGTAGCACCAAAAACTGTCGCTTCGCCATCGATGATTGCCCGCCTTACTTTTAGCGTACCCGCAGCTCGGACGATCGGGACGTATCTGTCGGTCCAATCGTAGCCGTTGCGCGTGAAGGCCTGCACCCTACCCTCTTGGATGATCAGCTGCGTACGGTATCCATCGTATTTGATTTCGTGGATCCACCCGCGGCCCCTGGGCGGCTTGTCGACCAGTGTGGGCATTTGGAACTCAATGAACGACAGCCGGCCAAGGCCAAGCTCGGTAAGCATGCACGCGCACTCCAAACGCTGCGATTTGAATCAATATCGCTGGTTCGAATCGGTTCCGAAACAAATTGCGGGCTCAGGCGCACGTCAGTCATTCTCTTAAGTTAGCAATCTCTTGACGGCCGCAACAACCGCCCCAGACTCATGCACATGGCCTGGGAAATTACAGACATCAACGTCGGCGACGAGGTGGCGATCACGGTGACGGTGCTCAAGTTGCTTGATGACGGCAGATCCAGCGTCAGCATCCCCTCCTACGGTTTTCCACATTCGATCCCTGCCCCTAAGAAGGCTAAGCCAGGCGACGAACTCCAGCTAACAGGCGAAGTGACGCGCGTGGACGAGCAAGACCGGACAGTTACAATGAAGGCAGGCGGGCTGATCACTATCGATGTCGATGCAATCACCGATTGGACGCCTGTCCCACGCAAAAAGATGGCGTCCCTAAGAGATGAGCCGGATTAAAAGCAACAACGACCGGATCGCCGAGATCATCGCGTTCGCCGTCGACGCGCCAGGGGACACCACGATCAGCGAGGTCCTGCCGGGGCTGGCCACCAGCCCTGGTAGCGACGCTTGGTGCCGCCTGTCACGGAAAACTGGTGACGCTACTAAACCGCTCCTTTAGGAGCTCATCACCACAAGCGCCTCAGATGAGCTGAAATCGCACGATTCTCCTGGCTCACACTGCAGCTCCAAGTAACACATCGGGGGCAGAACGGAGGGAAAGCAGGCTCAAGGTCGAGGCGGACCAGCAAACAATTCAGGAGTCGCGGGCTGTAAAAAGCGCAACGAAAGCTGCTTGCCCGCGTTGCGTTGATCCGAAGCTCCACCGGGAGGACTACATGGCCGACGACAAGAGCACGCGCGACCGAGACCGCCTGGAACCTAGCCAGAACTACGACGTAAAGCATTTCGCTCAGCAAAATGGCATCGCCGTGGATCAGGTTCCCGAGCTGATCCGCGCCAATGACAACGATCGCGCGGGCGTTGCGGAGGCTACCAAGGCCCTCCGGCGGGCGGCCGGCGGGAGCCGATCGGACGGCAGCGGAGATCCGCCAGGAAAGAGCTCGAATGCACCTCGGCGTAGCGAAAACTGATTGCGACAAGGTGATTGTCACCAATTGGCGAGGACAAGACAGACCGCGAGCGTATCAAGTAGCTTCATGCGGGGTTGCTCGCCGAAGAGACTGGTATAACGGCGCGCGATCTCATCGAAACGATTGGAATCGATCGCGCATCACTCGTGCACGAGCCACGGATGCTGAATTCTAACCGGAAGTCGCCCGAGAAGCCGGGATAGTCCGGCTGAAATTCCGAGGAGGCAAAAAACGCGCACTTTCGGGGGGACAGGAGCCGGGCCATCGGTGCCACCCGATCTGGCATCGTCCGGGGGCAAGGTCTGCTGCGCACGCCCAACCTTCACCGTCAGCGGTGTTCCAGCCTCAATGCGAAACGTCCCACACGTGCGGGAACGGCGGGACGCGATCGGGCGCCTTGCATCAGGCAAGGTGTAACTCGGGGGCCTGCGCAGCCTGGTGCGCGCGATCACTCCTCACAGCTCCAGGATCGGTGGAAGCGATTGTGGTCCGCGTCCTTCCTCCGGAGACGCGGGCAGGTCGTCACGGACCATGGTGAGCAAACCCCTTGGTCAAAATGGTGCATTAGAAATTTGGAGCATAGTTGAGGCAGAAAGCATTGTTGGCCATAGACAAGAATGGTGGCGACAATCTTCCTGAATGGCTTCCGAGCCGCCTGCCCGAGGATCCAGTAATCCGAGCAGACGTCGCGGCAAAGATTTCAAGTGAGGCTCACGGCAAAAATGGGTCGGACGATGAGGTGCTTATGAAAGCCAGGCTGGTGGAACAGGAAGAAGCTGAAGCCTAGTCGGCCACCAACCATCTATGATTCCGTTGCTCCTGGTCCTTTATGTGCTCTCGATGTTAGGATTGGTCGGGTACGTGCTCGCTCGTTCGTATTTTCTATGACGCCCGCTCACCTCTAGTGCGCCATCTCAATTTCGAATCTGATCCTGGCGTGAAGCAACACCTCGCCCTTCTCTGTTCGAACGATCATTGCGAAGTCGCGGCTGGAACCGTCTGCCTTGTCTTTCACGATCGCCGCCAAGGCCCTTGCTGCCTCGACCCTGGCAGCTTCCGCGTCAGGAAGATCGGTGCCTTGATCGTCCTGATACAACTCATTGGCATCCGCGAAGTCGAAGAAATATCGCGGCATGGTTGGGCGCATCGGTCTGGGAGATTAGCTAAGACGAAGCGTTTTGCAGCCTCCGTCAGGCGGGCGCGATCCTTGCCGTGGATCTCTGCCGAGCTGGTCGGGGGTCAGGCCGTTCTGGGCGGCGAAATACTCCACCTCATTGTCTTCGTGCGCTGACATGCGGTCGCGTCCGCGGAAATCTCGTTTACTCTTGTCTTCGGCCATCTTGTCCTCCCTGTCGCCTTGGATAGACCGCAACGCTGCCGAGCGACTTTCGTTGCGCATGTACCGCTCTGCTGCGATTATTTGGCATTCATCCTTTGGCCATTTGGCGGTCGCCCCGCGGAGGTGAAGTCTCTTTGCTGCTTCCGCTCGCGTTGAGAAGCGCAAACAGCCATAGCAGTCGCGAGATGCTTCGCTACCGTGGCGAAGGCCAGGCCGGCGGCGTCACTCCGGTCGCATCGCTGGTGGCTCGGTCCGGTCAGCCAGCGGCTTTCACCTCCAAAAAATGTCGCGGCAGACGCAGTTGCTCGGCTTCTGTACTATGGAATCTCGACCCAGATAATGCGGCTACATCATCGCCAGTCGGGGAAGTATTTCCCGCGGGGATAGCCACTGTGTTGACGGCATCCAGCACCCTTTCGCGGAGCTGGTGACAATCCCAATGCCGCCGAGGGTTGAAAATTTTGCACGGTTTGGAACGCTATTGGAGCGCCGTGTTGAACTCCGGTTCCATCATACCGACAACAATCTTCAACAAACCATCATTGCAGTCACCAAGAACGTGATGGAAACGGCGAAGGCCGGTGCAAGCAGCCAGCGAGCCTGGCTCGCAAACGTTGAGCGCCGCGGCCGCGGTGAGGGCTAGGCGCCCAGCCTGGTTCGGTTTTGCCGTTGCGGAACCGCGGAAACAGCAGATTCCCCCACGTTGGCGGTGCGTCGGTGGAACGGGCCGACTGAGAACCGCTGTTGCCGTTAAATCTGAGTCTTCGCTGCAAGTGAGCGCGATCAACGTCCACACATATTTCAGAAAGTTAATCAGGCTCTAGCAGCCTTCCGCCCGTAGGGATCGCACCATTCGCACCACGACGGGATCGTAGGGGATTTTTTCGGATCTGCTGTAGTTCATTGTAAATAGCGCCGCACGGTCATTGCAGATCGCAATGACACGTACGTAGCGGATTTGCCCGTCCCTGATGCCGGAATAACTGGCCCAAGTCGGCTTAACGCGCCGATAGGTCACTTTCCAGCCTGCCTTTTCGTCCTCGACAATTCGATGCTCTATCTCGGCGCGGAAACTGGCCTTGCCGAGCCTTGCGCCCCAAACAGCAAGAAAGGCCTCGTTTGTGCCCTGAAAAGCTGCCCCCTGGTCGGAACGCTGAGTCAGAACAAAGCCAGGGGGCACATCGAATACAAAGCCAAACTGCTTGATGCCGAAGGGCTGCCACTCTTGCGCATAAAGAAGCGTGGTGAAAAACAACAACGAGACGAAGCTAAGCAGCAAACGGAACATGGCGTTTAATTAGGGTCGCGTAATATACCGTCCATACCTGCCGGATCCAGATCGCAATTTTTTGCCAAGGCGACCTAGCGTCGGCAAGCTGGCTTAGTCTCAGACTCCGGCGGCAATTTGGCTCCAAACTCGTACTCGGGCGATCACCTTGGCCATTTCCGATGAGACGCCGTTAATGAGCTGAGGCTGGCCAGCGAGACGCCGCCGCATGCAATCGCTTCAAGATTTTCAGCCTTGGCCCCGGGTGGTCGGCAATCCAAGGCTTACGAGTCCTCGCGTCCAAGCCCTGTGCAGATTCCAACAATGCGGCCGGGGCCGGTTAACAATCGAAGGGGACTCTCGGATCTGGAGTGATGGTCGAACTTTTGAACATCGAGCTGGCTAAGGCCAGGCAGCGGGTGAAACGAGCGGAGCTGTCTCTCCAGCGTGCGAACGAAATGCTGGACAAAGACGGCGGCGTCGGCAGAACACCGGCGCTGGCAGGCTGGCGGAAGGTCAGGATGTCGTGCTGCGTTGGTCGCGGGAAAGCACGGCCTTGATCGAGGCGGGATAGCGGGCCAGAGACGTACCACCGGCCGGGTCAGATGGGGACCGTGGATGACATTGCGTTTGTGATGGCAAAAGATTGCGTGCGGAACCCTGGTTGAGATCGGACCCAGAAACGCCGATCTGCCCCGCCTACGAGACATCGCAATTGTTTGGTGACTAGTCGCGGGACCGTTCGCCGACGCAAGAACTCTTGCTACATGCCCACCAGCCAAAAAGGGATGTGCCGTTAACCGGATTTTCTCATCCTCCAATGCTTAATCGCGAGACTGAATGGGTAGGTGATCGGTGTCAAACATAAGCGCGTTTCCGCTGTATCGGCGACGGAAGTTGGTCGAGGAAATTGCCCGCGTGCTGGAATCCAAGAACGGGGAGGATGCGAATGCGTTCTGGCGCAGCACCGCCAAGACAATTCTCCTTCAGTTGTCCGAATCAGGAGTTGCGTCCAGGCTCGCCGAACTGGAGGTTGGATCGCTTCTTCATGCCGTCTTAGGCGATATAGCGAGCCGGAGTGCTGCGAAACGCGCACATTAGCATCGACTCACGACGAATGATTGCCACTCGCGGACTCTACTAAGCTTGGCATCTGTTACCAGCACTGCTTCCGTCCAACGCAAGGTTGCTCAACCTCTCATTGGTCTAACGACAGGTGTGGCGACCGCGCAAGTGGACGAGCTGGTCACCGACGGGCTGGGCGCCTCGACGCGGCCCTCGATGCCGCAAAGATGGCTGGGCAAAATCGCATTCATCTGTCAGCGAGAGGTCAAGTTTTGGCGTCTGCCAACTCTGATAAGCGCGCTACACCTTGGCTTTCCGCTTTGCGGAGCCTTTCCTAGGCGGTGTTTTTGCAGTGCCTCTGCGGCCAAGACCGCTTGCCTTGGCCAGAGCAGACCGCTTGGCTGCATAGCCACCGTGGGGTAGTCCCAGGCCAATCTCCACTTGGCTCTGTACTCGTCAGGTGTCATGTCCAGCAAACCCAGGTGACGCTTCATAGACTTGAATTTCCGCCCATTCTCGAGACTTATGATATAGTCTGGAAATATCGACTTCTTCGGATTTGTGGCCGGAGTAAATACTGGCGGCGGTGCCGCGACGGGCTGAACTAGAGCCGACAACGCAGAATTGACGCCAGCAATCAGCGCCGGCAAATCCGCTACGGGCATTGCGTTGTTCTGGACATAGGCCGCTACGATGCCCGCTGTCAGCCCTAAAAGACCAGCGCTCGTCTGCTCAGTTGCTTCGTCCATCAAGCTCAGGCCCCTGATTCGTCACCCGTTCCTATTCGGGAACCTTCACCAACCCAAATGCTAATGACCACTCTTCGTTCTGGGGGCGCATTTACGCAAGGCTGTCTCTGCCCGGCCAGAGCAGGTTGACAGGGTTTTCATGGAGATAAACCGCGTCCAATTACGCTCACGCGGCACGAGCTGCATTTTCACGCTAGCCGGAAGTCCGCAGCGACTCATTTGTGAGTTGGCAAGGCGGCAGTGTTCTGACGTTGTCAATGAGCCGTGTTTGGCCGAGCCAGGCGGCTGCGAGCAGGCGGACCGGCCGATCGATGCTTGTTGCTATCGGTTGCAGATCTGCTTCGCCACGGAGTTCCAGGTACTCGACCTCGCGATAACCTGCGGACAGAATCGCTGCACGCGCTTGGGCAAGCGCTGGGAGGACGGGAGAGCCGTTCGAGAGCCCCTCCGCAGTATCGAGCAGGACCGATGCGAGCCTTGGGGCAATGGCCCGCTCCGCTGGCGAGAGCCGAACATTGCGCGATGACAAAGCGAGACCATCGGGTTCCCGGACTGTCGGACAGGGGACGATGGTAATTGGCATATCCAGGTCCCGGACCATGCGAGTGATGAGTAGAAGCTGCTGGAAGTCCTTCTCTCCGAAAAAGGCGAAATCAGCGCCAGTCTGCAAAAAGAGCTTTGCAACGACGGTCGCCACCCCATCGAAATGACCAGGCCGGAACGCACCGCATAGGCCTTCGCGGACGCCGGACACCGACACGGTCGTGGTGAAGCCGTCAGGATACATCTCAGTCGCATGCGGAACATAGAGCAGGTGTGCGCCCAACGGAGTGAGCTTTGCAGCGTCTTCCTTTTCGGTGCGGGGATAAGCGGCAAGATCCGCGGCACTGTTGAACTGCTTGGGATTGACGAACAGCGTCACGATCACACGATCGGCCTTCTGAAGCGCAGAACGCACGAGACTCAAATGTCCTTCATGCAAGGCTCCCATCGTGGGCACCACGGCGATACTGGCACCTGAACGGCGCCATCCCGCCACGACGGCACGAAGTTCGGCAATGGTGCGGACAATCGGCACGCTCATGCAACATCTCCGGCCTTCGGCTCGTCGGCGAAAAGATGTTCGGCCGCTGGAAAGCGCCCTTCCCGCACATCAGCCGCGTAGGCGGCGATGGCAGCTTCGACCTCTGAGCCCAGTTCGGCATAGCGCTTGACGAATTTCGGCCGAAAACCAGTGTACATGCCCAGGATGTCGTCGATCACAAGGATCTGCCCATCGCAGGCGTCCGAGGCACCGATGCCGATCGTGGGAATTGTGGCTCTCTCGGTTATTCTCCGTGCGAGCGGCTCCGTGACCTTTTCCAGCACTATGCTGAACGCCCCGGCCTCGGCAACAGCAATGGCGTCGCGAAAAATCCTGTCGCCGTCTACGCCCCTGCCCTGGACTTTATAGCCGCCGAACACATTGACCGATTGCGGCGTCAGCCCGACGTGGGCCATGATGGGAATTCCGCGAGCAGTGAGAAAGCGGATCGTCTCGGCCATGCTCTCGCCGCCCTCCAGCTTGAGGGCGGCGCATCCGGTTTCCGCCATGAGCCGCGCGCCGTTGCGAAAGGCATGTTCGGGGCCTTCTTCATAGGAGCCGAATGGCATGTCAACGACCATCAACGCGCGCTCAAGACCGCGTCGCACGGCCTTGCCATGCATGATCATCATGTCGAGCGTGACGCCGAGGGTCGAGGGCAGACCGTGAAGCACCATTCCGACACTGTCGCCGACCAGCACGACGTCGCAATATCTGTCGACGAGCTGCGCAATGGGTGTGGTGTAGGCGGTCAAGCAGACGACCGGATCCTTGCCCTTGCTGGCCGCGATGTCCGGCGTCGTCAACGCCTTCGTTTCTACCGCCACACTCATCGGCACGTTTTCCCTGCGTCAGGCTTAAGCGGTCAACGGTTTTGCATAGTTTTGTGCAGGTGCGAAGGCCAAAATCAAACTGCATCGGAAAAGTTGGTGCATTGCGAAGCGCTTCAAAGCAAGGGCTAAAGGCCCCCAATTTTCTGCTGCTTCGGCCGAGTTTCGCAGTACCCTTGTTGTGATGGTTTTGAGCAATCAGCGTGGTGGTGGTCTCAAGGGATGTGCTTCAGCTCGAACGGTTTGACTACCGCAACAGCGTGATTCACGTTCAGAATCGATCTCAGGTCCCAAGGCGTACCGAAATGCATTGTGGCGAAAAACTAGGCAATGACTGAACACGAGGCCACAGCTGTAAGGCAACGCATAGATGCCGGCGACCGCATGCTAGCGCCGCGGAACTGATTGCGGTGTGGCGGTGTACGCTTATTTCCGATGGGAACATCATTGCGCTGGCCGGCGCGCGACGATCGCTTTCCGGCCGAGCCATGCAGACGGATCACCGCCGCCTTCAGGATCGGTTTTCGGAAAAGTCGGCTTGCAGCATCAATTTTCATGAGATAGAATTGTTTTTCATAGTATTTGGCTGATTTCGCACCAAACTTCGATGAAAGGTTCCCCTTTTCATGCCTGTGGCGCAGAAGCACCAATTTTCAGGTCCTGTTATCGTTTTTCAGGAAATCCGCCTTCCGGAGATGGTGACCCCGGCCGGGTACAGCGCCCTGATCGGAGCCTACGAGCTCGCCGTGCCCTTGCCCCGGACCCTGTCGGCCACTGGCGAGCATCATCGCATTACCGCACGGGATGGCTGGCGGATCATGACGCCCCGCCATGCCCCACATCCAACACTCGAAGGCCACCTGACCTTCGCGCTCAAGTACGAGGGGCTCGACCTTGCCGTCCTCAAACGGCTGTTCCAGGTGACCGGTTCCGCACCGATCGAGGCGCTCGTCCGTGAAAGCCCCACAGGCAGTTATGCCCGCCGCATCTGGTTTCTATATGAATGGCTGACGGGCACACGTCTCGATCTGCCGGACGCGGCGGCCGGACGATACGTTCCGGTTGTCGATCCCGAGCTGCAGTGGCCCGGATTCGAGAAGACCGCTTCGCGCTACCGCATAAGGGACAATCTCCCCGGCACGCCTGAGTTCTGCCCGCTGGTGTTCCGAACCAAGACCCTCGAAAAATTCATCGGCCTTGAACTGCCGCGGCGCGCGGAGGCAATCGTGGCGGAGGTGCCGCGCGACCTCCTTGCTCGGACCGCCGCCTTTCTTTTGTTCAAAGACTCGCGATCAAGCTATGCGATCGAGGGCGAGCGCCCGCCGCAAGATCGCATCCAGCGCTGGGGCCGCGCCATCGGCGAAGCCGGCCGCTGGCCGATCGATCGCGATGAGCTGCTACGTCTGCAAAAAATTGTACTTGGCGACGCCCGTTTCGTAAGACTTGGCTTCCGAAAAGAAGGAGGTTTCGTCGGTGAGCATGACCGAGACAACGGCACGCCCCTGCCCGATCACATCAGCGCTCGGCCCGAGGACCTGCCGCGGCTAATCGATGGAATGGCGGCCTTCGATCAGGGCCCCGCGCAAAGCCTTGATGCAATCATAGCCGCCGCAATCCTCGCCTTCGGCTTTGTCTACATCCACCCGTTCGAGGACGGAAACGGCCGCATTCACCGCTACCTAATCCACCACGTCCTTGCCACGCGCGGCTTCAATCCGCCGGGAGTGGTCTTTCCCGTCTCGGCCGCGATCCTGGACCAGATCAACGAGTACAGGGGCGTGCTCGAGAGCTATTCGCAGCGCCTTCTGCCGTTGGTGGAATGGGAACCGACGCCGCAATTCAACGTCCGGGTGCTGAATGACACCGGTGATTTCTACCGGTTCTTCGATGCGACCCCGCACGCCGAATTCCTCTATGACTGCGTTCAGCGGACGATCGAACGGGACCTTCCCGAGGAAACCGCATTTCTGCAGCGCTACGATCAATTCCGGCAGCAGGTGGATGCCTTTATCGACATGCCCGAGCGGCTGACCGATTTGCTCTTCCGTTTTCTTCACCAGAATGATGGACATCTATCGAACCGCGCGCGCGAAAAGGAATTCGCCGCGCTGACCAGTGACGAGGCAGGAAGAATCGAGGCGATCTACGCGCAAACCTTTGGTGCCCATTGAAGGCGTGATCATGAGGATCGATTTTTAGTCCAACGGTTTGCGATTCCCTTGTCCCTGCCTTCATCTCCCACGCTTGACTTGTCGCCGAGACATGCGCGATTTTTTCCGCACGGTCTGACCAGCCGCCGATCAGCCGCGGCCAGAACGCGCTTGACAAACCGGAGACGTCCCGTCCAACCTGGCGCATTCACCAGGGGAGTCCCGGCAAGGGGCTGAGATACTGCTTGCTTTCGCGGCGCAGTGACCCGTTGAACCTGATCCAGTTCATACTGGCGTAGGGACGGTGCAAGCGCTTTGCGGGAGTTTACGCCCGAGGTCCTGTTTCGGCAGGTCGACAGAAGCGTCTTTTCATCCTTCCGGCACAGAACTGGGTCTCCAATGCATGAGCAAAGGAGCCTCAAGATGAATGCCCTCACTCCCGCCGTCTCGACGGGACCGCTGCCCGCCTCGCGGAAAATCCACAAGCCCGGTGCCATCCACCCGCAGATCAGGGTGCCGATGCGCGAAATCTCCGTGCATCCGACGGCCGGCGAGCCGCCCGTCACCGTCTACGATCCGTCCGGCCCCTATACCGACCCGACTGTCGAAACCAGCATCGAAAACGGTCTTGCCCGGCTTCGCGACGAATGGATCATGACGCGCGGCGATGTCGAGGCCTATGACGGCCGCCACGTGCGGCCGGAGGACAACGGATTTGTGACCGGTGAGCGCCTGACGCCGGAATTTCCCATTCGCAACCGGCCGCTCAGGGCCAAGGCAGGCAAGGCGGTGACCCAGCTTGCCTATGCGCGTGCCGGCATCGTCACGCCCGAGATGGAGTTCGTCGCCATCCGCGAGAACCTTGGCCGCGAGATGCTGCGCGGCAAGCTTGAGCGCGACGGCGAGGCCTTCGGTGCCGCTATCCCCGGCTTCGTCACGCCGGAGTTCGTGCGCGACGAGGTTGCGCGCGGACGCGCGATCATTCCCGCCAACATCAATCATCCCGAGAGCGAGCCGATGATCATCGGCCGCAATTTCCTGGTGAAGATCAACGCCAATATCGGAAACTCGGCGGTCACCTCCTCGATGGCAGAGGAAGTGGAAAAAATGGTGTGGGCGATCCGCTGGGGCGCCGACACGGTGATGGACCTGTCGACCGGCCGCAACATCCACAACATCCGCGAATGGATCCTGCGCAATGCGCCGGTGCCAATCGGCACGGTGCCGCTCTACCAGGCGCTGGAGAAGGTGGGCGGCATCGCCGAGGATTTGAGCTGGGAGGTCTATCGAGACACGCTGATCGAGCAGGCCGAACAGGGCGTCGACTACTTCACCATCCATGCCGGTGTGCGGCTGCATTACATCCCGCTGACCGTCGCCCGGGTCACGGGCATTGTCTCGCGCGGCGGCTCGATCATGGCCAAATGGTGCCTGCACCATCACCGGGAAAGCTTCCTTTACGAGCGTTTCGCGGAGATCTGCGACATCTGCCGGGCCTATGACGTGTCCTTTTCGCTCGGCGACGGGCTCCGTCCGGGCTCGATTGCCGACGCCAACGACGCGGCGCAATTCGCCGAACTGGAAACGCTCGGCGAGCTGACGAAGATCGCCTGGGCGAAGGATTGCCAGGTGATGATCGAGGGGCCCGGCCACGTGCCCATGCACAAGATCAGGCAGAACATGGACAAGCAGCTCGCTGTCTGCGACGAGGCGCCTTTCTACACGCTGGGGCCGCTGACGACGGACATAGCGCCGGGTTACGACCACATCACCTCAGGCATTGGCGCCGCCATGATCGGCTGGTTCGGCACGGCCATGCTCTGTTACGTCACACCGAAGGAGCATCTCGGTCTTCCCGACCGCAATGACGTCAAGACCGGCGTGATCACCTACAAGATTGCGGCCCATGCCGCCGACCTGGCTAAGGGGCATCCGGCGGCGAAAGTCAGGGATGACGCCCTTTCCCGCGCGCGCTTCGAGTTCCGCTGGGAGGACCAGTTCAACCTGTCGCTCGATCCCGAAACCGCAAGATCCTTCCACGACCAGACCTTGCCCAAGGAAGCGCACAAGGTGGCACATTTCTGCTCGATGTGCGGCCCGAAATTCTGCTCCATGCGCATCTCCCACGACATTCGCGCCGAGGCGCAGAAGGAGGGGATGGTGGCCATGGCGGCGAAATATCGCGAAGGCGGCGATCTCTACGTGCCCGCGGACGAGACCGGCGCGCCGCTCCTGCGAGAGGCGCGCGAGCGATCATGAGGGTCCTGGTCAAGGGGGCCGGTGTCGCCGGCCTCACCGCAGCTTTCGAGCTCGCCACACGTGGCGCGACGGTGACCGTTGCCGAGATAACACATACCGTTGGCGGCAATGCGTCGTGGTTCGCCGGCGGCATGCTGGCGCCATGGTGCGAGCGTGAAAGCGCCGAGCAGCCAGTGCTGGATCTCGGACGCGATGCCGCCGACTGGTGGGATGCGGTACTGCCGGGTCACGTGACACGGGCCGGAACACTGGCCGTGGCCGCGCCGCGTGATGCGGGCGAGCTCGACCGGTTCGCCAGCCGCACCTCGGGTCATCGGCGTGTCGATGAAGATGAAATCGTGTTGCTCGAGCCCGACCTCGCCGGCCGCTTCCGCCGCGGACTGCTCTTCCCCGACGAAGCCCATCTCGACCCGCGTCAGGCGATGGCGGCACTTCATGACAGGCTGGCGGCGATGGGCGTCGAATTCCACTTCTGCGCTGACGTCCGGCGTGCTTCCGGGTTCGATCGTCAGATCGACTGCACGGGAATGGCAGCAGCCAATGACAGGCTGCGCGGCGTTCGCGGCGAGATGCTGATCCTGCGCACACCTGATATCTCACTGTCGCGCCCGGTCAGGCTGCTCCATCCGCGCTTTCCGCTTTATGCGGTGCCACGCACCGACCACCGTTTCATGATTGGCGCGACGATGATTGAGAGCCGGTCCACGGGACCGGTGACGGCTCGTTCGATGATGGAGCTGCTGGGTGCCGCCTATGCCCTCCATCCGGCCTTTGGCGAGGCCGAGATCGTTGAAACCGGTGTCGGCGTCCGTCCGGCCTTTCCCGACAACCTGCCGCGCGTCGAAACGAACGGCGAGATCATAGCGATCAACGGGCTCTATCGTCACGGCTTTCTCCTCGCCCCCGCCATGGCGCGCCAGGCTGCCGACCTGGTTTTCAGTCAAGACAGAACCAAGGAGCTTGCCCATGAAATTGATGGTCAACGGCGAAGCGCATGAGGTTGCCGCCACCACGCTGGCCGAGCTGCTTGCCGTTCTCGACTATGAGGGCGATTGGCTGGCGACCGCCGTCAACAGCGACCTGGTGCACAAAGCCAACCGGGCGGAGTTCCAGTTGAGCGACGGCGACCGGATCGAAATCCTCTCACCCATGCAGGGAGGCTAGCATGTTCGATCTTCTTGGAACGGCGCTTTGCTCGCGGCTGCTTCTCGGCACGGCTCAATATCCTTCGCCGGCCATTCTTGCCGATGCGGTTAGCGCATCGGGCACCTCGGTGGTGACCGTCTCCTTGCGCCGCGAGATGGCGGGCGGCAGGGCCGGCGAAAAATTCTGGTCGCTGATCCGCTCGCTTGGCACGAGAGTCCTTCCCAACACGGCAGGCTGCCACTCCGTCAAGGAAGCGGTCACAACCGCGAAAATGGCGCGCGAAGTGTTCGGGACGAGCTGGATCAAGCTCGAAGTGATCGGCAACCACGACACGCTGCAGCCTGATGTGTTCGGCCTGGTCGAAGCCGCCCGCATCCTGTCCGAGGACGGCTTTGCGGTATTTCCCTATACCACCGACGACCTTGTTGTCGCCGAGCGGCTGCTTGCGGCGGGCTGCAAGGTCTTGATGCCGTGGTGCGCACCGATCGGTTCGGCCCTCGGCCCGGTCAACATTACGGCGCTGCGCTCGATGCGCGGACATTTCCCTGGCGTCCCGCTGATTGTGGATGCAGGCCTCGGGCGACCGTCGCATGCGGCGACCGTCATGGAACTCGGCTTTGACGCCGTGCTCCTGAACACGGCGGTCGCCAAGGCGGCCGATCCGGTCGGCATGGCGCGTGCTTTCGGCAAGGCGGTCGAGGCCGGTCGTGAGGCTTTCTGTTCGGGAATGCTCGAACCGCGCGACGTCGCCGTGCCATCGACGCCGACGATCGGCAGGGCAGTTTTTTCATGAAGCTCGATCCCTTCTATCTGATCGTCGATAGTGCAGCCTGGATCGAGCGGCTGGTGCCGCTCGGCGTCAAGCTGGTGCAGCTTCGCATCAAGACCATGGACGAAGCCGGATTGCGCGCTGAGATCCGCACAGCACAGGCCTTGTGCGCTCGATACCGGTGCCAGCTCATCATCAATGATTACTGGCGACTGGCCATCGAGGAAGGCTGCGACTTCGTGCATCTCGGTCAGGAGGATCTGCAAACCGCCGATCTTGCGCGGATACGGGCAGCCGGCATGAAGCTCGGACTGAGTACGCATGATCATGTCGAGCTGGAAACGGCCATGTTTGCTGAGCCCGACTATGTCGCGCTCGGTCCGATCTATCCCACCGCCTTGAAGAAGATGAAGTGGGCGCCACAAGGGCTAGAGCGGATCAGCGAGTGGAACCGGCGAGTGGCGCCGATCCCATTGGTCGCCATCGGCGGCCTCAACCCCGACCGCCTCGACGGCGTCTTTGAGGCCGGCGCCGACAGCGCCGCAGTGGTCACCGACATCACTTTGAGCTCCGATCCCGAAGCGCGCACGCGAGAATGGATCGAAAAGACGGACCGATGGCGATGAGACGAGAACCGCATGTGCTTGTCGTTGGGGGATCGGATTCCAGCGGGGGTGCTGGAATAGCACGCGATATCGAAACGATCGCATGCATTGGCGTGCGCACCTGTCTGGCCGTCACTGCGCTAACGGTGCAAACGCACGACGCCGTGATGGAAATTCATAATTCTCCACCCAGCCTGGTGGCCAATCAGATGTGCGCCGCGCTGCAGGCCAACGACGTGGCCACAATCAAGATCGGCATGCTGGCGACTGCCAAGATCATTGTTGCCGTTGCCGCAGTGCTGCGCAAATACCCGCATGTCCCCGCAGTACTCGACCCTGTGCTGGCCTCCACCTCAGGCCGCGCACTTCTGGAAGCAGGCGCCATCGCTGCCATGAAGCGCGATCTGATGCCGCTTTGCTGCATTGTCACGCCCAACCTCCCTGAACTGGCGCTCCTTATTGGTTCCGAACTGGCATCGGATGAGGACGGAGCGCTCCAACAAGGAAAAAGACTGCTGGCCGCCGGCGCTCAAGCCCTGCTGATCAAGGGTGGGCATGCGTCGGGGCCTCAATCGACCGATATTCTGTTGCGTTCCGATCAACCACCAACCCGCTTCGACACGCCGCGCCTTGCCGCATCAATGCGCGGAACAGGTTGCATGCTGGCCAGCGCGATTGCGGCGCATCTGGCGAAGGCGGAGCCGCTCGAAGACAGTGTGCGCGACGGCAAGCGGCTTGTCTTCGCCACGTTTCAGAAGAATGGAGCAGAATGAACCTGACTATACGGTACAGGCAGCTTTGGCTGCTAGGACGCTGGATCCTGAGCGTCTTGCTCGCTGGCGCAAACTCCGATGAAAATCGCAACAACACGACAGTTCAAACCAGTTTCACCAGGGATCGCGGCAAAATGCGTTGAACGACAAGGCCTAGGCACTAATCGGCTGGCCGTGCTCTTCGCTCCTCCCGGAAGGTGATGTCTCGCCGCCTTAATGGAGTCGGACGGAACCGAGTAGACGGCGATATTGGAACAGGCGCCTGGCCCTCTGTATAGCCCTTCATACGCATCTTTCATCATTGCTTGATGAACGCGCCCGTGTAGGCCTGGCCGGCAAGCATAACGGTTCCGGCCAGGGCTCCGTCGGGTCGCATGACAAAACTGACGTCCGCGCCATTCGGTAGGCGCTCAAGCTTTAACGTGCTCCCTACAATTCTTCCAGCGCCGGCGGCCTCTCCCGGATGGTTGTCGCCCAGATTTCCCCACGCATAGGTGACCGTCACCTTCCCATTGGAAGAAACCGTTTGAACAGCAAGTTTGGCGTCATATATCCCCGCCAATCGACCAGCCCATAGACCGGAAAAAGCAGCGTACTTTGTTGGAACGCCCTTGCCAGGCGGAGTGACCGCCACGGATTGATGCATGACTGCTGAGCCGGAAGGAACCCCGGCATCAGCCAAGGGCGGTTGGAGAGGAACTTCCGATTCTAACGCAGGTTCGAGAGTGACGGGTTGCGGCGTTTGAGGAGTCGATTGACACGCGGCCAAGGCAAGCGCCGCACAGCCAAGGATTGAGTTGCACATTCCGTGTGCCATCTTTTTGGTGCCCCGGCCATCGTTCAAACTAGCGAGCCGACCTTATCACGCGTTTTCACAACGTGTGTTTAGCAAAGGCATGGCATTCGACAGCGCTCGTCGAAGAACCCGCAGCGGTCGCGAGTGAACGCCTCCATTCGTCGCCTAAGTAGCCGCCTTGAGCCCAGTCGCCCGCACCCGATGATTCTTCCAGTGGGTCGAACGGGAGGATCAGCAGTTGACCTTGTTGGAGGCTCCAGATCAGATTGTGGGCCAGTCGCGACTGTATTCTGAACCTTCGAACAAACGAGTACACGCCGGACGACGGATCGACCAAGCTGCTGAATGAACCGCTCTAAATGAAACTGACAGGCCTTGACCGACGACAGCTTGAGCTTTGGCGAGGATAAACGGTTCAGCGAATTCCCACGCGTCGGCGATGTGCGCGCATCCCGGCAGGAACCGAAGCGTGATGGTCTCACCGAAGCGGGCACCTCACGCCGTTCAGTGCTCAGCAGCTAGGCGAAATCACCCGCCGTGACGCCCCTCTCTGATGGACGGCAGGTCAAACGCGCTCGGATAACATCGGGGATCCGGATGCCACCGTCAAGCCAAGCATCACGACCTTTGCCTCTAATCCTCCGACACTGAATGTCACTTTCGGGACCCGGCAAACCGGTCCACGGCACGGCTAGGAGCACGAGCCCCGGGAGCCGGAGTAGACCTTTAGTGCGTGCGGATGGCAGGATTTGAACGTGCGATCCCATCGTCCCGAACGATGTGGATTTACCAGCAGGTCGTTATTGTTCCTGGGCTCCTTCGCCACGTTCGCTCACGACTGGTCGCGTTTCCTTTCGCCGTTTCTGTGGGAAACCTGTGGGATGTGCACACCGCGTTGGTGTCTTGTGATTTGAGTTATACTCGGAACGGTTTGCGGCGACTTGGAGAAAACCGGCTTCTTCGTGATCTTGTCGGCGGCGTCTGCCAAGAAATTAGGATGATGATGACCGTAAGTTTCGATCAGGACATCCACCGTAATGCCAAGAAAGCCCGCAGCCTGCCACATATCGGTGCCGGCCTGCATCAACCAAGTCGCCGCGGTGTGGCGCAACGCGTGCGGAGTGACGTCGGGCCCCAGGCCGGCGATTTCGCGCGCCGTCTTGAAGCTCTTGTCTATCGACAGCACCGGCTTTCCATTCCATTCCACGACAAAATCCTGCGATATCTTGCGACCGATGTTCGCACTTTTGCCGCGCAATTTGGTCTCGATGTGGAGATCAGTCCGCGCCCAGCGCCGCAGGTGCGCTAGCAGCCGCTCCGGCAAGCGTACGGGGGGTTGCCGCTTCTTGGTCTTCCTGGCGCCGGTGGCAGCGCGATAGAAGATACCGCCGTCTAGGTCCACATGACCGCGCCCTTTGGTTGGACGCATGGCGGCACCGCAGATTGCAGCCGAGCGCGATCCTGAATAAAGCGCGACGAGGATGAAGCGCGCGAGATGTCGCCCAGTGCGCCGGCCACTCTCTTGGCCCTTCCATGTCTGCTTCATACGCCAAGCGGCCCAAATCAGTGCGGCCGCCTCACTGCGGGTCAACCAGCGTTCGCGGGCGGCGGCCTTGTCTGGCAGGGTGATGACCGGTGCGGCGGTTGTATAACCCTCCTTGCGGTAGTAGTTGATGGCGGCACGAAGATCCTCGAGTTGGCGGCGCGCCGCGGCTTCGGTGGGGCGCGACGCAATATACTCGCGGCAGAGTTTGCCATTGATGGCGGCGAGAGTTTTTTCCCCGAAGAAATCAAGGACCTTGTCCAGCCGAGCCGCCGTCTCTTCTGGTGTCGCGTGCTTCGGTGCAACCTCTTGAAGGTAGAGGTTGACCACATCGGCAATTAAGACGTCCTCGGCTCCCCGCGCTCGGTGGTATTTGCTTCCGATGTAGGCGGCGAGCGCCTTTTCAGCTTCAGTTCTGGACGGCCTTTTTCGCCGCCGCCAGCGCTGATGAAGCTGGTTCCATCGCGGATAAACCATCCAGCTTTGTTTCGGCGCGTTCCATCTTTTTTCCAGCTTTCGTCACGCCATACCAGGCGTGGCCCTTTCGACGTCCGCGGCATAGTTCCCTCATCCTCGCGATTGCCATCAAGCTCACATATTCCTTTCCGGCGATTAGCTCCGTTTCAAGTCGACCGGCGTCACGTTCCTTGCGTAGGCCTGCTGCGCTCATCGAGCCGTCGGGAAAGGCAATTCGCGCAGCGATTTCGACGCGCAGTGGCGTGGTCTCGTCGAATTGGTCGGGGATTTTCAATAAGAAGTCCTCAGCAGTTCTTAGGTCCGAGCTGTTCGCCGACCTCGTTGAGCACTCCGTCCTGTCTCGCCGTTCTGGACATGGTCCTGCCGGAGAACACTTCTCCAAAAAACCGGCTGCGAAAACCGCCCGCCGGAGGTGCTGCGGCGAAAAGGCGCCTTCGACCTGTCAATCGGATCAACAAGTCTATGGCTGGCCTCTGCTTCCAGACACACTCCTAAAGGGATCCGACCATCGTTCAGTATCGATACTGCCGGCAGGGCCTATTGCGTCGCAACGCCCGCGCCCCGCGCCGCCTTCAGGCGAGCAGGGCAGCGGAGTATCTCCTTCGCTTCTTGGCTGGCAAGGTCATTGCTGGCGACGATTAGCGGCAGGCCGCCCGTGATGACCAACCAAGTCCAAATCGATTTCCCGTCGCAAAAGCGCACTGTTCGCTCTCGAACTCAGCCGCATACCCTCGATGTCGCAAGCCACAGCGCCGAAGGCGTGATGAGAACGCAGATGCTTCCAATGGGGCGACCAGCCGCGCTCGTCGTTCATCGCCGCGCTGTGGTCCTTAATCGCTACTGCTGCACGTTTGTATGTTGCAGCCGCGTTTGTAAACAGGAACGCCGTCGCTGAGTTGCTACCCCGCGACAACCTCGGTTGGCTGCCAAGCACAAGAGGACGAGGAGTTCCGGAATCTCCATGACGGGTTTGAAGGTCGAGAGAGAGGCTCTCGACTGCCCGTCTCGGAGTACATTCCGATGGCGACTACCCCTGAGAAAATTACCCTTCTGTCCTCGCGAGACATTGCCTTCAAGAAGGTGGTGCTCTTCATGTCCCAGGTCCGCGTCAAGGCTGACATCTGGTTCGAGGACCTACCTGACCTCGTTGCTGAAGTGACGACCCGCTCGCACCTCATCGTGCGCAAGACCACCAGTGGTTGCATCGAGCGCCTTACCGTCGAGATTCGCGCAGGGTCGGCCAGTCCCATTGAGCCGCAGGCGCTCGGACCCGCAATTCTGGGCAAGCTGCTGGAGCGCTATCCCGTGCAGGGCATCGACACGCGGGAGGATGCATGATGCCCCGACACGACGCGTCCGAACTGGCCCACCTCCTGGCTCGGCAGGCCGAAGCGGTTTGTCGACACTATCTTTCGAACGGACATCGCGAGGGTCGCTACTGGTTTGTTGGCGATGTCCGAAACACGCCGGGCCGCTCGATGTTCGTGCGGCTCGTCGGCTCGCAGAGCGGAAAGGGCGCAGCCGGCAAGTGGACTGACGCGGCGACCGGGGAGCATGGCGATCTTCTCGATATCATCCGCGAGAGCCGCGGCTTGAGCGACTTCAGGGACGTTGCCCATGAGGCAATAGCGTTTCTCGGCTTATCGCATCCCGAGCCAGAGCAGACATCAATCCGGTCGAAGTTGCTGGCGGCGCCGTCGGAGATGTCGGAGAAAGCGCGCCGGCTGTTTGCGGTGTCGCTGCCGATTGCAGGCACGGTCGTAGAGACGTATCTGCGCAACCGCAGTATTACTGCTTTGCACGGGACCGAAAGCCTGCGTTTTCACCCCCACTGCTATTACCGGCCCGACCAACACTCGCGGACTGAGACCTGGCCGGCGATGATCGCTTCCGTCACCGATGTCAGCGGTCATTTGACCGGCGCACATCGCACCTGGATTGACCCTTCCGGCAGGGGCAAGGCACCAGTAGATACCCCGAGGCGCGCTATGGGCGACCTTCTCGGGCATGCGGTCCGCTTTGGTCCGCCCGGCGAAGTCATGGCCGCCGGGGAGGGCATCGAGACGGTCCTGTCGCTCCGGTGTATTTTGCCCGACATGGCCATGGCCGCAGCCCTCTCGGCCGCGCATCTTGCTGCCATCCTGTTCCCCGTCACCCTCAGACGGCTCTACGTCGTCCATGACCCCGATCCAGCCGGTGACGGCGCGCGTGATGTCTTGATCGAAAGAGCAAATGCTGCCGGGATCGAGGCGATCGTGCTCTCGCCGGCATTTGGCGATTTCAACGAAGATCTCTGTAGGTTCGGCGTCGCTGATCTTAGAGCCCGCGCCCGGGTCCAACTCGCCCCGCAGGACATCGCCCGATTTATGCCAGTGGCGGCCTAGCCCGGAACCGGTCGCTCCCCGCCATCGTGGCATTGCTAAGTGCTCCTGAGATCGGAGAGAAACCGCGCCTCCGGCCTTCAAGAGGGCGATCGGCCGGCAAACGACCCGGCCCCGCAATGTCTTCGGCCGACTATTTTCCGGCGCGCTCCCAAGGGAGCGCTTTCCATCGCGAAGCAAAATAGCCGGCCCGCGCCCTCCTGCGCTGACGCTCCGGCCCTCCGCTTCGCTGCGGGTGCAGAGCCGTCCCGCCCGCCGGCTTTCGTCGCCATGAAGGCCGCGGGGGTCGCGGTCCAACCGACGGAGCATCCAAATGAGCGAGCATGACGACTACGAACCGCAGCATTCGTCATCACCGATCGACCACGCCCTCACCGAACTCCAGCTCTATGGCTACCGGCCGTTCGCGGATGAGCCGGATCCCCGACCGCTTCCGGAGGGCCACCGCGTCGCCGACGCGATTGCAGATATCTTCGACGCGTTCGTCGCAACCCTGCAAGATACCCGCCTCGAGCCCGACCTCGACCATCTCCTTTGGTCGACCGTCAACGTCTTTCACCGCGCCGCAGATCGGATCGAGCGTGAACTTGACCATAATGAGCAGGCGCAGCGCCGCAGCCAGCGTGAGCAGGACGGCAGCGAAGTGAAGTCGGTCGAGCTGGAACGCCTGACGGCCGAAGGACAGACTCTTATCGAACGGCAGAACGCCTTCGAACTGATGCGCGATCAGGCCGCCGAGCACTATGAGCGCCACACCGGATCGAGCTGGCGACCGCGCAGCGGATCAATGGTCAACCACCGCAACGTTACCTCTGCGGTGATCGACAGCCGCGATTTTCTCAGCGCCAAGAAACGCGCCTCGCAGGAAGTCCTTTTGCCACCAGGCCCGAAAATCGCCTTCACCGCCGGTCTCGACTTCAATGATCACCAGTTGATCTGGGCCAAGCTCGACCAGGTCCGCACTAGGCATCCTGACATGGTCTTGATGCACGGGAAATCGCCGAAGGGTGGCGAAAAAGTCGCCTCCTGCTGGGCCGACCACCGCAAGGTACCCCAAATCGGCTTTGCCCCCGATTGGACAAAGCATGGAAAAGCCGCCCCGTTCAGGCGCAATGACGCAATGCTGGACGTGCTGCCGATCGGAGTCATCGTCTTTCCCGGGACTGGAATACAGGACAATCTTGCCGACAAGGCCAAGAAGCTCGGCATCCCAGTTCTCGACTTCCGCCCCAGGGGAAGCGGCGCATAGCGCCGCTCTCCTATCTTTAGTCCGTTGCACGACACGGCGGCGGTCGGCCGGGCGGCTTCCTCCAGTTCGGTCGACTGCGTCGGTTCGGGATGCCGAATTTTCCGCTCCGGCGCCTCCGTCTGTTGGGGTATTCAGTCCACGTCCATGCGCAGGTGCGCGACGCTATCACGCTTACCTTCCACGTTTCAGCTGCTTCGCAGCCGGCATCACAGGCGAGATGGTGACATCCGTCTAACCGGACGGGCCGTGGATCGGGGCGAACGCACCGAGGACCGAGGCGGATCGGATGCTGTTTCTGACAAATCTGTGCATTGCTTCCGTTGCCGCTGACGCGACATCGCGCGACGCGCGCTTCGGATTTGCCACGACTGCCTTCCTGTTCCAAAGATGGCGAATCTCCGGCGATGCACGTCAGCCCTTGAGCCACGGCATGCGCATCTCAAGCGCGGTGCGAGCACCAGCTTGCTGTTCCCGGAAGCCTTCTCAGGGGAAGCATCGACAGTGGTGATGGTGGTAACCGGCTTTCGCCAGTGCGATGGTTTCGCATGAGATCCTCCATTGATGCCTCTATCTGACCGGCCGCTCCAAACGACCTCTTCAATGGGCTGATCTGGCCGAAGGTCGGCTTCGCCTCAATCGCCTAAGCCGCAATGACGCCGATCGACTTTCTTCCCCTGCCGGCTTCGCCGTCATTCCTCGCGAAACAACAAAGTCGCTTGGCTGTCATCCTCCGCTGATGCTGCGGTCGCAAGCGATGCGGCGTCGATTGCCTCCGGCCCGCAGATCGCCATCAAGGCCGCAATGGTGCGGGCTCGAAACAGAGTACAAGGAGAAGGCTCATGGCGACCATCGGAACGTTCAAAAAGACCGACAACAACGAGTTCACCGGCGAAATCGTCACCCTCTCGCTTCAGGCCAAAAACGTCCGCATCGTGCCCGAGGCAAACCGCTCCGGCGACAGCGCCCCCAGCCATCGCGTCTTCGTAGCGCAGGTCGAGATCGGCGCCGCCTGGGCCAAGCGCTCCAGTGAGGACCGCGACTATCTCGGCCTGAAGTTGGACGATCCAAGCTTCACCGCTCCGATCTACGCCAACCTCTTCGACGATGAGGACGGAGAAGGCCACAGCCTCATTTGGTCCCGGTCCAACGGCCGCCGCAACCGCGATTGAGAAAGCCGCGAGCTCCCGCCCGCGAACCGGGCGGGAGCTGTCTTTAACTTGTGGACGCTGAAGCAAGTATCATCTTTGAACATTTGGTGCAGGACGTCTGAGCAGATCTGCGGCCTCGATGCCGAGAACGTTTGCCAACTTGTCGACAACGTCTATCGTCGCGCCGTAGACGCTGCGTTCCAACGCGCTGATATAGGTGCGATCAACGTCCGCACGGTGGGCAAGTTCTTCTTGCGAAAGCGCCGCCGCCTTTCGGTGCTGCCTCAGATTGCGCGCAAATACCTCGCGTATTTCCATGTCCGCGAGTGCAATGCTTGTCGAGTATTCAGCCACGGAGTATTCTCGACAAATTGACTTAGACGATTGGAAATCGCTTGCTCAAGCCACTGCTCGATCCTGATGTCGCCGACACGGCCCCGGATGACCCGATCCTGACCGGCTATGATGAGGAGCGGCTACTTACCTACATTCGCCTGCTTGATGCGGCGGCGGAAGATGCCGATTGGCGAGAGGTGGCCAGGATCGTTCTGCACATTGACCCAGAAAAGGAGCCTGAGCGGGCGTTCAGGTCTTGGGAAACCCATCTTGCACGCGCGCGATGGATGACGACCAGCGGCTACCGGTATCTTCTCGCAGGAGGCGCTCCCCATTGAGCGCCTTGTCATGCTTTGCTGAATCTGCGCAACGATTTGCCCACTCTCCAACTATTCAAATCTGTTCATCACTCTGAATGTTGGTGCCGGGGCCTCAGATGCGGTTATGCGGAGAGGACAGGAACCGTGCAGGGCGATTGGACCGAACCGGCGGCCTACGAGCACATGTGCAGCTACCAAGCTGTGGAGTTCGCCGCCGAATATCTGATCCGGAACAATAAATTTGTCGCCGAGTGCCGCCAGATCGCCTCGCGGCTCTCAGGTTCCGAAGATCCTGTCGATCAGCGCGACTTCGCTGCCCGTTGGGGTGCGCGATTTCAAAACTGCCGGTGCCGGATTTCCGCAGGCTGACAATATCGTCTGGACAGAACAGGCCTCGCCGCGCGTGCTGCGGGCCACACGAATGTCCGCCTCCATCAGCCCCTCTCATCAGAGAATTCGGCCTTCCAGACTTATCGGAGCCAGGGTCTGGCAGCAGGAGGAAGGGCTTCACATTCTTTGGTCTGCTTCAACCGGGAAGAGCCATCTGGTCTGCGAAGACCGCTCCGGCGAATTCGATGCTATTTATCTGCCCCTCGACGCTGCATTTGAGACGCGGCTCGATGCGGCGCGCCGGCTCTGGCGGGCGTTGAACGGCCGAGCTTTCAGTCCATCCTACGGCTCCCTACCGCAACAGACCAAGGTCAGGCACATCCTCAATTTGCGCGCGCATGATGGTCACCACATGGGTGCAACCTATCGTCAGATCGCGGAGGTGCTGTTGTCGCGAGAGCCGATTGTACCGCGGGACTGGCGTGATCATCATCTCCGGCACAAGGTCCGGGCTATCTTGCGCCGTGCAGCTTTTTTAGTCGCTGGCGGCTATCGCGACCTTCTCTTGTACCCCCACAGTCGCAGCGGGAAGTCCGGCCGCCGAAGTCCTTCTTCGGGGTAGCAACAACACGCCCCCGATCTTTGCCCTCCCTCTCTTTTGCCCATTCGAGCATGGTCCGCTTTGCGCGTCCCGGCAGGCCAGGATGACAGCACAACCGAACGGAGATCGAGCAAATGTCGAAGGGTCCCGCGGACGCGCCCCGAAAATACCTCCGCACGAAGGAGGCAGCACCCATCGTCGGGCTCTGCGCCCGTACTCTCGAAAAGCACCGGACCTATGGAACCGGGCCAAAATACCGAAAGATCGGCGGACGCGTCCTTTACGACATCGACGACTTGCATGCCTGGATAGAGCTCGGCGCGCGCACCTCCACCAGCGATGCGAATGCGACCAATGTTCCGCCGGCAAAACCCTATGCAGCCCGCGCGCCGGCTTATGTCGGCAGGCGCGACCGCAGCTCCTGATCTGTGGCACAATGAAATGCAGAATCCCGAGACCATTCAGCAGCAGCTTGCGCTGTCTCACGCTTACTCGTCTGGCTTCGCTCCATGCGGTACGCGTGATCTCGTGGTGTGGCTGCTCGCCCTATTGGTGAAATCCCGCCGCCTGACACCGATCCATGCTCATGCGGACAAGCAACCGTGCTGGGTTGAGGTGGCGGATGTGCCCGGCATGGCAACGATTTGGCACGCTGACATTCCAGTCTGGGCCGCGCCGCAAACCATCCACGCCCACGCCACGAGATTGCGGCAGCGCCTGCTCGCGACGAGACAGCACCAGACGCCGGCCTTGATGTGGCCTGATCAGCGCGTCCACAGCTGGATGGCCGCATGCGAGCGCCCGAGTCTCTACAGGCACAAGCGTCGTAACGTTTCCCTGTTGCGCCCCACGATCGAGTCATGAGCAAGCGCATGAAGATCATCGCCGCGATGGTTGGCGGCTCAGTGCTCGCCGCGGCGCCGCCGTGGATTAGTCATCCGCCGCTGGCTATCTGGAACGCGTCCGCAAGCGTCCCCATCGGGCTCTATCGCACCCTGCCGGCCGACAAAATCCGTGTTGCCAGCATCGCCGTCATCGTGCCGCCCGAGCCATTGGCGGCCTTCATGGCAAGACGCGGATATCTGCCGAAAAACGTGCCGCTCCTGAAGCAGGTTTTGGCACTCGGGGGCACGACAGTCTGCCGCGAAGGTACAGCGATCATCGTCAACGGCAGGACCTATGGGCATGCACGCGAGCGTGACAGCCGCGGTCGACCCCTGCCCAGTTGGCGGGGCTGCCACGAGATCGCCGACGGCGAGGTCTTCCTCATGAACCCGGACGCTACCGGAAGTTTTGACAGCCGCTATTTCGGTCCGCTCCCGCTCTCATTGATTGTTGCCCGCGCGGTTCCCGTCTGGACCGCGAAACGCGCCGCTCCGGCGCTGGATGTCACCAACGGCTTTTCCCGGCGAACCGTCACGTCTCGGCTCAACGCTCACTGAACACTCATGAAAGGAGCACTGCAATGCCCCAGATCGGCACCTTCACACGCAATGATGACGGCTTCTTCGGCAATCTCTCAACGCTGACGATCGAGGCGAAGATTGCCATCCTGCCTGCTGAGAGATCCAAAACTGAAAACGCGCCCGACCACCTCGTCTATTGCGAGGGAATGGCGGTCGGCGCGGCGTGGGACCGCACCGGAGACAAGGCTGGGGACTATATCTCCGTCTCAATTGACGACCCGTCCTTTACGCAGCCGATCCGCGCGAAGCTGTTCCGGTCCGACGCCGAGAACCGCGTCTGGAGCCTGCACTGGAACCGGTCACCGAAGCGCGAGGGGCGAGGCTGAACAGATGCTGTTTGAGCCCTTCGATGAATCTTCCTCGTCAACGCCTTTGACCGATCGGACGCCGGCCAAAGCCTTGGAGAGGATCGCCAGTCCGGCAGCAGCGCGCGACGAACATCAGAGGCGTCCGGACACTTGCTTGTCAATCCAGAGGCCGATTTCATCAGCGTTTTGGCAAAGCTGGTCGGGCCAGCGAGGCGTCGCGCTTAACGGAAGTGAACACCGTAGCGGGCTGGCAGCTCATCGGTTCCGGGGTCGGCGGGATGCCGTCCACAGCGGTGTGACAAGGATTGCCACATGCATCGTGCTCGCCTTCGCGACTCCGGAAGCTGTTGCAAACGCATGCTCTCATGGTGAACGGTCGGCTCACTCCGAGAGCACGATCTTGTCGGCTGGCCAGTGGTCGCGGCATATCCGGCAAGCGGCTAAACGGTTCGCCATTCCGGAGCGTTTGCTTACCGGCGTCATGCATGTCGAGAGCGTCGGCGATGTTCGAGCGCGTTCAAGAAAGGGCGCAATGGGGCTGATGCAGATAATGCCGGCGACCTGGGAAGAACTGCGCATCAAGCACCGACTCGGCGACGATCCCTATCAGCCGCGTGACAACATCTTTACAGGCGCTGCGTATCTTCGCGACATGCTCGACACCTTCGGGCGCCGCGGCTTTCTTGCCGCTTACAATGCCGGCCCTGGACGGTACAAGGAACATTTGTCCACCGGCCGTCCTCTGCCACGCGAGACGGTCGACTACGTCAGGAAACTCGCGCCGCTTATCAATGACTCAGTTCCCAGTCCGAGGTGTGCACAGCAAGGAAGAGACAGAGGCACCTCACGCAGTACCGCGCTTTTTGCGCATACCCATTACATTCGGAACGCCGCTGCATTGAATGGCAATGGCTATGCAGAGACCACCTTTGCGGCGATTCATTCGTCCACAATGCAGTCGCTAACGGGCAATTCTGTTGCTGACCTGACCGCGATCGAGCCATGGCCAGGTGAGAGCCGTTTCTGGCCGAACCCCGCTGTTCCCGGGCTATTCGCTCAGCGCACTTCACCGGCCTTGCGATGATCGGCAGATTCCTCCTCGATTGCATTCCGGCCTGTTCCGTCGCGGACATTGCGGCGGAATGGTTGGCCGCAAATGAGGGGGCAGAGATTGGCAGGATAAAGGGCCGCGAGGCGCGGCTCGGTCGGCCGATTGTTTTCCTTGTGAGTTTCAACGCAATTCGCGATGTGCTGGCACAAACGGCGATGTGCGCTACTCGCATTTTTCGGTCTTTCCAACGGAAACCGCACCTCGTGGCCGCCTGGCATGAAACGTGACGATAGCTTTCGCGTCCGCCCTGGTCGCATCCGCTCCCGCGCCAGCCAGCGCGCGCGGCCCTTCATCTTTCAGGCGCTTGCGGCCACACAGCGTGCTGGCGGTCATCTTACAAGGGAGGGCCGGATCACCTCCCCACGAGCTTCAACGTTTGGTCGCGGCAGGTCAGCAAGCATCCGCGCCAGTCACCTTATCTCTGAGCGCTCACGAGGCGCCGTCGTCAAGACCCGTGTGGTGCGGCAATTCAGAGGGTCTGCACCACTCGCCACCCATCTCAAGTACCTTCGCCGCGAAGGTGTTACACGTGATGGCGAGAAGGCGAGGATGTTCGGCCCCGACACCGAAGAGGCAGACCATGACGCGTTCTCCGACCGCTGCAAGGACGATCGTCATCACTTCCGTTTCATCGTTTCGCCGGACGATGCAATGGAGCTCCGTGATCTCAAGACCGTCGCTCGCGATCTGATGGTCGACATGGAGCGCGACCTCGGCACGAGGCTGGACTGGATTGCCGTCGATCACTGGAACACCGCACATCCGCATGTTCACATCCTCGTTCGCGGCATTGCCGACGATGGCGAGAATCTTGTCATCTCGCGCGACTACATCCGCCAGGGCATGCGCGATCGGGCAAGCGACATTCTCACCCAGACGCTGGGGCTCCGCACCGACCTCGACATCCGCCAGGCCACAGAGCGGCAGGTCGACACTGAGCGCTGGACGCAGCTGGATCGCCAGCTTGTTCGCGACATTGACCGTCATGGCATCATTGAACTCGCGCCACATCCTGATTGTCAGCCCGACGAGTTCCTGGGGCTTAAGGTCGGCCGGCTCCGGCAACTGGAAAGACTGGGCCTCGCCTATGAAACCCATCCTGGCCAATGGATGATGGCCGAAGAGGCCGAGGCGACTTTGCGCGGCCTCGGCGAACGCGGCGACATCATCAAGCGCATGCACCGTAGCGTCACCGCGCGGGGGCTAGAAAGAGGGACTATGGAGTATGTGCTCGCGGCCGAAAAGATTGATGCGCCGGTGATCGGGCGACTGCTCGAACGTGGCCTCGACGAACTGCGCGGCTCGACTTACGCCATCGTCGACGGCATCGACGGTCGCCCGCACCACATTCGCTTCTATGACCCTGACGCGGCCGGGGACTCAGACCCAGGCTCGGTCGTGGAGTTGTGCCGCGATGCGGATGCAAATGGCTCTGGCAAGGTGCGTCTCGCCGTCCGCTCTGACCTTTCGATCGAACAGCAGGTCCATGCTTCCGGCGCGACTTGGCTCGATCGGCAACTTGTTGCGCGTAAGCCAGCCGAACTGCGCGACAGCGGCTTTGGCGGGGAGGTAAGACAGGCACTGGAAGATCGGGTCGACGAGCTTGTCAGGCGCGATCTGGCCAGGCGCGAGGGACAGCGCGTTGTTCTAGCGCGCAATCTAATCGATACGCTACACGATCATGAGGTGGAATCGCTCGGTGCCCGCCTCGCCGCCGAGACCGGCCTGTCATTCAGAAACGCTGCCAACGGCGACCATGTGGCTGGGATTTACCGGCAGCGTTTCTCGCTGGCTTCCGGCCGGTTCGCGATGATCGACAATGGTCTGGACTTCAGGCTCGTGCCCTGGTCGCCACCGCTCGAAAAGCGCTTTGGCAATCAGGTTTCCGGAGTCGTGTGTCCGGATACAGGGGGCATGGATTGGAGCTTGGGAAAGAAGCGCGGCGTCGGGTTGTGAGACGACACGCGCAGACTCTGTGTGATGCTAGTCTAGGAAGCCAGCACCGGGCGACTCACATTCTGTATGTACCTGCCCAGCCGACCGCCATGGTCGCTTTCAAAACAGGCCCGCAAATTCACAATCAGTCCGCGGTCAGCACGACCTTGACGCTCTGAGTGCGGTCGGCGGCAAGTCGGAACGCATCGGGGGCCGAAGAAAGCGTGCGCTCCGCTGTCACCAACTTGAGGACGTGCACCTCCCGCGACACAATGAGGTCGACTGCACGACCGAACTCTGTACCGAAGCGGAAGGTGCCTTTGAGGTCGATCTCCTTGGCCATCACCGCATTGGCCGGCAGTGGAATCTGGCCCCCGGGAAGGTTGCCGACCTGAACCACCGTGCCGCCGCGCCGGACGCTGGCGATCGCAGCGGCAAGGCCGGCCGCGCTGCCCGAAATCTCGAACGCCACGTCAAGCGAACCATCCGTCGTGAGCGCCTGGAGCTCGGCGTCGCCGCCGGAAATGTCGATCATCCTGTCGGCGCCCAATCTGCGGGCGAAGGCGAGCGGCGCGGCGGCGATATCGACGACGGTCAGTTCACCGCAGCCGGCAAGCCTGGCCGCGAGCATGGTCAAGAGACCGATGGGACCGGCACCGAACAGGATGACGTTGCAGCCCCTGATGTCGCCCGCCCGCGCGACGGCGTGCAGGCTGACCGCCAACGGCTCGGCAAGTGCCGCCGCCTGGTAGGCCACGTCAGATGGAACCTTGAAACATTGCGCGGGCGTGGCGTCGAACAGACTGGCGAAACCGCCCTGCATATGCGGCGTCTTCGATGCCGAGCCCATGAAATAGATGTTTTCGCAGAGATTGGCGCGGCCTTCCAGGCATCGCGCGCAATGCCCGCACCAGCGCGACGGATTGACCGCGATATGGTCGCCGACGCCCAGGCCGGGTGCCGCGCCGTTGATCTCGACGATTTCGCCTGAGATTTCGTGGCCGAGGACAAGCGGCGAGGTCACCACGAAGTCGCCGGTACGGGCATGTCGGAAATAATGCAGGTCGGAGCCGCAGATGCCCCCTGCCCCGAAGCGCACCCGCACCATGCCTGGCGCCAGCGGTTCGAGCGGACGCTCCACGACGCGCAGGTCCTGCGCGCCGAACAGCGTCGCGGCAATCACCTGGCCACTCACCGGATCAGGCCCATCTCGGTCGGCAGCCAAAGCGTGATGGCGGGTATGAAGGTGATCAGAAGCAGCGCCACGATAAGCGGCACCAGCCACGGCAGAATCGCCATGGTGGTGCGCTCGACCGAAAGCTTGGCGACGCGTGACAGCACGAACAGCACCATGCCGAGCGGCGGGTGCAAAAGCCCGATCATCAGGTTGAGCGTCATGATCAGCCCGAAATGCACCGGGTTGATGCCGTAGACAGCGGCAACCGGCAGCAGGATCGGCACCAGAATGGTGATCGCGGCGATCGTATCGAGGAAGCAGCCGACCACCAGCATCAGGATGTTGACCAGGATCAGGAAGACCCACTTGTTTTCGGTGAGCGCGAAAATGAAGTTCGAAAACAGCTGTGCTGCCTGGCTGACGGTGAGCAGCCAGGCGAAGATCGATGCGGCGGTGACGATGAAAAGCACCGAGGCGGTCGTCTCGATCGTGTCGAAGCTGGCCTTGGCGAGCAAACGCAGCGTCATCGTGCGGTAGCGCACCAGCCCGAGGAAAAGCGACCAGATCACAGCCGCCATCGCCGCTTCGGTTGGCGTGAACCAGCCCATAGTCATGCCGCCGATCAGGATGACCGGCGTCATCAGCGCCATGACCGCGGAGAAATCGAAATACCAGTCCGCCGCGATCAGAACCAGCAGCGCGATGCCGACCGCGATGTTGATCGACAGGCCAAGTTGCACAAGCACGTAACAGCCAATCGGAAAGGCAGCCACCACCAGCACCTCGCCCGCCGCTTCGGCGAGCCGCCGAAGCTCGAAAGGTGTGTCGGAGCCCCAGCCGCGACTGTAGGCAAAGATGGCGACCGTAATCATCATCAGCACGGTCATGACCACGCCGGGCAGGATGCCGGCCATGAACAGCGCGCCGATCGAGACATTGGCCATCATGCCGTAGATGACAAAGGGCAGCGAGGGTGGAAAGATCGGCCCGAGCGTCGCGGAAGCGGCGGTGACGCCGACCGCGGCGTCGATAGGATAGCCGTGGTCCTTCATCGCCTTGATCTCGATCGTGCCAATGCCGGCGGCGTCGGCGAGCGCGGTGCCCGACATGCCGGAAAAGATCACCGATCCGATGATGTTGACCTGCGCCAGGCCGCCCTTCATCCAGCCGACCAGGGCAAGGGCGAAGGAATAGATGCGTCCGGTGACGCCGGCGATGTTCATGAGGTTGCCGGCCAGGATGAAGAAGGGAACGGCGAGCAGCGGAAAGCTCTCCACCCCGGCGATCATGCGCTGGGCTGCGATGATATCGGGCGCGACGCCGTAGATGACGAGGTAAAGGATCGAGGCGGCCGCCATCGAAACAGCGACCGGCACGCCGATAAGCATCAGGACAAGAAAGCCCCCTACCAGAAGCAGCATCGCTCAGACCCCCGCCGTCTCGAACGCACCGGGACGCTCGAGCACCGAATAGCCGCGCCGATAATTGCCGATGAAGACCTGGATCGAGCGCAGAAGCATCAGCACGAAGCCCGCCAGAACGGCGTAGAAGAACCAGCGCCGCGGCAGGTTGACGGTGACCATGCGCTCATGCGCCACGATCGTGACGTAGCGCCACATCAGCCATGTTCCGTAGGCGAAGAATGCGATGCGGATAATATCGACGGCGAGCGCCAGCCAGCGGCCGACACGCTCCGGCAGATAGTGGTAAAGCACGTCGACGTGGATGTGGCGCGAGAGGCGCACGCACATGGCGGCGCCGAGAAAGACAACGACGACGAGCGCGTTGATGGCGATCTCCTCGGTCCAGGCAAAGCTGTTGTTCAGCGCATAGCGGGTGAAGAACTGCAGGAAGACACACACGACCATGCCCCAGAAAACAGCAAGCGTGACCCAGTCCTCGATACCGTGGTCCGACAGGTCGACGTGTACCGGCACCTCCTCGAAGGCGTGCACAATCTCTTCGACGGTGATCTCGGTGTGGTGTTCCTCGGCCATTGGCACGGGCTCCCGAAGCTGGTGGGTCGTCAAGGATTGGAAAGGCCGTCCGGCACGATTTGAAGCCGGACGGATGGGCAAGCGGCTAATCCGATCGCCGCCCTATCCTCTTGATTGAGCATCCGGTTTCCGATGCTCTACTTGATAGCGCGGATCGCTTCCCAATCGGCCTTGTTGTAGCCGAACTCCTCGAAGGTGACCTTCTCCAGCACATTCTTCTCGAAGTCGGCACGGTCGACATCGGTTACGGTGATGCCGCGGTCCTTGAATACCTGCACCAGTTCCTTTTCGCGGGCGACGATCTTCGCCGTGGCGCGGGCGGCAGCCTCCTGCATGACCTCGGTAAAGATCTTCTTGTCCTCGTCGGACAGCGAGGCCCAGCGCGACGCCGATATGATGGTGTTGAGATGATCGACGATATGGCCAGTGAGCACGATGTTCTTCTGCACCTCGTAGAATTTCTTCGCCTCGATGGTGGTCAGCGGGTTCTCCTGGGCCTCGACCGTGCCGTTCTGCAGAGCGAGATAGACTTCGGCGAAGGCAATCGGCGCCGTGTTGGCGCCGCAGGCACGCGGCATGGCCAGATAGGCCGGCACGTCGGGAACGCGCATCTTCAGGCCCTGCATGTCGGAGCACTTGGCGATCGGCCGGTTCGAGGTGGTCTGCCGCGTCCCGTAATAGGTGGTGGCGGCGATATGATTGCCGGTCTTGTCCTCATAGCCCTTGGTCAGGGCCTTGTAGACGTCGCTTTTGGTGTATTTCAGCAGATGGTCGGCATCGCGGAAAGTGTATGGGAAATAGGTGACGCCGATCGGAGGATATTCGCGCGCCGCGAAGCTCGATCCGGAAATGATGATGTCGACGGTGCCGAGCATCAGGCCCTGGTTGATGTCTGCTTCCTTGCCAAGCTGCGAGGCCGGATAGACGTCGATGGCATAGCGGCCCTGGGTACGCTTCTTGATCTCGTCGGCAGCCCACACGGACTCGGTGTGGAAGGGCTCCGTCGTCTCGTAGACATGTGCCCATTTCAGGACCGTTTCCGCCGAGGCCGACGTCATGGGTATGGCAATTGCGACGATCGCACCGAGCAGAACTGCGTATTTTCTCAGCATCTAATTCCTCCCTGGTTGAACTTGACGGCCGGATCTCCCCCCGGCCAACTGCTATTCCGCAACCTCCTTGGCTGCGGCTCTCTCATCGAAATTGCGTGAGAATCTGATTTGCGACTGGCGCAGGTGCTGCTGCATGGCGGCCTTGGCCCGCTCGGGGTCGCGCGCGGCAATTGCGTCGCGCACGGCACGATGTTCCTTTGCCGCGACCTGCCAGGAATCGCTGGTCTCGAAATAGATCGACAGGCGTTCGAAGTACGGGTTCATGCGCTGGTCGAAAAGCTCGCCGATGAAGCGCACCAGCACCGCGTTCTCGAGAATGCCGGCGACAGCGGTATGGAATTCCCGGTCGAGCGCAATGGTCATCTTGTTGGGGTGAAGCATGGCCTCCATCCGGCGCAGCACGTCGTCGAGCCGTTCGATATCTGCAGGCCGCACGTGAAGGGCCGCTTCGGCGGCGATCGCGCCTTCGACGAATTCGCGCGCGCGCAACAGCTCGAACGGGCCTTCCTCGACTTCGGGTTCGGAGGCGGCGGCGCTCGGCGGATCGGTGACGTAGATACCCGAGCCGACGCGGATGCGTATGCGGCCTTCGACCTCCAAAGCTATCAGCGCTTCACGGACCGTCGGGCGGGAAATTCCGAGTTGGTCGGCCAGATCCCGCTCGGTCGGCAGACGGTCGCCGACGGAAAACTCGCCAGCATCGATCAGCTGCCTGAGCTGATCGGCGACCTGTCGGTAAAGCCGGCGTGGTTCAACTGCCTGGATCGGCATGCGCGTTTAGTTCCTCCCGGGGCCACTCCTGGTACATTGGTCTGACCCATTGACCGCAGCTTAAACGGAGGATGCAGAGAGTCAAGCTCGACAGGCACCGCGGCCCGCGCAACCGGAACGCGGCGGCATTGCGCAAGCATTCCATGCGTCAGCGCCGTCCTCCGCGAATGACCAGGACGTTTCCGGCGGCGACGAGGACGAGCCCGATGATCGCGTACGCGGTCCAGTGATAGCCTTCCAGCGCCGTGGAGATCAAAAGCGCAAAGACGGGAAATATGACGGTCGCATAGCCGGCGCGGGCGCCGCCAATGCGTCCGAGCAGCGTCAGATAGGCGGCGAAAGCCATGACGGTCGATATGACGGCGAGGAAGACCAGCGAGCCAATATAAGAGGCGGTCGTCGCGAACACGAACGGCTCACCGAGCAGGAAGGCCAGGAACGCCGACCACAGAGTGCCATAAAGCATGCCCCAGGCGCTGGTTGAAACGAGCGGCAGGCCGCGGCGCTGGTTTGCGACGGAGACAAGATTGCCGGCGCAGAAGCTCAGCGTACCGCAGAGGCACAGCAGAAGGCCCACCAACGTGCCACCGGAAAGCCCGTTCGCGGCGATTTCGGGAAAGAACATCAGCGCTATTCCGGCGAAGCCGATGATGCCGCCGGCGAGAATGCGCGGCGCCGGGCGCTCGCCGATGACCAAGGCACCGAGCAGCATGTTGATGACCGAGGCGAGCGAGAAGACGACCGAGAGCAAGCCGCTGACGAGATAGCCGGCGCCATAATAGAAAAACAGGAAGTTCGACGAGAAGATGAGGATACCGAGCACAGCAAAGCGCAAATGATCGGTGATTGGAAAGCGGAGCCGCCGACCGGAAAAACCCGCCCAGGCAAACATCAGCAGCGTGGCGATGGCGAAGCGCCAGACCAGATTGACCTCGTTCGACACCCCGCTGCCGACCTGAAGTTCGATGGCGAACCAAGATGCGCTCCAGGCGATGACCGTCAGCGCGTAAAGCCCGTAGTCGACGGGTTCGAAGGGGCGGTCGCGCGTCGTCATGCGCATTTCCACGTTAGCCGGTTCCGCGGCGCCGTTTGGTTCTCTTGTTACTGACATGCTGGCCAAGACTCTTCCGCTCACAAGACGCTTACAGCCCAGCTATCCGCCTTCGCCGCTTCTGAACCCAGAAGACGAGACCGAGCAACAACAGGGCCGGGATGGTAAACCAGTAGCGCGACGGCCGTTCCGCAGGGACTAGCACCTGGTTGATTTCGTCGCCGGGCTGCAGGCCGAATTTGGCCGCCTGGCTGCCCAGTCGCACGACACCGACCGTCACGCTCTCGCCAAGCGCGCTGACATCCAGGCCCGCAGCCTTCAGGCGTTCGGCCGGTGAATTTTCAGGCCCGAGCTGTAGCCGAACCAGCTTCGATATCTCATCGCCGTTGAGGTTCAATGTCGTCAGGCGCAAGCGAACCGCGCCTCCCTCGGCTGTCTCGTCGACGATACGGCTGAGTTCGGAGGCGGGTACTGCCCGATACGGTTCGCTCACCTGATCGAGCAACAATCCCGGCCTGAACAAGATGAAACAGGCCAGAAGCAACGCAATCGTCTCGTACCACCGGTTGCGCACGAGCATCCAATTCTGCGTCGCCGCTACAAACGAGATCATGGCCAGCGTCGATGTCACCACCATCGCGACGAAATCGAACGGACCTTCGAGATCGATCATCAGCAGTCCGGTGTTGAAGATGAAGATGAACGGCAGCAGGCCGGTACGGATCTCGTACGTGAAGCCCTGAATGCCGGTCTTCACCGGATCGGCGCCGGAAATTGCCGCAGCAGCATAAGCCGCCAGCCCCACTGGCGGCGTCACGTCCGCCATCAGCCCGAAATAGAAAACGAACATGTGGACGGCGACCAGCGGCACGGCAAGATCGTTCTGCGCCGCCAAATCGACGATGACCGGCGCCATCAAGGTGGCGACGACGACATAGCTTGCAGTGGTCGGCATGCCCATGCCGAGAATGATGCAGATCACCGCGGTAAACAAAAGCATGACGATGAAGCTGCCGCCCGAGATGAATTCGACCAGCTCGGTCATCACCAGCCCGATGCCTGTGAGCAGAACCGTGCCGACGATGATGCCGGCCGTCGCAGTGGCAATGCCGACCGTCGTCATGTTGCGTGCGGCGGCGGACAGGCCACCGACCAGATCGTCGAAACCGTGAAGCCAATGCCGTGCCAGCGCGCGGTCCTTGCGGAAAAAGGCGGTGAGCGGCCGCTGCGTCACGATCAGCGCCATCAGGGCGACAGCGCCCCAGAATGCCGACAGGCCGGGCGACAACTCCTCCACCATCAGGCACCAGATCAGCAGGATCACAGGCAGCAGAAAATGCAGGCCGGTGCGCGCCGTTTCGCCGAAGTGCGGAATCCTGACTATCTCGCCCTCCAGATCCTCCAGCGGCAGGTCGGGATAGCGCGCCCGGTAGGCGACAAGGCCGATGTAGACGACGATCAGCGCGGCAGTGATCATCCAGGTCGCGGCGGCGCCGAAAACGATCTTCGTCCAGCCAATGCCGTAATAGACAAGCCCTGCGAGGACGATGAAGCCGCATATGCCCATCAGCCCGCGCAGCGCACCCTGAAATGCGGAGTGCGTGCTGCGTGACGGCAGGCCCTTCATCCCCGTTTTCATCGCCTCGATATCGACGATGTAGAACAACGAGCCGTAGGTCAGCAGCGCTGGGTAGAAGGCGTGCTTCACCACCTCGGCATAGGAGATGCCGACATATTCCGCGATCAGGAACGCGGCCGCGCCCATCACCGGAGGCATCAGCTGACCATTGACGCCGGCCGCGCATTCGATGGCGCCCGCCTTCACCGCAGAATATCCGACCCGTCGCATCAACGGGATGGTGAAGGTTCCGGTGGTCACGACATTGGCGATCGACGAGCCGGAAATCATGCCGGTCAGGCCGGAAGCCACGACACCGGCCTTGGCCGGACCGCCGCGGTATTTGCCGAGCAGCGAGAAGG
This sequence comes from Mesorhizobium sp. M0166, assembly GCF_040322255.1. Taxonomy (NCBI): domain Bacteria; kingdom Pseudomonadati; phylum Pseudomonadota; class Alphaproteobacteria; order Hyphomicrobiales; family Phyllobacteriaceae; genus Mesorhizobium; species Mesorhizobium sp. M0166. The sequence continues at coordinate 411,063 of NZ_JAMYTD010000001.1, read as the reverse complement.
CAAGCTGGATGAAAAAGCCGCCGGCGCCGGCGCGTTCCAGCAATGTTCCGAACAGAACGAACATGAAGACGACGTTGGTGGACACACCGAGGGCAACACCGAAGACCCCCTCTGACGTCAGCCACATCTGCGAGGCTGCGCGCGATAACGTCGCGCCCTTGTGGCCAAGCAGGCCAGGAAGGTGAGGCCCGGCGAAGATATAGATCAGCATGATCGCCGCGATGACGGTGATGGCAGGCCCGACGGCGCGACGCGCGGCCTCGAGCAAGATGAGGACGCCGGCGATCGAGACGACAAGGTCAGCCGTAGTAGGAAGACCCGGCCGATGGGCGATATCGCTGTAAAAGACCAACAGATAGAGGGCGGACGCCGCCCCGGCGATGCCTAGCACCCAGTCGGGCAGCGGCACGCGGCTGCGCGACGAGGTCTTGAAGGCCGGAAACGTCAGCATCGCGAGAAACAGGGCGAAGGCCAGATGGACGGAGCGGGCGATGCCGTCGCTGACGACGCCGAAATTGAGCATGAACGGAAGGGGCGAGGCATACCAGAGCTGGAACAGCGACCATGCCAGCGATACGCCGAGGATCAGTTTCGCGGTGCGGCCGGTCGGCTTGCGCCCACCGGTGTCGGCCTCGGCGACGATCTCGCTGAGCTTGTCGATGTCGATAACGGGTTGGTCAGGCGCTGCCGCCCGCTGGCTTTGATCTGTCATCGTTCCCCACAATTATTTGCGATGCGAGGCGCCGTGGGCGCCTCGCATTGAAGGCCTCAGAGCCAGCCCTTCTCCTTGTAATAGCGCTCCGCGCCCGGATGCATTGGCGCCGATAGACCGGTCTTGATCATCTCCTTGGGATCGAGATTGGCGAAAGCCGGATGCAGTTTCTTGAAGTCGTCGAAATTTTCGAAGACCGACTTCACCAGTTCGTAGACCACCTCATCGGGCGTTCTGGCATTCGTCACCACTGTCGCGCGGACGCCGAATGTCGTCACGTCGTCCGGATTATTGGCGTACATGCCGCCCTTGATGGTGGCGACCGAATAGTACGGATGAGCTGCCAACAGCGCATCCACTGCCGGACCGGTCAGCGGGATGAGTTTGGCGCCACAGGCCGTGGTCGGATCCTGGATCGCGGCGGAAGGATGACCGACGCCGTAGAAGAACCCGTCGATCTTGTTGTCGCACAGCGCGCTGCCCTGCTCGTCCGCCTTCAGCTCCGCGGCAAGCGAGAAATCGCCGAGCGTCCAGCCCATCTGCTTGAGCAACTCCTCCATGGACGAGCGGGTGCCTGACCCGGGATTGCCGACGTTGAAGCGTTTACCTTTGAAGTCCTCGAATTTGGTAACGCCGGCGTCCGGCCGCGACAGCACGGTAAACGGCTCGGGATGGACGGAGAACACGGCCCGCAGATCCTTGAACGGCTTGCCGTCGAAATTTCCGGCCCCCTCGTAGGCCTGGTACTGGACGTCCGACTGGGTCAAGCCGAAATCGAGGTCCCCGGTCTGGATGGAGTTGACGTTGAAGACCGAACCGCCGGTCGACTCCGTCGAGCATCGGATGCCGGTTTTCTGCCGGTCCTTGTTCATCAGTCGGCAAATGGCACCGCCGACGGCGTAGTAGACGCCGGTGACCCCGCCGGTGCCGACCGTGACGAAGCGCTGCTCGGCTCCGACGGATGGCAGCGCCAGCAGCATGCAGGCCGCCGCGCCGATCAGGGTTTTCATCGAACTGTACATGGTTGCTACCTCTCTGGTGGGTGTCCCGGCCCGTCGCCGATGACGCGTTGGAACTGGTTTGAGGCGGTCCGCGTCGTGCGGGTCAGGCCGCTGAAGCGATCGCAGCGTCGATCGCCTCGCCGAGCCGTTCGACGATCCGATCGATATCCTGTTTGGAAATGATGAAAGGCGGCGCCACAAGCACATGAACGCCCCGCACACCGTCAATCGTCCCGGCCATCGGATATATCATCAGGCCGCGGGCCATTGCTTCGCGCTTGATGCGGGCGTTGAGTTCAAGCCTCTGGTCGAACGGTTCCTTGCTGGCGCGATCAACCACCAGCTCGATTCCCCTAAATAGCCCCCGCCCGCGAATGTCGCCGACGTGATGGTGGTTATCGAAGCGTTGGTGCAGGCGTTCGTCCAGCTGCGCGCCCATTGCGCTGACGTTGTCGAGCAGACGGTCACGCCGGATGACCTCCTGCACGGCAAGGCCGGCCGCCGCTGCCATTGGATGCCCCATATAGGTATGTCCATGCTGGAAGAAGCCCGAGCCTTGGGCAAAGGTGTCGAAGATATGCCGGCCGAGCAGCACCGCGCCAATCGGCTGGTAGCCACCGCCGAGTCCCTTGGCGATGGTCAGCAGGTCGGGAGCGATGCCGTCCTGCTCGCACGCATGCAGCGTGCCGGTACGGCCCATGCCGCACATCACCTCGTCGAGGATGAGCAGCACGCCGTAGCGGTCGCAGATCGCGCGAATGTGCTTGAAATAATCGGCGACCGACGGCACGGCGCCGAGCGTGGCACCCACCACCGGCTCGGCGACAAAGGCGATGACCTCGTCCGGGCCGAGTTCGAGGATCTTGTCTTCGAGCTGCTGGGCGGAGCGCGCCGCATAGGCTTCGTCGCTTTCGCCATGCTTTTGATAGCGATAGGCGTAACAGGGGTCGATATGGTGGGTCTCGATCAGCAACGGCCTGAACTGGGCGCGCCGCCATTCGTTGCCGCCGGTGGCGAGAGCGCCGAGCGTATTGCCATGATAGCTCTGCCGACGTGCGATGAGATGGCGCCGTTGCGGCTCACCTTTCTCGACAAAATATTGCCTGGCCATCTTGAGCGCGGCCTCGACCGCCTCCGAGCCGCCGCTGACCAGATAGACATGGTCCAACCCCTTCGGCGCGTCCTCGACCAGCCGATCCGCCAAGCGCTCTGCCACCTCGGTGGTGAAGAAGCTGGTGTGGGCGTAGGCGATGCGGTCAAGCTGGGCGTGCAGTGCAGCGATCACGTCGGGGTGGCCGTGGCCGAGACAGGACACGGCGGCGCCGCCCGACGCGTCGATATAGGACTTGCCCTCGGCATCGAACAGTTCGATGCCTTGGCCGCGAGCGGCGACCGGCAGCGTCGAGTGGATGGTTCGATGAAGAATGTGTGTCATCGACGGTCCCTTATAGGCATTTTCTTCGGCGGACGCTGGTTCAGATGGGTCTTGAGGGCGGCGCCCTGCTCATCGAAACGTCGCAGCGACTCAACAGCGCCCTCGCCTGCCTGCCCTGCGACAAGAGCACCGAGGACCTCAGCAACGATGAAAGCTGGCGTCATGGTGTGGAAAAAGGACGGGCTGCCGGTCGGCACGACGACCAGGTGATCGGCAAGCAGCGCCAAGGGCGCTACCCCGCTGTCGGTGATCGCAATGACCGGTACGCCGCGGCTGGCAGCGTACTCGACGAGCTCGATGGTGAAGCGCGTGTAGGGCAGGACGCTGGCGGCGATCAGCACGTCGTCCTTTGTCGCATGGGCCAGAGCGTCACCGTCGGTTCCGCCGATTCCGTGCAGCAGCACTGACTTCTCGCCGATCAGCGACAGGATGTAATGCAGATGCCAGGCGACTGCGTGGCTTGAGCGCAGGCCGAGGCAATAGACGCGTCTTGCCGCACTCAGCGCCCTGGCCGTCTCGACCAGACGGTCGATCGACCTGCCTTCGGCGAGATGGGCAAGCTGGCTGGAAATCGAATCCAGAATATCGGCCGCCAGCGCGTGGTCGCCCTTGAGCTTTTGGCTGGCCACCTGAAGGCCCGCCTTGCCGGCGAAACCGATTTCGCCGTCCCGGATCGCGGCGGCGTAGATATCGCGTACCGCCTCGTAGCCATCAAGGCCGAGATGCTGGGCCAGCCGCGTCATCGTCGCCGGCTGCACTCCTGCGTGCCGGGCCTGCTCGCGCATCGACAACAGCGCGACATCATACGGCTTATCAAGGACATAGCGCGCGGCGGACCGAAGCTGCGCCGACATGCCGTCGAAGGCAGTGACGATCTGTCCAGCAAGCTCTTCCTGGTCCATGGATATTGCTAGCTCGCCAGACCAGCGATTGCAACGTCTGTTTCAGTGTGGTCAAAGATTGATTCATATGAATCTTGTCACTCACAGAACGTCCCGATGAAGCCGGCCCATGGTCTCGACCGCATCGCCATAGCCGTCGCGCCGAACGGGGGACGTCGCAGCAGGGCAGACCATCCGGCGATTCCGCTGACACCAGCCGAACTTGCGAGGACGGCCGCGGAATGCGCCGATGCCGGTGCAGCTATGATCCACGTCCATGTCCGCGACAGAAGTGGCAATCATCTGCTCGACGCCGACGCCTACCGCCAGGCGATCGCCGCCATCCGCGGTGCTGCCGGCGACCGCTTGGTAATCCAGATCACCTCCGAGGCGCTCGGTATCTATTCGCCGGCTCAACAGATGGCCGTCGTACAAGATGTGAAGCCGCAAGCTGTCTCCCTGGCGCTTCGCGAAATCGTTCCTGATGCCGGATCGGAACTCGCCTTCGCGCGCTTCATGGCCTGGCTGCACACCGAGGGGGTTGCGCCGCAGATCATCCTCTATTCGCCCGAGGAGGCCGTCAGGCTTGCGGACATGCAGCAGCGCGGACTGATCACCTGGGCAAGCATACCGGTTCTCTACGTGCTAGGCCGCTACACGCCGGGACAGACGTCCGTTCCTGCCGATCTCCTGCCATTCCTCGCGGCGAACATGCCGCGCTTCGACCATTGGAGCGTGTGCGCCTTCGGCCGCTACGAAGCGGCGTGCGTGACCGCCGCCGCATTGCTTGGCGGCCATGTCCGGGTCGGCTTCGAAAACAATCTTTTCCTTCCGGACGGCAGCATAGCCTCGTCCAACGCCGAACCGGTAGCGACGGTCGCACGCATACTCGCCGACTGCGGCGTCAAGATCGCCTCGGCCGCCGAGTTGGCCGCTCAATGGAACGCGCCGTTTCGTTCCATATGACAAACCAAAGCCTATTTTCGGAGGCAAGCTCGCGTAAGGCAGATAGAGGCGGCTGCAATGTCATTCGCCGACGCGTCCCCGCCCGCGGCGCGGCGATTGCAACAACAGTGCCGGTCGTTGTAACCATTCCGGCCGCTTGATTTTGGAGGAGACGCAGCATGGACCGATTCACCGGCGGTTGCCTGTGCGGCAACGTCCGAATTGTCGCGTCGGGGCGCCCATACCGGGTCGGCCTTTGTCACTGTCTCGACTGCCGCAAGCATCATGGCGCCCTTTTTCACGCTTCCGCGATATTTCCTGAGGATGCGGTGACGATCGACGGCGAAACACGCGACTACGCCGGGCGGTTTTTCTGTCCCCGCTGCGGCTCCTCCATTTTCGCACGCACGGCAGACGAAATCGAAGTAAACCTGGGGTCCCTGGATGCGCCTGACCAGCTTATGCCAACCTACGAAAGCTGGATCATCCGCCGCGAGTCCTGGCTGCCGCCGTTTCCGCTCACGAGACGGTACGAGCGCGATCGTGACGCCACGGGTCGCTTTGAGGAATAGGCCGCACGAACGGTGCGGCTCATTCCTTGCTGCCGTCCTCGGTGTAAACCGCAAGCTCGTAACCATCCGGGTCAGCGAAATGGAAGCGCCGGCCGCCGGGGAAGCCGTAGATCGGTCTGACGATCTCGACACGCTTGACCGTTCCCGGCAAATCCTCGGCATAGAGAATGACGAGCGGGCCTCCTCCGGACCTCGCTGGGCCAGCAGCAAAGCCACCTGACAAGCGCCCGTCGTTGAACTCGCAATATTGTGGGCCGTAGTCGGTGAAGGTCCAGCCGAACGCCTTTCCGTAGAAGTCGCGTGACCGCTGAATGTCTTTCACGTTGAATTCGACGTAGTCGATCCGTTGGTCGTTGTTGTTGCTCATGACGCGTACCTCTCGTGTGATGTACGACGCGGAAAGATAAGCACGCATCTCGCTTGCCGGATTGAACAAAACGGCCATCGACGTATGAGCCGCACACGGCGCCGCCGATGGCGATGCACGTGACATCATCCCTCACCTGCCCTCGTCGGTCCGGCCGGAAGAAAACGACCGATTCTTGCAACCGTTCTCGATTGGAAGACGTTGTCGGTGGTGCAGATTATTGCCTCGACCGACGGCCGGGCGAGCCGCTGCGCCGTAGGTTCACCGCCGCTAATCCGAAGGGGAGCGAGATGAGCGATCCCGTCCCAGCGCAGGCAACGGGTTCATTTCAGCAACGTCCAGCGTCGGCGCGGCTTCACGGGAGCTTTGCTTCTGTGTGGGTGCATCGAATGGACCCGGCGGGCTCACCGCCGATCGTCATCATGCCCGACGCAACGATCGATTTGCAATGGATCGGAGGCAGCTTGCGAATTGCCGGCCCCGACAAGGAGCCGCAGACCGAGGTTCTGGCGGCGGACGAGGTCGTGATCGGCTTGCGCTTCCATCCTGCCGCGGCGGCGGCATGGCTCGGCGTGCCCCAAATCGAGCTGGTCGGCAAGAGGCTGTCGCTCGACGATTTGTGGGGCGCGCGAGCTCGCCGCCTCGCCAGTTGCGTGCGCGCCAGCGACAATCTCGAGGATCTGGCCTGCTCGCTCCAACAGGTCCTCGCCGAGGAGGTGGGCTCCCGCGCGCCGGACGTTCCCATGCAGGCGGCATATCGCTTGATCGAGCGCGGGCCGCCACCCGACGCGCCGCTCGTCCCTTGGTTGATGCGCGCGCTCGAGATGAGCGAAGGACATTGCGCCGGCGCTTCGACGAGAGCTTCGGCTATGGCCCCAAGACGCTTGACCGTATCCTCCGCTACCAGCGCTTTCTGCGGCTTTCGAGCCACTCCAACAGCTCCACCGCCATGCTGGCTGCCGAGGCGGGCTATTCCGATCAGGCGCATCTTGTCCGAGAGAGCCGCCGTCTGACGGGAGGCACCCCGCGACAGATTCATCACCTGCTGCACAACGAGTGAAACCTCGGTGCGTTCTTCGACTTGGCGGCACGCTTTTGGCCGTTTTGTTCAAGTCCTCACTGTCGCCCGACTTTATCCTGGTATTTCCGACAACCAGAGGAGACTGCCATGAAACCGCGCATTTCGGTTTTGACCATCGCTGTCGCCGACCTCGAGAGTTCTCTCGTGTTCTACCGCGACGGTCTCGGCTTGCCGACGGAAGGGATCATCGGCCGCGAGTTCGAGCATGGCGTCGTCGCGTTCTTCACGCTGTCCGGCGGGTTGAAGCTCGCGATCTGGGCTCAGGACGACCTCGCCTACGACACCGGCCTGCCCAAGGCGCCGATTACCTCGACCTCGTTCACAATCGGCCACAACGTTGTGCGCCGCGAAGAAGTCGATCAAGTGATGGATGAGGCCGCCCGCGCCGGAGCCGAGGTCATCAAGCCTGCCCGGGACACGTTCTTTGGCGGATATGCCGGATACTTCCGCGACCCGAACGGACATCTGTGGGAGGTCGTCTGGAACCCCGCCAACATACCGAGTGAGGATCCTCTTTAAGGGCGGCGCGGGCCTGCAGCATCGAACCGCGTCAGTCATCCCGGTGCTGGCAAATTGTGTCGGCACCGGGCGGGCGGCCATGCTTTCCTCAGAAACGAAGCCAGTTCGACGGCGGACCACCAGCACAATCTTAAGCGCTGACTATGTTGCTCTATCCAGATTCGCCTCGCCTGCATGACGCATCATGCGGCGAAAGCTCATTGAAATATGCGCCCGCCTTATGTGTCCTATGGACTCCCAGTCGCCGATCTCGGCGGCGGCAAGGACCTCTTCCATTTCGCGGCGGAACGCGGTGAACTCCTCGACAAGGCCCAGTTGCGGCATCATCTTTAGGACGACGCGCGCGACCTGAAAATACAGGCGCTCGCTGATCTCGCGCAGCGGCTGGTTGCCGGTCATTGCCGTGAGCTCGTAGAAAAAATCCATGTTGAGGCGCAGGAAAGCGCGCTGGTCGGGATTGAGTATATCGGCATCGCAGCGCGCGATGAGCGCCCGTATCCGGTCGAGGTCGTCCGCCGTGCGTGGGATCGGCGAAAGCTTGCCGACGAGGAGCGCCAGCTCAAGACGCAAATGATAGACCTGCTGCAATTCCTCGATGTCGACGTCGGTGACGATCGTGCCGACGCCGTGGACGGATTGAACCAGACCCTCGGATTCGAGGCGCGCCAGGACACGCCGGACCGGCGTGCGGCTGATCTCGAATTCCTGGGCAAGTTCTTCCTCGGACAGATGGCTTCCCGGCGCATAGTCGAGCAGGCAGATGCGGTCGCGCAATATCCGGTAAATGCGCTCGAACCGCTCCCGTGCCGAGAGCGGGCGCGGCGGCGCGGCGGTCACCGTCGTTGGCAGCCTGTCATCCGTCTCAAGCGTCATCCAGCCTCCAGGACAGCGTGCAGGAACTGCCGCGTCCGCTCGTTCTTGGGCGCGCCGAACAACTCGCTTGGCGGCCCCTGCTCGCAGATCTTGCCGGCATGGAAAAAGCAGACGCGATCGGAGAATTCCCTGGCAAATCCCATCTGGTGGGTGACCATCAGCATGGTGAGGTCATGTTCCCTACCGAGTTTTCGGATGACTTCAAGCACTTCGCCGACGAGTTCGGGGTCGAGTGCCGAGGTCACTTCGTCGAACAGCATGATCTTGGGCCGCATGGCGCAGGCGCGGGCGATGGCGACACGCTGCTGCTGGCCGCCGGAAAGCTGCGAGGGATAGTGGTCCTTCTTCTCCGACAAACCGACCATGTCGAGCAGCTCGGCAGCACGCGCCTCGGCATCGGGCCGCTTCATGCCGAGCACGGTTATCGGGGCCTCGATGCAGTTCTGGATCGCCGTCATGTGCGGGAACAGGTTGAACGACTGGAACACCATGCCGATCTTGGCGCGGATCTTGCGGATGTGGGCGAGATCGGCGGGAACAAGCTTGCCGTTCCTCTGCATGTGGGTGAGCGGCTCGCCTTCGACCCAGATGACGCCGTCATTGATCGTCTCCAGCGTCATCAGCATGCGCAGCACCGTGGTCTTGCCGGAGCCGGACGGCCCGATGATGGAGACCTTCTCGCGCTTTCACGACCATGCGGCGCGATATCGATGATTTGAGCATGCTTTTCTCCCATTGGACAACTGTGGATGGTTCCCAGGGCGCGGCCTTTGTCTCGGGCAGGCCGGTGGTCAGGCGTGCGCTCCGAAGCCGAGCTGGTGCTGATCCGCGAGGCGGGTGCGATCTGCACGCATGCCATGAACCGTGCCATAGAGAAAATGCGGCCCGGTGTGCCTCAGAACCACGTCATTGCGGAAATCTATCACGCGCAGATCATCGGCGTGCCCGGAGCGGGCGGCGACTATGCCGCGATCTGTCCGCTGATGCCCGTTGGCGAGGGCACCGGCACGCCGCATCTGACGTGGTCCGACGCGCCGCTGCCGGACAGCGGCCTCGCCATTCTGGAGATCGCCGGCGTGCGCCGCCGCTATCATGCGGCGCTGACCCGGACGGTACATTTCGGAAACCCGCCGCAAGCCATCCTCGACATGGCCAAGGCGATCGTTGAGGGCGTCGACGCTGGCCTCGAGAAGGCGCGCCCCGGCTACACCGCCGAAGAGGTGGAAGCCGCCTGGCAGGCGGTGTTGAGGAAGAACGGGCTGAAGAAGGAAAGCCGCGTTGGCTATCCGGTCGGGCTCGCATACCCGCCCGATTGGGGTGAACGCACCGCAAGCCTTCGTCCCGGCGACACTTCCGAGATGCAGCCTGGGATGTGCTTCCATTTCATGGCCGGCGTCTGGCTCGACGATTTCGGCATCGCCATCTCGGAATCGTTCGTCGTCACGGAACGCGGCGGCGAACGCCTCTGCGATGTGGCGCGCGAACTCATCGTCATCGACTGACATGGCAGCCGGGAAACCGGCTGCCGAAAAGAACCATGCCCGCCACCAAGCCGGCAACAAGCACGAGGACGCCCGATGGACCGCAATCCGTTTTCCGAAGCCGAAATCGCCGGCCGCTTGGCAAAGGTCCGTACTGCACTGGTTGAGAGCGAGCTCGACGCAGCGGTTTTTGCCTCGCCGGAGAACGTCTTCTATCTCACCGGCCTCGACCACTGGGGGTATTTTGCCCCTCACCTGCTGATCGTCCCGCTCCGGGGAAAACCTGTCCTGGTCACCCGCTCGATGGAGAAGGTGACAATCGAGAAGCAAGTGAAGGCAGCGGAATTCCGTGGCCACTCCGACAGCGAAACGGCGGCCGACCTTGCCGCGCGGGTGCTTGCAGAGCTCGGCTTGTCCGGCAAGCGGATCGGCCTCGAATACTGGACGGCTGGCCTCAGCCATGGGCTTGCCGTTGCGCTCCAGACTCAGGCGGACGCCAAATGGAGCGATGTCTCCGGTCTTGTCGATAAGATGCGGCGGGTGAAGAGCGCCGAGGAACAGGCGCTGATGCGGCGTGCCGCCAAGGTGACGGACGCCGCTGCCGGCGCCGCGATCGCAGCGATCTCGGACGGCGCCTCCGAACAGGAGGTCGCGGCCCAATGTGTTGCGGCAATGATCCGCGCCGGCGGTCATGCGCCGGGCTTCGGACCGTTCATCCGCCCGGCCGCGCGCCTGGGTGAAGAGCACACGACCTGGGGCGACGGGATTTACCGCAACGGCGAGCCGGTCTTTGTCGAACTGTCCGGGTGCATCTCGCGCTACCACGCGCCGCTCGGCCGGCTTGTTCGCATCGGCCACATCAGCGACGAAGATGCCAAAATGGCGGAGGTGACCGCCAAGGCGTCCAACGCGGTCATCGAGGCGCTGCGGCCGGGCGCCAAGGCGCGCGATGTCTACGCCGCCTGGCAGGCCGTCGCCGACGAGGCCGGCCTTTCCCACTATCGCCGCCATCACTGCGGTTACCTCGTCGGCGCCGGCCAGCCGCCGTCATGGACCGGCGGCAATTCGGTGACCGGCTTGAGGCACGATTCCGACCTCGAGATCGAGACCGGGATGAGCTTCCACATCCTGTCGTGGCTGATGGGAACGGGTCGCGGCGACGACTTCGTCTCCAACACGGTGCTGTTGACCGATGCGGGTGCCGAAGTGCTCACCCGCACGCCGGCCGGCCCGATCGTTCGATAGGCCGCACGCATGGCGCGCTACTCGGCATTTTCGGTTTTCCGCAACGCGCTGTCCGGCCAGAAGAATTGGCAGCGCGCCTGGCGTGCGGCGGAGCCAAAACCGTCCTATGACGTGATCGTCATCGGCGGCGGTGGACACGGCCTCGCCACCGCCTTCTACCTCGCCGAGAACCACGGTATCCGCAACGTCGCGGTGCTCGAAAAGGGTTATGTCGGCGGCGGCAATGTCGGCCGCAACACCACCGTCATCCGCTCCAACTACCTGCTCGACGGCAACACCCAGTTCTACGAATTCTCGATGAAGCTCTGGGAGGGCATGTCGCGGGCGCTGAATTTCAACGTCATGTTTTCTCAGCGCGGCCAGCTCGTCACAGCGCATTCGGCCGATCAGCTCGACGGCTTCAGCCACCGCGCCAACATCATGCGGCTGAATGGCATCGATGCCGATATCCTCGACCGCGAAGAGGTGCGCCGGCTGGTGCCTTACCTCGATTTTTCCGACACCGCCCGCTTCCCGATCCACGGCGCCATCTTCCAGGGCCGCGCCGGCACGGCGCGCCATGACGCCGTCGCCTGGGGCTATGCGCGTGCCGCCGATAACCATGGCGTGGACATCATCCAGAACTGCGGGGTGACAGGCTTTGTCCGTGACGGCGACAGGATCGTCGGCGTCGAAACGACGAAAGGCCGGATCGGCGCCGGCAAGGTCGGCCTCGCTGTTGCCGGTCATACATCCGTGCTCGGCGCCAAGGCCGGCCTGGAACTGCCGATCGAAAGCCACGTCCTGCAAGCCTTTGTCACCGAGCCGCTGAAGCCGCTGGTAGATCACGTCGTCGCTTACGGGGCCGACCATTTCTACGTCAGCCAGTCCGACAAGGGCGGGTTGGTCTTCGGCGGTAATCTCGACGGCTACAATTCATACGCCCAGCGCGGCAATCTCGGCGTCGTGCGCGAGGTGGCGGAGGCGGCCATTGCGCTGATGCCGTGCATTTCGCGCGTCCGCCTGCTGCGCCACTGGGGCGGCGTCATGGACATGACTCCCGATGCCAGCCCGATCATCTGCCCGACGCCGATCGACGGCCTCTATCTCAATGGCGGCTGGTGCTATGGCGGCTTCAAGGCAACGCCGGCTTCCGGCTGGTGCTTCGCCCACACGATCGCCAACGGCAAGCCGCATCCCTTGGTCGCTGCCTACGGGCTCGATCGTTTCCGCACCGGCCACACGCTCGATGAAGCCGGTGTCGGCCCTTCGGCCTGGCTGCAATAGGAGGCGGGACAAAATGCTGCGCATCGAATGCCCCTGCTGCGGCCCGCGTGACCACGACGAGTTCCGCTATGGCGGCGATGCCTCGGTCACGCGTCCGGCCCATGACGATCCCGATCCCGAGGCCTGGTACCGCTACGTCTATATCAGGACAAACCCGGCCGGCCCGCACCGTGAATACTGGCAGCACGTGACCGGTTGCCGGCAATGGCTGGTGGTCGAACGCGACACACGCAACCACGTCATCGCATCCGTCGACTTCGCCAGAAAATTGCGGGCCAGGAAATCAACTCTCAGGAAATCACCGGCATGAGTTCGAACCGCAAACGGCTGTCGGTGGGTGGCCGCATCGTCCGCGAGCAGCCGGTCGAGTTTACCTTCGACGGCCGCAAGCTGGCTGGATATCGCGGCGACACGCTTGCCTCCGCGCTGCTCGCCAACGGCGTCACGCTGGTCGGTCGCAGCTTCAAATATCATCGCCCGCGCGGCATTTTTTCCGCCGGGCCCGAAGAGCCGAATGCGCTGGTTACGCTCGGGAGCGCCGGCAGGCGCGAGCCGAACCTGCCGGCAACGACACCGGAACTCGCCGACGGCATGGTCGTGGAGAGTCAGAACCGCTGGCCATCGCTTGCCTTCGACGTGCAAAGCGTCAACGGGCTGTTGGCACCGTTTCTGTCCGCCGGCTTCTACTACAAGACCTTCATGGGCCCGACGCGCCGCGCCTGGATGTTCTACGAACATTTCATCCGCAAGGCGGCCGGCCTGGGTAGGGCCGGCACCAGCCCGGATCCCGACCACTACGAGGTTCGTCATGCCTTCGCCGATGTCGCCGTCGTCGGCGGCGGTCCGGCGGGATTGTCGGCGGCGCGAGCGGCCGCCGCGGCCGGCGCGCGGGTCGCGCTGATCGAGCAGGATTTCCTGCTTGGCGGCCAGCTTCTGGCGGAACCGTCCGACAGCGCAGCGGCCGCATGGCTGAAGCAAGCCGAGGCCGAGTTGGAGCGCTTCGAAACCGTGGCGCTGATGAAGCGGACGACCGCTTTTGGCAGCTATGACGGCAATGTGCTTGGATTGGTCGAACAGCGCGATCCAACCGATCCGCAGCCGAATGGCGAGACACGGCAAACGGTCACTATGCTGCACGCCCGCTCGATCGTTTTCGCCACCGGCGCCATCGAGCGGCCGATGGTGTTCTCGAACAATGACCGGCCCGGCGTCATGCTTGCCTCGGCCGCCCGGACCTATCTCAACCGTTTCGCCGTCCTGCCGGGCAAGAAAATCATTGTCGCCACCACCAATGACGGTGCCTGGCGCACCGCCTTCGACTATGCCGCAGCCGGCGCGGAGGTGACGGTTGCCGACCTGCGCGCCGTCCCGCCCGCAGCGCTTGCCGCAGAAGCCGCACGGCTCGGCGTGGTGGTGCGGGCCGCAACGCGTATCGTCGACCTGTGCGGCGGCCATGCCGCCAGGCAAGTAATGCTCAACGGGCCGGAGGGCCAGTCCTGGACCGCCTGCGACCTGGTCTGCGTGTCCGGCGGCTGGTCGCCAACCGTGCATCTCACCTCGCACCTTGGTGTCAAACCTGTCTATCGCGACGACATCGGCGGCTTCGTGCCGGGCGCGTTTCCGGCCGACCGGTTCGGCGCCGGCGCGATGCTGGGGGCCTATACGACCGCCGCGGCCGTCGAGGACGGTCATCGCGCCGGCATCGAGGCGGCATCGTTCTGCGGCAAGTCGGCGCCGGCGCCCACTCCATCGAAACTAGATCTCGGCGAGACCGCCGCGGCCCCGCATCACGAGGTCCTGCCCGCTGGACGCGGAAAAGCCTTTGTCGATTTCCAGATGGATGTGACGACAAAAGACATCGAGCTCGCCCATCGCGAGGGCTATGAATCGGTCGAGCACCTGAAACGCTACACCACGCTCGGCATGGGCACCGACCAGGGCAAGACCAGCAATTTTCCCGCGATTGCTGCCATGGCGGCGCTGCGCAACGCAACAATCCCCGAGACCGGCACCACGACCTTCCGCCCGCCCTATACGCCGGTTGCCATCGGGGCGCTTGCCGGGCGCGCCGTCGGCCATCATTTCAAGCCGATCCGCCGCACGCCGATGCACGACTGGCACATGGCGAATGGCGCCGAGATGCTCGAGGTAGGGGTCTGGATGCGGCCCTATTTCTACCGGCAGTCGGGGCGCGACGTGAACGAGGCCCATGTCGCCGAAATGCGTACCGTACGTCAGGCGGCGGGCCTAATGGACATTTCCACCCTTGGCAAGATCGATGTCCAGGGCGCGGATGCGGCGATATTCCTGGATCGCGTCTACGCCAACGGCTTTGCCAAACTGGCGGTCGGCCGCGCCCGCTACGGCGTCATGCTGCGCGACGACGGTATCGTCTTCGACGACGGCACCACGACGCGGCTGGCGGAAAACCGGTTTTTCATGACGACCTCGACCGCCAAGGCCGCCGATGTGCTGTCGCGTCTCGAATTCCTGCTCGACACGGCCTGGCCTGATTTGCGTGTGGCAGTGACCTCGGTAAGTGACGAATGGGCGGCTATGTCGGTTGCCGGGCCAGCCAGCCGCGCAATCCTCAGCGCTGCTTTTCCTGATCTCGACGTCTCCGATGAGGCGCTTCCGCATATGGGGCTACTCGAAAGCGAGTGGGAGGGCCGTGGGCTCCGCATCCTGCGTCTGAGTTATTCCGGCGAGCGTGCTTACGAAGTCTATGTCGGCGCCAGTGCCGGTGAACAGCTCTGGAGCCGCTTGCTCGAAGCCGGCAGACCCTTCGACCTGAAGCCATACGGCGTTGAGGCGCTTGGCGCGCTACGCGTCGAAAAGGGCCATGTCGCCGGACCGGAGATCGATGGGCGCACGACGCTCGACGATCTCGGCCTCGGCCGCATGGTCGGCAAGCGCAGCGGTTTCGTCGGCGACGTCCTGCGAGGGCGCCCTGCCCTCCAGGCGCCCAACCGGCAGCGCCTCGTCGGACTGGAATGCATCGAGGACGGAAAACGGCTGCGCGGCGGCGCCATCCTGTTCCTGCCGGATGAGAAACCCTATGGCCATGGGCGCGGTCGCGTCACCTCCGTCACATTCAGCCCCGAACGCGGCCATTATGTCGGTCTGGCACTCCTTGCCGGGGATGTTGCGTCAGAAGGAAGCGAAGTTGTGGCGGTACATCCGATGAAGGCCGAAACGGTTCGCGCCCGCATTGTCTCGCCGGTATTCATCGACCCGCAGGGAGAACGGCTGCATGGCTAGCTTGACCTCTCGGGATTTCAGCCTGTCCGTGGCCGATTGCCCGCTTGTCCAGATCGAGGGCTGGGACGGGACACTGAGACAATTCGAAAAGAGCGTCTCGGCCTCGCTCGGCAAGAAACTTCCCGCTTCGGTCGGAGAGACGGTTCACCACAAGGGGCTTCTAATTATCCGCGTTGCACCTCGCCGCCTTTGGCTGGCTCTAGACGAAGGCACAGAAGTGCCAGCCCTTGTCGTCGACCCCGATCTCGGCTGTTCCGTTCCCCTTGGGGAAGGTCGTGCTCGTTTGAAAATGGCCGGCCCTGACATCGCAAGGCTTCTGTCCGGCCGCATTGCCGTCGACTGGCACGCGCCGACAGCCGCTCCGGGCCGCGCCGTACTGACATCCTTCCATCACGTGCCCGTGCTCTTCCTGCGCACCGGCGAGACCGCGTGCGAACTCATCGTGCCGCGAAGTTTTGCCCGCAGTCTCTCGGATTGGATTGCCGGCGGCTAGCCAATACCGGTTCCTCGGGTAGGGCCGGCTTTAGCGGCGATCCAAGCCGCCATCACGAAGCCTCCTACTCTCTTGCCGGCCAGTCTTGCAGAAGCGTAATCCCATGCTTCGGCGCGGCTGCTTTGAGCCGCTCGATATCGGCAGGCGTCGGCGGCCCGACCACCTCTCCCTTGCCGAGTTCATGGCCACCTTCGGCGAGAAACTGCTCGAACACACTTGGCGTGTCTATCAGGATATAGCGAACGAGCTGATTGCCGGGATTCATAAGCTGGTGCGGGATGCCCCGCCTCAAAAACATGCTCTCGCCGGGCGAGAGCGTTCGGACCACACGGTCCACAATTGCGGTCAACTGCCCTTCGATGACGTAGACCGTCTCGTTGTCATTCGCATGAACATGGATTGGCGTTTTCGTGTGCCCGTCGCTTCTGTTTTCGAAAAGACTTAACAAGCCTCCCGTCTGTTGGCCGGAGACCAGTCGCTTCATGACGATGCCTGCGAGCACGAATTCTTTTGGTTCAACATCCGCCATTGATCCAATCCTGCCAGGCACATCTGGAGGGCCGTCAAGCAGACGAACTGCGCCGCGACATCCGTCGAACGGGCTCATGCGTTCCCGGCCGCTGGAGTTTCCACTTCCAAGCTCCGTCCGCCTAACTGACGGCGAAGCTGCACCGGGCTGCCAGGCTCTCGCCAGGCCCAAGCACCGACAGTCCATTCCATTTGTCGATCGAACCGCGATTGTGAGCATCGACAGCATGACTGACCGGTTCAAAACAGAAGAAGTCGCTCTCGTCCGATGGCGAATAGACCAGGTAGAAATTCAAGGGCGATGAAGCTTCGACACGCAGGCTGCAACTGTGCTTCGGCCACCATATGGTAGCGACGCCGCTCCAACCGGCAAACAGATTGTTTATCCATCCACTCGGCAATACGGCCGGCACGTCGAAATCCCAATCGGGACGGGTTTTGATATCCACAAACCGTTCAGGGAGGTGGTTGGGCAGTTCGAGACAAACCTGCGAGGCCGGCGCATGAAGCGCGGTTCGTGCCGTTCTCGGGAACCATGGATGGATGCCAAGCCCGAACGGCAATCTGATCGACGCCCGATTGACGATGCGAAGCTTCAGCTCGAGCCCCTGTCCGGTCAGCGTGTAGCGCACCTCGGCGCGATATCGGTATGGGCCGGGTCCGTTGCTGATGAGCGACAGCTTTGCGTTGTCCTGCGCTACGCTGTCGATGTCCCACTCGCTCGAAAACCCATTGCCGTGAATGGGAAATGGCTCGCCTGCAACATTGGCTGGCAGTCCGTGGAATTTGGAATCGAATGTGAACCCGCCGCCCGAGATGCGATTTGACCACGGCAAAAGCAGGTTGCAGGCAAGGTCGAACGGGTTGCTGCTCCCGCCATCCGGCCATGGCCGGAAGAGCGGCACGCGCCCATAGTCCAGTCTGGCAAGACCTGCCCCAAGCGACGGGACGATTTCAGCGGACAGGTCTCCGCTTCTGATCTTGATCGTCGGGGCCATCAGTTCAGGCGGTGTCGGCCTTGGCAGCGGCGATCGGCTGTTGATGGCGGCCTTTGCGAGCCACTGCAAGAAGGTCGTTCGACGCGATGCCGATGAGCGCCTTCATCTGATCGTGAGCGTCGTCGGCCCTGCGCATCCTAATTGCCTCCAGCACGTCGCCATGCGCGCTCAGCGTCTGCTGGTAATTAGCGGTGGCCGATGTGGTCAGGCGGAAGGAGAAGCTGAGGGCGGCCGCAAGCATATTGCCGAGATTGGCGAATACCGGGTTGCGGCTGGCACGAAGGATGGCGGTATGAAACCTGACGTCGGCATCGAGACACGCAGCGAGATCGTCCTGCGGAGCAATGCGCATGGCTTCATACGCCGCTTCGATGACTGCGAGATCGCCTGACGTCGCCATCTTGGCCGCAAGTTGGGCGGCAGCGGGTTCAATGACCAGCCGCGCCTCGATCAATCCACGGACGAAATCGAGGTCAGGCTCGATATCGCGCATCCATTCCAGAACCTGTGCATCCAGCCTGTTCCATTCGCTCGACACGCGCACACGCGTCCCGGCCCGCTTGCGTGCCTCGATTAATCCTTTCGCCGAAAGCGTCAGAAGAGCATCGCGAAGCGCGGTGCGGCTCGCCCCGTAGATAACGCAAAGTTCGGCTTCCGTCGGCAGGACGGAGTGCTGGGCGTAGGAGCCGGCGAGGATGCGCTGTCCGAGATCGCGTGCGATGCGATCCTTGAGCGATGACGTGGTGCCATCTGCGGCAGGAATGTCCTGCTTGCCTTGGCCAGTCGAAGCGATCGCCGCGTCCATCGTCATGTCCTGTTCAAGTGGTACTCGGCAATTACCACAGCAAGTATCAGCAGCGAGCCCTTGGCAAGCAACTGATAGAAGGTTGGCACGGACGTCAGTATCATTCCGTTGTTGAGGACGCCAATGATGGCGACGCCCAGCAGCGCGCCGACGATCGTGCCCTTGCCGCCCTGCAAGGCGCAGCCACCCAGAACGGCCGCTGTGATGGCCTCGAGTTCCAGGCCTTGGGATCCGGATACGGGCTGCCCAGAGCCGGTACGGGCAGCCAACAGAATCCCGGCCAATCCGGCCGCCACTCCACTCATGATGTAGATGCCGACGCGGTAGCGGTTGATGTTGATGCCAGAGAAGCGTGCGACAACGGGATTGCCGCCCAGGGCATAGATGTTGCGGCCAACGATCGAGCGGGCAAGAAAGAGATGGAACACGATGGCGGTCAGCAAAAGTATCCAGATCAGCAGAGGCAGGCCGAGGATTCGTCCAATCCCGATGAAGCGGAAAGTCTCGCTGAAAATCGCGATCGATTGCCCATCGGACATGATGAACGCGATGCCGCGGAAGATCGCCATCGTACCGAGAGTCGCGATGACAGCGTTGACCCGCCCATAGGTGATGATGATGCCGTTCACGAGGCCGGCAAGACCGCCCAGGACCAGGCCGGCAAGAATGCCCACGGCGGGTGATCCGGTGGCCTGGATGGCCATTGCCGTCGATACTGTGGTCAGACCGACAATTGCGCCGACGGCAATATCAAGCCCGCCGGCGACAATGACCACGGTCTGGCTCATCGCCAGAACGCCCAGGATGGTGATGCCCAGACCGATGTTCAGCAGGTTTCGGCTCGAGAAGAACACGTCGCCTCTCAGGGTGCCGAAAATGAGCACGAGAATGGCGAGAGCAACAAGAAGGCTTATGTTGTGAATGCCGATGCGCTCTGCGATGCGCAAGGAAGAGCGCCTTTTGTCGGTTTGTGTTGTTGCTGTCCTGAGCTCAAGGCTGTTCACTGAATTTGCCCTCCAAGTGATGCTGCAGATTGAGGCATGGCATGTTTCAGGATCGTGGCCTCGTCGATGTCAGGGCGGGAAAGTTCGGCCGTGATCCGGCCTCCAGCCATGACAAGCACCCTGTCGGCGAGCCCGATCAGTTCCGGCATTTCCGAGGAAATCAGGATTATGCCGATGCCGCTGGCGGCGAGTTCGTCGATCAGGCGATAGATTTCCGCCTTGGCGCCGATGTCGATACCGCGGGTCGGCTCGTCGAGGATGAGAAGCATCGGCTGCCGCGCAAGCCAGCGCGCGAGAACGACCTTCTGTTGATTGCCACCCGACAGTTTGGAAACCTGTTCGTCGAGGTCGGGCGCCTTGATCGACATCTTTGCTGCAAGCGGTGAGACGATCTCCAGTGCCTTGCGCCGATTGAAGAAGCCGAAGATCGACGTTCTGTCGGGCACGCACAGCGAGGCATTGTCAAGAATGCTTCGGAACAGCAGCAGCGCCTCGTGCTTGCGGTCTTCCGGGGCAAAGCCGATGCCCGCCACGATCGCCGCATGCGGACTGTTAGGGCCAACGGGCACCCCATTCATCATTATGCTTCCGTCGAGACGCCTGTCATAGCCGACAATCGCCTTTGCCAACTCGGATCGGCCCGCACCCATAAGGCCGGCAATGCCGAGCACCTCGCCATGGCGGACCTTGAGGCTCACATCGGTGACGTGGTCGGTGGTCAGGCGCGTCACCTCCAGCAACGGTTGCCCCGATTGCCACGTCTCGCGCGTAAACAGATCTGCAATGTCGCGGCCGACCATGAGCTTGGCTATGGTCTGCTCGCTGGCACCGGCCGCGGGGGAATCATCGATCAGCCGGCCGTCCCGCAACACGACAATGCGATCCGCAAGGTCGATGACCTCGTTCAGCCTGTGAGAGATGTAGACGATCGAAGTGCCCTCTTCGCGCAGCCGGCGAATTACTGAAAACAGACGGCGCGCTTCGTCGTCGGTCAGCGACGAGGTCGGCTCATCAAATGCGATCAGCCGGCCGCCGGCACGGATGGCGCGCATGATTTCGATCATCTGGCGCTGTGCCGGACCGAGTGTGCTGCAGAGTTGACGCGGCCGCATATCCTGCTGCATGCCGAAGGTCGCAAGCACCTTATCGGTCTGCTCCTCGAGCCTGTGCCAGTCGAGCAGGACGCCTGCCAGCCGCGGCAGTTCGCCGACGAAAATGTTCTCGGACACGGTCAGGTTCGGAACGATCTCCGGCTCCTGATGGATGACGCGTATTCCGGCTCTGTGGCTGTCGCGCGGTTCGTTGAAAACGATCGGCGTGGCGCTATGCAGCACGGTGCCGGTGTCCGGTGCGAACACGCCCTCGAGAATTCGCATCATTGTCGACTTGCCGGCGCCATTCTCGCCAACCAGGGCAAGCACCTCTCCTGGCCGAAAGGCAATCGAGACATTGTCGAGCGCCTGCACGACGCCGAAGCGCTTCGAAATCCTATCGAGCGAGAAGAAATCCGATTGCATCAAAAGCTCATTCCCGAGGATCGATCCGTGTGTCTGCCGACGAACTGCCGGCCCGAAGAGCGTCATGCGCCCTGCGGCGCATGACGCATATCTGGTTCAATGGCAGAGCTTGGCTTTGTAGTCCGACGCAAAATTGTCGGCGGTGATGTATTCCGGGTCGGTGAAGGACTGAACGGGAAGCTTCGTTCCGTCCTTAATGGAGGCCAAGAGAATCTTCACCGCCAGCGCGCCATGATTTGCCGAATTGAGCCACATCGTGCCGCGGAAAGCCGAAGGCTTTCCCGATCCGAAGGCGTCGCAGGCGCGGCTCCCGTCGATGCCGATCCCCATGCCCTGGTCTGCGGAATAGCCGGCATTCTCCAGTGCTCGCGCACCACCCAGCACGCCATCATCGTTGCATGAATAGAATATCCAGTTCGTGACGCTGGGATTGGCCGTCAATGTGGTGGTCATCACATCGATGGCGTTGACCATCGTATTGTCGTAGGGGACACGAACGATGTTGCCCGGCTTGAAATCGGGCACCGCCTTCAGGAACGCTTCTTCCGCGCCCTTGTTGCGCTGCATGCAGGTATCGGCCTTGCGGTCCTCGATCGAGGCGATGCGCACCTCTTTGCCCGCCCAGCCCTCAGCCTTGTAGAGCTTGGCAAGCTCTTCGCCCACCCGCGCACCGATATTGTAGGCATTCATGCCGACATAGGGGACCTGGGTGCCATCCTGGTAGTAGATATCGTCGTCCACCGCCACCAAGGGAATTTTTGCGGCCTTTGCTTTCTCCGCGATGACCGGTCCCAGCGCCTTGTCGGGGACAACGATGGCGATGCCCTTCACGCCATCGCCGACCATCGTATCGAAGGTCGTGATCGTCAAATTGGCGTCGAACTGAACGTCCTGCGACACGAACGCGGCCCCTGCCGCCTCAGCCGCTTTCTTGGCGCCGCCGACTTCGGCGACGAACCATGGGTGGTCTCCCATCTTGTTGATGTAACCAATCTTGATGTCATCTGCGCTTGCTGCGCCACTCATCAGTCCGGCAGCCAGTGCCGCAAATGTCGCCAAAGCCTTTGTTGTGGTTTTCATGAAGATCCTCCCTGAGCTCAATGGTGGTTGCTAGTCGTGGTAGAGAACCGAGCGCCCACCATCGATGGTGATCGTCTCGGCATTTATGAACGGCGCTTCGTCCGAAGCGAGGAAAACCGCCGTCATTGCAACCTCGTCCGGCCGGCCAATACGCTTGGGCGGATGGAGGTCGTAGGCTCGCCGCTTCTCCTCGGCGGGGTTCGGGAATGTGTTCCAGTAGGCTTCCGCGATCGGCGTCTCGATATAGCCGGGGGCTATCGCGTTCACCCGGATGCCGCGTGCGGCATATTCGATGGCCAGCGAACGGGTGAGGCCCAAAAGTGCATGCTTGGCGACCGGATACGGGAACGTATGGGGAATGATCTGGAACGCGTGACAGCTCGCTATGTTGACGATGGACCCCGAGCCCTTCGCCAGCATCGTCGGCAAAACCGCCTTGGCGCAGAACCACGCGGCCTGGAGGTCGAGCTTGAGGCAGCGCTCCCATTCCTCATCCGGCATCATCAATGGTTCGTAGAAGACGTTGGCACCGGCATTGTTGACCAGAATGTCGACCCCGCTATAGGCCGTGATCGTCCGCGCGATCATGTCCGCGACTGCGGATGCTTCGGTGACGTCCGTCTCGATGAACAGGGCGTCCGCGCCCTGGGCACGCAATTCGTCGGCGACCGCTTTCCCGCTTGCCGCATTCAGTTCAGCAATGACGGTCTTTGCCCCATGTGTTGCAAAGGCGCGGGCGGTGGCAGCACCGATGCCTTGGCCAGCGCCCGTGATGATTGCGATCTTTCCTTGCAGCCGTCCTGCCATTGCATTCACCAGTCGACCACGGTGCCGTCCGGCATAACGGCGTTGCGGGCATGCAGCACTTCCTGCTTGAAGGGGTGGCGCGCGATCACGTCCTCATTGACGGTGACGCCAAGGCCCGGCAGTTCGGGCAGATCCCAGCGGCCGGGTTTACGCTGAATTGGCCACATGACGACGTCGTCGTACCAGGCGACGGCACCGGACATCTCCTCCTGAATGACAACGTTTGGCGTCGATATGCCGAAATGAAGAGCAGCCACACCGGCGATCGGACCGAGCGGGTTGTGCGGTGCAAGGCCGATGCCTGCGGTTTCCGCCATGGCCGCGATCTTCTTTGCCTCGAGCAGACCGCCAGTGTGGCAAATATCAGGCTGGGCAATGTTGAAGGCGCGGGCTGCGATCGAGTGTGTGAATTCGCGGCGCCCGATCAGCCGTTCGCCGGACGCGATCGGCACGGCCGATCGCGCCGTAATATGCGCCAGTCCGGCAACATCTTCGGGTGGAACGGGCTCTTCCGCGAACATGATGCGGGCCGGCTCGATTGCCTTGAGGTAATCCATCGCCGCGTTAACCGATGAAGGGCGGCCGTGGAAATCGACCATGATGTCGATATCCGGGCCTACCGCCTCGCGAAGTGAGCCGACCATATTGGCAACGGAGTCGACTGCCTTTGCGGGCGATACGTAGTGGGTGTAGGGAATGCAGACGACCTTGACGGCATCGTAGCCTGCTTGCGTCACGATACGTCCGCGTTCCACCATGGCATCCGCGGATCCGGTCTCATAGACCGCCTTCATGTCCCCGAGGCCGAGATGCGTATAGGTGCGCAGATAGTCGCGAACCCGGCCGCCCAAAAGGCGCCAGACTGGGACGCCCAATGACTTGCCCAGGATGTCCCAGAGCGCGATCTCGATGCCGCTGACGGCGGACATTCCCTCGACGCCGAGGCGCCAAAAGCCGTGCCGCGTAAGTATCTGGTAGCACTGCTCCACATTGCGCGGATCTTGCCCGATGAGCAGGGCCTCAAGGTCCTGAAGCGCCCCAACGATGGCTCGGGTCTTCCATTCCAGCGTTGCCTCACCCCAGCCAAACAAGCCGGGCTCGTCGGTTTCGACGCGAACGAAGACCCAGTTGCGCATTTCCGCATTGCAGACGCGCGCCTTGATGGCCGTGATTTTCATTGGTCCTCCCAGACCTGCCGTCTTTTTTCGAAGCAATATGTATGATTTATTATGAATAATATGGACGAGTCAAGCGCAACGTCGATGTGGACCAGCGCCGTCAAGGAACTGGTCCTCAGGAGGATCGGGCAATTTTCGATCAATGCTTGTTCGCGGATGGAAAGGCTGTCAGCCGCCGATCTGCGAACATCGCGGGAAAGGCGCGGCTAAATCACCGCGCAGACCGTTTTCGTCTCGAGATAGTTCTCCAGGCCCGGTGCGCCGTTCTCATAACCCCAACCGGATTGCTTGTGGCCGCCTTTCGGCAACTCCGGCGAGAAGTAGGAATGGCAATTGATCCAGACGGTGCCCGACCGGACACGTGCGGCAAGGCGATGCGCAGTGGAAAGGTCGCGGGTCCAGACGCTTGCGGCGAGGCCGTAGGGCGAGTCGTTCGCATGGCTTACCGCCTCCGCGACATCGGCAACGACCGGGCCGAAGATTTCCTCGCGCATCATGCGCGTGTCCGGGCGGACGCCGGTGACCACAGTCGGCTCGAAGAAGTTGTCGAAGCGCCGGCCACCGGTGATGATCTCGGCGCCGCTGGAAGCACCATCGCCGACATACAAGGCGACGCGCGCAGCCTGAGTTCCGTTGACCAGCGGACCAAGGTCGGTATCCAGGTCAAGCCCGTGTCCGAGACGCAGCTTTCGCGCCTCTTCCGCCAGACCCTCCACCAGACGGTCGTGGATCGAGCGATGCGCATAGATACGCGAGCCGGCGAGGGACGAACTCGACGACGGCGACGGCATCCTTCAGAAGATCGTCTACTCCGCTTCCAAGGCCAACATCGCGTCGGTCTGGGTCGGCGGGAGAGCTGTTCTCGCCTAAGCCGACAGGAGGCTGTGCCGAGAACCAGAATGGATATCAGTATTCGCCGACGTCGATGACAGCCTGGGCAAAGGCTTGCGGGGCTTCTTGAGGCAAGTTGTGGCCGATACCGCCGGTGATGATCCGGTGCGTGTATCTGCCCAAGAATTTCTTGGCGTAGGAACTGCTGTCGGGATGGGGTGCGCCATTGGCATCACCCTCAAGGGTAATGGTCGGCACTGTGATCACGGGAGCTTCGGCCAGCCGGTTTTCCAGACCGTCATATTCCGGCTCGCCCAGCGCCAGGCCGAGCCTCCAGCGGTAATTGTGAATGACGATGCTGACGTGATCCGGGTTGTCCAGGGCTGCGGCGCTGCGCTGGAAGATGTCATCGTCGAAATTCCACCGCGGCGAAGCGAGTTGCCAGATGAGTTTGGCGAAATCGCGCGTGTATTTCTCGTAGCCGGCGCGGCCGCGATCCGTGGCGAAGTAATAGTGATACCACCATTGAAGCTCCGCCACCGGTGGCAGCGGCACCATGCCGACCTGCTGATTTCCGATGAGATAGCCGCTCACCGAGACGATCGCCTTGCAACGCTCAGGCCAGAGGGCGGCAACGACATTGGCCGTTCGGGCGCCCCAGTCGCAGCCGGCGATCGTGGCCTTTTCGATCCCCAGCGCATCCATCAGCGCAATCGTATCCGCGGCGAGCGCCGACTGCTGGCCGTTGCGCATCGTCTCGTCCGACAGGAAGCGGGTAGTGCCGTAGCCGCGCAGGTAGGGCACGATCACGCGGTACCCCTTTGCGGCAAGCAAAGGAGCGACGTCGGTGTAGGTGTGAATGTCATAAGGCCAGCCATGAAGCAGGATCACAGGGGCACCTTCGGCCGGCCCCAGCTCCGCATATCCGACGCTCAGTTTTCCGGCATTGACCCGTCTGAGCGAGCCGAATGATTTCTGCGTGGCTTGCGTTGCAGATGCCCTCGCCTCGACCATCCAAGTGGCTGCCGGCGCGCTCAAGCCGAGTTCGGTGGCGGCGAACGTCATTGCTGTTGCACCAACAATGCGCCGGCGGCGATGATCGACCGTCTCGGGAGCCTTACTCGCATTCATGATGAAGCCTCTATGATGGCCAACAAGCGGGAACGACTAGACCGCCGCCACACCGGCCGACAGGAAATATTGGGCTTATTTCGACGGTGACTGCGGCGAATCCAGGATTGTAACCACTCCGCCAGGGGGCCGTGCGGCGAGCCCTGACTGAATGTCGGTAAGGTCCAGCGTTTCCTCGATTTCCTTCCGGAGAAATTCGAGACGTAGGCCACCCCCGCGCTTGGAAGCGGCTGGATGTAGCATCCGCAGGAACGGCAGCATGAGAATGACTCCTGATCTTCTGTTGGGGCGAGCGGATATGTTGCGTCTGATCTTATGCTCGGAGCCGCCCGCGGCTTCAGACGAGGCCCTCACGATCCATTGCGATGCGCACGGCCGGTCGGGCAGCCATTCGGGCGCGAAGCGCTTGCAAAGGCGCGGGAACAGGGACGTGGAAGCGGGCCGCCCAAAGCAGCATCACGAAAAGATAAAAATCCGCGACGCTGGGTTTGTCGCCGAACAGATAGTCGGTCTCGAGCCCGTCAGCGAAGAACTCGAGTTGGCTCGTAATCGTCGCGCTCGCCTTGGCCTTTTCGGCATCGCTGCTTTGGTGCCACATCGGCTTGAAGCTTCGGTGTATTTCAGTTGAGACGTAGGTCAGCGCTTCGAGAAGGCGGGTACGGCCCAACGGCCCCGCCACTCCCAGTGGCGGGTATTGCGACGCAATCCAGTCGAGGACGGCGATATTTTCCGTCAGCGTTTCGCCGCTATCCAGCACGAGGGCCGGAACGTAGCCCTTGCGCGTGACGGTAGTGAAATCATCCCCGGAGCCCGTTCGTTTGGTCTTGAGGTTCACGCTTTCGCGCTCGAAGGAAACACCCGCTTCTTCCAGTGCGATGTGGTCCGCTAGGCTGCAGGCGAGAGGGCTGTAATAGAGTTTCACCGCTTTTCCCTTTTTCTGAACCCGATTGAATCGCGCTGGTCCTCGCCGGGCGGAAAACCTGCCACGCGAGACAGCCGCCCCAGAAACTCGCACCTGGCGGAGACCACGACTGCGACACCGACAGCTAGACGTGCCTATGCCGAGGTATGGTCGGGCTGAAGTTCGGGATCGCTGCGCGCAATGCCGGACGCGCATTCCAGCTCAGTGGCCGACGGTTATCTGGAGGAATCCATAACCTTCCATGATGGCGTCATCGACAGCCCGGCCAGTCCTTCGCTCAGGGAATCCTAAACGAAAGTATTGGACGCACGTGCCGTTGGCACGATGGCTCACACCCGGCCACGGCAGGCATATTCCGCGCGGCATGAGCAGACTGGAAAGGCGAAAGCCGTGGCCTGCTTTTGCTCGATTGCCACCAACGCGATGACGCAGCTTCCAACAACAGGAGTCGCCATCATGGCCGACCTTTCCGAAACCTCCACAGCCGAGCACACATTGCGCGTCGAAGTGCCCGCCGCGATCGAGGTCGACGTCTCCTCGCTGACGCCGGGAACGTCGCTGATCGTCGACTGGCACGGCAAGCCGGTGGTCGTACGCAACCGCACTGAAAAAGAGAGGAAGGACGGCCAGGCAGTCAGTCTCGCCGAGCTCAAGGATCCAATCGCCCGCAACGCCAACCTGCCGGCCGATGCGCCGGCAACCGACGCCAACCGAACCACGCCGGGCAAGGAAGCCTGGGTTGTGATGGTCCAGGTCTGCACCCATCTCGGCTGCATCCCGCATGGCCAGGAAGGCGATTTCGGCGGTTGGCTCTGCCCCTGCCATGGTTCGCAATACGACACCGCCGGCCGCATCCGGAAGGGGCCGGCACTCGAGAACATGGCGGTACCGGTGTTTCAATTCGTTTCCGACACTAAGATCCGCATCGGTTGAGGCGGGTGCATTTCGATGAGCGGCAACAAACACTCGACCTATACGCCCAAAACCAGAATCGAACGTTGGTTCGACGCCCGCCTGCCGCTGCCGCGGCTGGTGCACGACAGCTTCATCGTCTATCCCGTCCCGCGCAACCTGAACTACGCCTATACGTTCGGCGGCATTCTCACGATCATGCTGGTTTCACAGATCCTGACCGGCATCGTGCTGGCGATGCATTACGCACCTGATACGGGCTGGCCTTCAATTCGGTCGAGCAGATCATGCGCGACGTGAATTCGGGCTGGCTGCTGCGCTATCTCCATTCCAACGGGGCGTCGTTCTTCTTCATTGCCGTCTACATCCATATCTGTCGTGGGCTCTACTATGGTTCGTACAAGGCGCCGCGTGAGTTGCTGTGGGTGCTCGGTTGCACCAACCTCCTGCTGATGATGGCGACGGCCTTCATGGGCTACGTGCTGCCTTGGGGACAGATGTCGTTCTGGGGCGCTACTGTCATCACCAACTTCTTCACGGCCGTCCCACTGGTCGGCGACTGGCTCCAGCAGCTTTTGCTCGGCGGCTTCGCGGTCGATAATCCGACGCTGAACCGCTTCTTTGCGCTGCATTGAGGCTTTTTTGTCCGACAGGAGAAGCCAATGAC
Source organism: Mesorhizobium sp. M0166 (assembly GCF_040322255.1). NCBI lineage: Bacteria > Pseudomonadati > Pseudomonadota > Alphaproteobacteria > Hyphomicrobiales > Phyllobacteriaceae > Mesorhizobium > Mesorhizobium sp. M0166. The sequence continues at coordinate 382,551 of NZ_JAMYTD010000001.1, read as the reverse complement.
AGCAGCGTCCAATTCACTTGGCGAAAAGGGCGCGGCGCAGTACGTCACGCGTTTCAGATAGGCCGGAGGAAGACGCAACGTGACCAGATCGTCGATCGGCTAGGGCATCCTCGGTTCCGGCATGATGGGCCGCGAGCATATCCGCAACATCGCCCTGTTGCGCGACGCGCATGTGGCCGCGATCTTCGAGCCGGACCCCTGCATGTTGGCGGCATCGCTGGCGATGGCGTCGGGCGCACGGTCGGCGGCATCGATCGCCGAACTGCTGGCCATAGACGAGGTAGACTGCGTCTTGATTGCCGGCCCCAACCACCAGCACCTCGGTCAGATGGAGCAGATCGCCGCACTTCGACCACTGCCGGTGCTGGTGGAAAAGCCGCTCTTCACCGAGGCCGCTGACGAGGGGCGGATCGCGGCGCTGAAAGCTCGGCTTCCGCTCGTCTGGGTGGCCATGGAATACCGCTATATGCCGCCCGTCGCCGCATTTGTCGAGCAGGCGCGCCACGCCACCGGCGGCATCCGCATGCTGACGGTCCGCGAGCACCGCTTCCCGTTTCTGGCCAAGGTCGGCGACTGGAACCGCTTCAACCGCAACACCGGCGGCACGTTCGTCGAGAAGTGCTGCCACTTCTTCGACCTGATGCGGCTGATCCTCGGATCCGGCCCCGTCCGCGTGATGGCCAGCGCTGGACAGGCCGTAAACCATCTCGACGAACGCTATGGCGGTGAGAGGCCGGATATCCTTGACCATGGCTATGTGCTGGGTGATTTCGCGAGCGGCGCGCGCGCCATGCTGGAACTGTGCATGTTTGCCGAGGGCAGCCGCTACCAGGAGGAACTCTGCGCTGTCGGCGGCGACGGAAAGATCGAATGTCTGGTGCCCGGACCAGGCCGTTTCTGGCCGACCCACCTTGGCCCTGCGCCAGTGCCCCAGTTGATCGTCAGCCCGCGCAATCCGCCTGGACCACGACTGCTGGAGATTCCCGTCGATCCCCGGCTGCTCGAGGCAGGCGACCGTAATGGTTCGACCTATTTCGAGCACGTCCGCTTCACCGCTGCGGTGCGCGGACAGAGCAAGGTGGAAGTGACCTTGCAAGACGGCTGGTGGGCCGTCGTCATGGGTCTCGCCGCGCAGAGATCGGCCGGCGAAGGCCGCGCCATCGAACTCGCCGGTGAATTCGCGTTGCCGACCTAGGCCGACCACGCATTCACCGGACCAGCGAGTCAGATGCGCCGACCAGTTTCGGCGTCGAACAGATGCGTACATGCGCGGTCGATTTCGATCCGCACCCCTTCGCCTTGCTTGAGCGCAAGCCTTTCTCTGAACAGGCAGGAGATTTCTTCACCGGAGCAGTCGACCCTGGCGAAGATTTCCGAGCCGGTCGCCTCGAGAAGCGTGACCGTGCCCGGCATGCCCCGCCCGGTTGCCCGGATATGTTCCGGTCGAATGCCGTAGACGAGTTCGCGTCCCGCGGCATCCGCCGGCTGGGCGCCTTCCGGCAACGGCAGGATCAACCCGCCGGCGCTGCGGAACACGCCCTCCTCGATGCGTCCGGCGATGAAGTTCATGGCGGGCGAGCCGATGAAACCGGCAACGAAGAGGTTGGCCGGATGGTCATAAAGGTCCAGCGGCGCGCCGATCTGCTCGACCAGGCCGTCATGCAGCACGACGATCTTGTCGGCCATCGTCATGGCCTCGATCTGGTCGTGCGTGACATAGATCGTCGTCGTACCCAGCCGCTGGTGCAGGGCCTTGATTTCGCCGCGCATCTGGACGCGCAACTTGGCATCGAGGTTGGAGAGCGGCTCGTCGAACAGGAAGACCTGCGGGTCGCGTACGATCGCGCGACCCATGGCGACGCGCTGGCGCTGGCCGCCCGAAAGCTGGCGCGGATAGCGGTCAAGCAGCTTTTCCAGGCCGAGAATGCCGGCTGCCTTCCTGACCCGGCCAGCGGTATCGGTCGGGTCGGCTTTCTTGATCTTGAGGGCAAAGCCCATATTGTCGGCCACAGTCATATGCGGATAGAGCGCATAATTCTGGAACACCATGGCGATGTTCCGGTCCCGTGCCCGCAGATTGTTGACCATACGCTCGCCGATGGCGATCTTCCCGCCGGAGATCGTTTCAAGCCCCGCAATCATCCGCAGCAGCGTTGACTTTCCGCATCCCGACGGGCCGACCAGGATGACGAATTCGCCATCGGCGATATCGACGCTGACGTCGTGAATGATCTTGGTAGCCCCGAAGGCCTTCTGCACGTTGTTGATCGTTACCGATGCCATTGTATCTTTCCCAGAAAAGAGTGATGTCAGGGCGCGCCCTCAGCCGCCCTTGATGGCGCCGGCGGTCAGCCCCGCGACGATCTGCCTTTGCGCGAACATGGTCAGGATCAGCACCGGTAACGTCACCACCAGCGCCGCCGCGGCGAGCGGCCCCCAGCTGACCTGCTCGTAGGACAGCATGTTGTAGACGGCGACCGGCAGGGTGCGCGTCTCACGGCTGGCGAGCACCACGCCGAAGACGAAATTGTTCCATGAGAAGATCACGGACAGGATGAAGGCGACGACGATGCCCGGCTTGGCGATGGGCAGGGCAACCAGCCGGAACACCTGCCAGGAGCTGGCGCCGTCGATGTTGGCCGCCTCTTCCAGTTCCATCGGCGTGGTCTCGAAATAGCCGATCATCACCCAGACCACTATCGGTACCGTCACTACCAGGTGGATGATGATCTGCGGCCACAGCGTGCCGAGGATCCCGATCCATTGGAACAGCAGAAACAGCGGGATGAGATACGATAGTCCGGGCGTCATGCGGGCGATCATGATGACGACCGCCGACCGTTCAGCCTTGAGCCGTGCGATGCCATAGCCGGCCGGTACGCCGATCAGCAGCGCCAGCAAGGTTGCCGTGCCGGTCACCAGAACCGAATTCCAGAGATAGAGCAGGAAATTGTTCTCCTCGAACACCTTTACATAGTTCGACCAGGCGAAGCGTTCGGGGATCAGGATCGGCGGATAGGCACCGTTGTCGATCTCGAATTTCAGCGACAGCGAGATCATCCAGAGGAAGAACAGGATCGCCGGCGAGACGAAAATCAGGGCAGCGAAAAACAGACCGATCTGGTTGAGCAGCCGTGAACTCATCTATTTGCCCTCCGTATCGATCCACTGCGAGCGTTGGCGCAGCATCAGCAGGACAAACGACAGGGCCACGATGACAATGAAGAACACCACGGCCATGGCCGAGCCGTAGCCGATATCGTAGTAGGAGAAGGCGGTGTTGTAGAGATAGATGTTGATGGTCTCCGACGCCGTTCCCGGCCCGCCCTGTGTCATCGCATAGATGATGTCGAAGCTCTTCAAGGCATCGATGGTGCGGATGATGACCGCGATCATCAGGAACGGCGCGATCATCGGCAGAGTGAGATAGCGGAATTGCTGCCAGGCATTGGCGCCGTCGATCTCGGCGCTTTCGAAGGGCTCGCGCGGCACCGAGGCCAGCCCGCCAAGCACGATCAGCATGACCAGCGGCGTCCACTGCCAGGTCTCGACCGCAACCAGCGACGGGATGACCGTGTTGGCATTGAATATCCATTCCTGAGCCGGGATGCCGACCAGCGACAGCAGGTAGTTGAGCACGCCAAGCTGAGGATGGAACATCATTGTCCAGACGAGTGCCACGGCAACGGGCGTCGCCATCATCGGCATGACGAAGACGCCGCGCAGCAACCCGCGCAGCGGAAACCTGGCGTCGAAGATCAGGGCGGCCAGAGTGCCCAGGAGCATCGGCGCTGCAACCGAGAGGAAGGTGTAGGTCAGTGTATGAACAAGGGATTCCCAGAACCGTGGGTCGCTGGCCAGGCGGAGATAGTTTTCCATCCCGGCAAAGCTTCGCGACTGGCCGAGCGTCCAGCGGTTGACGCTCATCCACAGGGTGAAAGCCCAGGGGAAGACGATGACGGCGCCGACGACGACGAGTGCGGGGACAACGAAGGGCCAGTAGTTGGGAGCCAGCCGGATCGTCTGGCTCCCGTCGATAACCGGCATCGTCACCCCGGTCTGTTCTGGGGTGGTGGCCGACATCAGCCCTGCTCGCTCCTGTCGAGAACCGGCTGGAACTGCTCGGTGGCCTTCTTCAGCTCCGCGGCGGGATCGGCGCCGGCAATCATGTTGGTCAGCGCCACGCCATAGATGTCGCGGAATTCGGTGACGGGGATGATGACCGGCAGCGCCAGCCGGCTGATATTGCCCGAGCCGACCACGGCATCAAGCCAGCTTGCCGGCATGGTGACGCCTTCGCGCACCTTGGGATCTTCCAGCACGGATTTGCGAAACGGAACACCGGCGCCGGCCTGCAACAGCCGCGCGCCCATGGTTGGCGATACCGCCCACTGGCAGAACAGATAGGCGGCCTCCTTCTTCTCGCTGGCGGCGGTAACGCCAATCCCGTCGCCGAAGGTGCCTGAGGCATGCGCCTTGGGACCCTTGGGCATCACGCCGTAACCGACCTTGCCCACCACCCTCGATTTTTCCGGATTTTCCATCGGGGGGGCAAAGCCCACGCCGTCGAGCCACATGCCGATCTTGCCCTGCAGGAAGGCAGACTGTGCTTCGGCCCAATTGAACCCGGTAACGCCCGGAGGGGCGGACTTGGTCATCAATCTTTGATAGAGCGCGGCAGCCTCGATCGCCTCGGGAGCCTCGGTGCGCAGCTTGCCCTTGTCATCTAGCGGCGTCATGTCGTAGCCGAGCATCAGCGACGTCCACACCGGCGTGTTTGCGTTCTTGAGCCCGCGGGCGACGAAGCCGTATGTATTGGTCGACGGGTCGGTCAGCGCTTCGGCAGCGGCCACCAGTTGCTCGAAGGTCTCGGGGTATTTGAGGCCCTTGGCCTCGAACAGCTCCTTGTTCCAATAGAGGATCCAGTAGTCCACCGAGAACGGTAGCGAGCGCAGCACGCCCTGGCCGTCCTTGGCAAACAGCATGCCGGCTTCGGCGAAGTCGCTTTCGACAAGCGCCGGGTCGGTGAGCGACGGATCGGCGAGGTAGCCGGCGATGTCGGCTAGCCACCCACCCTTCTCGAACTGGCGCTTCTGCACGTGGTAGCTCAGATGCACGACGTCGAAGCTCGGCTTGCCCGAGCTCAATTCGATCACCGTCTTCTGGCGCTGCTGCTGCTCGGGCGTGGCCTCGGCATTGACCTTGATGCCGGTCAGTTCCTCGAACTCGGCGAGATATTTCAGGATCGTGTCGCTGCGCGGGCTTTTCACCAGATTGACGTCAAGCGTCGTCCCGGCAAAGCGTTTCCAGTCAACGCCTGCGGCAAAGCCGGGGCGAAGCCCCACAAGGCCGGCAGCGGTGAGCGCTGCGGTTCCGGCAAGGAGTTGCCTCCTGGTTGGGTTGAACAGATTGGACGACATTTCTTCCTCCCGGTTGCTGTCGTTGTGGATGCGCCGCGAACCGCGGCGCGGCTATATTTCCTCAGATCTGGAGCGCCAGCCGGCGCGCATTGTCGATATGCAGACTGATCGCTTCAACCGCTTTTTGCGGATTGCGGCTCTCCATGGCTTCGATGACTGCCAAATGCTCGCGCATCACCGGCACCACACGGCCGTCGATGCGGAAACGTTCCTGGTGGATCAGCCGGATTTTCACCGAGTTGACCAGATAGGCTTTGGCGATAATCTCGTTGCCGAGCGCATTGATGAAGGTGTCGTGCATGGCCCAGTCGATGTTCTGGGCCTTGGCTTCCATTTCCGGCGTCGGCGCCTGTCCCAGAGCTTGAGCCAGCATCTCCTCATGTTCGCGCCGCATGCTGGCAAGTTCGGCGTCAGAAGCGCTGGTCGTGAATAGCGCCACTGCCTCGCGTTCCATGAACAATCGAAACTGAAACGCCTCGCGGATCAGATTGATATCGATATGCGCGATTTGCATGCCGCGCTGCGGGATGGTGGTCAGCAGTCCCTCGGCCTCGAGACGCGGGACGATCTCGCGAATGGCACCCAGCGGCAGCCCGGTGAAAGCGACCAGTTCGCGCTGTGACACGAACTGCCCCGGCCGCAGATCACGGGCTAGCAAATGCCGCGTGAAGCTGGCATAGGCTTTCTCCCGGAGAGTGATCGGTTCGCTGCCGTCTTCCACTTCAGCTCGCTTCCTTGTCGGTCAGCCCGGCCTTGTCGGTCAGGCGGCCTCTGTCGCAAACAGCCTGTCGTAGGCAGCGGCAAGCTGCCGCTGTCCTTGCGGATCGATCGCCTCCAGGGGCGGGCGGACCGCCAGCCAGCGCTCGTCGCCGGTCTTGCGCGCGACCATGACCTTCACCGCCGGCGTGACCGGGTATTTGAGCAATTCGAGCACGAAGTCCTCGACGCGTGAGTCGTCGCGGCCCTCTTCGACCATTGCGCGGATTTCGCCGGTAACAAAATTAGCCATGCCGGAAATCGCACCCTGTCCGCCACGGCGCACGCTTCTCGCCAGATGCCGTTCGTCGCCGATGAGGATCACCAGATCGCCGTGCGCTTCAAGCAGCGCCTCACTGTAGCTCCAGTCCCCGCCGGAATCCTTCACCCCGGCCACCACAGCGGGAAAAGCGGTGCGCAGCCGGCCGATCAGCCCAAGCGGAAGCGGCACCATGGTGACTGAGGGGATGTTATAGAGGAGCACGTCGCGCGCCAGCGAACCGAGTGCGGTGAAGACGGCGGAAAACCAACCGAACAGCCCGTCCTCGCCGACATTCTTGAAGTAGCTCGGCGGGGCGAGCAGAATGTTGCGAACGCCGCGCTGTAAAGCGTGCCGGGCCTGATCGGCGGCATCTTCGGCTGCATCGACCAGCACTCCGGCGACGAGCTGATGTGCCGGAATACCGGCCGCCAGCATGGCGTCGGTGACGATCCGCCGCTCGTCGGTGCCAACCGAGGCCCCTTCGCCAGTGGTGCCGAACAGCGTCACGCTGCTGCAGCCGGCGCCAAGGCAGGCTCGGGCGTGCGCGATCATCGGCGCGAGCGCTATCTTCCCCGACGGGTCGAAGGGTGTGGTCAGGGCAACCGAAAGACCAAAGCGGGAAGCCAATGCGATCTCCGTTGAAATCAATGTGCACGTAGTGTTAGCATGCTAACATGTCAGATGTAAACTGGTGATCTTGCCAACTCGGCATCGCCCAACGGCACTGCCGCGGCAGCGCCATCGCCGATCATTTCCACCACTCGAACATTACATATGCAGCTGTCCCTGAGCCTCTGCGGGATTGGCTGGACGAGGCAGCCTAAGTTCGATCAAGTGGCGACGAGGTGGCCGTCGCCAACATCTTCAAGCTTGAGTTTCCGGGGCTCCTCACCGATGCGCCGCACAGCGCTTGGAATTTCGCTGTCCAAACGGGCGAACCGGGCGCGGCGCTGGCCTGGATCGGGAACCGGAACGGCTTCGATCAGCCGCTTTGTGTAAGGATGGCACGGGTTGGAGAAGATCTGGTCGCAGGTGCCCATCTCGACGATCTGCCCCAGATACATTACCGCCACGCGATCGGAGATGTTCTCCACCACTGCCATATCGTGCGAGATGAAGAGATATGCGACGCCGAATTCGCGCTGCAGCTCCTTCAGCAATCTTAACACGCGCGCCTGCACCGACACGTCGAGGGCAGAAATGCTTTCGTCGGCAATGATCAGCTTCGGTCGCAGCGCCAGCGCCCGTGCAATGCAGATTCGCTGGCGCTGCCCGCCGGAGAATTCGTGGGGGTAGCGCTCCATCTGGTCAGCGGAGAGGCCGACGCGTTCGAACAGGGCGGCGATCTGGGCATGCCGTTGCTCTCTGTCGCCGAGGCCGTGGATCAGCAGAGGCTCGGCGACGAGATCGCCTACTCGCATGCGCGGGTCGAGGGACGCGAAGGGATCCTGAAAGATCATCTGCACATTGCGGCGCACAGCCTTGCGCTCCTTGCGGTTGAGCGCCGACAAGTCGTGGCCGCCGATTGAAATGCTGCCGGTGTAGGGCACCAGCCCGGCGATCGCCTTGGCTGTCGTCGACTTGCCGCAGCCCGATTCGCCGACCAGCGACAGGGTTTCGTGCGGCGCGATCGAGAAACTGACGCCTTCGACCGCGTGCACCCTGCGGTCAACGCGGCCGAAGAAGCCGCCGTGCAGGTCGAAGCGGACGTGAAGATCGCTGACAGATATAAGCTCGGCCGGCATGTTGGTGGCATCTTGTCGGTCTTCGGCCGTCCGTCCGCCGCCGATACGCGGCACGGCGACCAGAAGCTCGCGTGTATAGTCGGCCTGCGGGCGATTGAAGATGTCAGCCGCCCTGCCCTGCTCGACCATCCGGCCGTCGCGCATGATGATGACGCGGTCCGCCATCTCGGCGACGACGCCCATGTCGTGCGTGATCAGGATAACGCTGGTGCCGTGCTCGCGCTGCAGGTCGCGCAGCAGCTCCAGCACCTCGCCCTGAACGGTGACGTCGAGGGCGGTCGTCGGTTCATCGGCGATCAGCACGTCCGGGTTCAGGGCCAGAGCCATTGCAATCATCACGCGCTGGCGCATGCCGCCTGAGAGTTCGTGCGGATAGTGCTCGAGCCGCCGTTCGGCATCCGGAATTCGGACTGCCTTCAGCGCCTCGAGCGCCCTCAGCCGCGAGTAGGAGCGCGACAGCGAGGTGTGTGCCTCGATCGCCTCCGTGAGCTGACGGCCGATGGACAGAACCGGATTGAGCGATGTCATCGGTTCCTGAAAGATCATGGCAATACGGTTGCCGCGGATGCGGCGCATGCCGCTCTCGCTGAGAGCCGCGAGATCCTGATCGCCGAGCCGGATGGAGCCTGATCCGATGCGTGCCGCCGGCTGCGGCAGCAAGCCCATGATGGCCAGCGCCGTCATCGACTTGCCGGAACCGGACTCGCCGGCAATGCAAAGCGTTTCGCCGCGCATCAGGCCGAATGTTAGGTCGGAAACGACGTCGCGCTCGCCCTCCTCGCCACGCACGGCGACGCTCAGACCTGAGACGCTGAGTACCGGCCTGATGGAGCCACTCTCCGCGGCGGCCTGCCCGGATCGTTTGATGTCCTCCACGTTCATTCAAAGACGCAGCGGGGGAAGTAGAACGAAACCACCCAGTTGGGCATGTCGACGATCTCGCTGATGCGCAGGTCGCCGCAAACCGAGACGAGCATATAGGCATCTACCGGATCCATCCCGTAGCGGCCGGAGAGCAGGTCGATCATCTGGGAGACGGCGCTCCTGGCGCCGTCCATCAGATCCGGCCCGACACCGGTTGTCACCTCGTAGCCCTTGGTATCGAGATGCCGCGACACCGGACCGGGCGTTGTGAAACGCGGCGTCCGCAGCCGGGCATCCTTGACCAGATCGAGCGTCAGCACGGCGTTCATCGGGCTCTCGATCGCCGTGCCGCAGACCTCGCCGTCGCCTTGCGCGGCGTGCGTGTCGCCGACCGAGAACAACGCTCCCGCGACCTCTATGGGCAGGTAGAGCACCGCGCCGGCAGCGAGATCGCGGATATCCAGATTGCCGCCCACGCGCCGCGGCGGGACCACCGAATGCAGGCCCGGCTCAGCCGGGGCATTGCCGATGGTGCCGGCGAAGGGCTTGAGCGGCACCCGGCCGTTCTTGCCGAACAGCGCCGGTTCGAGCGAGGCGGCGTCGTAGTTCCAGATATTTAGTGCCGGTTGAGTGAAGTCATCCGCCAGCAGACCGAATCCCGGGATATTCGCCGTCCAGCCGAAGCCCGACGGCTTGAACGCCTCGATGGTGATTTTCAGGGCATCGCCCGGCTCCGCCCCGTCGACATAAATTGGCCCCGTGACCGGGTTCACCTTGGCAAAGTCGAGCAAGGCAACGTCGTCGACGGTGCTCTCCATCGTCAGCTGCCCGCCGGACGAGTCCAGGCACTGGAACTCGATCGTCGACCCTGGCGCCACCCGTTCGACCGGGACAAAGGAATTGTCCCAGCCGAAATGATGGTGGCGCCCGTGGATGGTGTAGTCGCAGTTATTGCACATCGGTCACATACACATTGTCGTAGTTGATCGGAATGTGGACCGGGTCGACATAGAGGTTGTCGGCGCCACCCATGCGAGCTGATTTCATGGTGAAACGCTGCTCGTTGAAGATCGGTGCCCAAGGCGCGTCTTCCATGATCTTGCCGTAGATCTCGCTCCACATCTTGGCGCGTTCGCCAGCCTTGGCCGGGTCGACGATGGAGTCGGCTTCGGCCGCCTTGGCGTCGAGCTCCTTGTTGCAATACCACGACCAGTTCCAGCCGCCCGGGACGGCACCAGCGCAGCCCAGGATCGGGCCGTAGAAGTTCGACGGATCGGGGAAGTCGGCGATCCAGGCCATGCCACCGGACCAGATCATCGGCGCGCCGGCCTTGTCGCCGCCGGCGGCGATGACGTTGGCCTGCGCGAGCGACTGGATACTGGCCTTGATGCCGACCGCCGCCAGATCCTGCTGAATGGCTTGCGCGATGCGCGGGTTGGGATCGGTGTTCATGGCAAACAGCTGTGTGTCAAATCCGTCGGGATGCCCGGCCTCGGCAAGCAAGGCCTTGGCCTTGGCCACGTCATAGGGATAGCCCTTGAATTCCTTGTCATAGCCAGGCATCGACGGCGGCAACGGCTGATTGGCCGGCACCGCACGGTTGTTGATCAGCTGGACGATACGGTCCTTGTTGATCGCCATGTTGACCGCCTGCCGTACCTTCACATTGTCGAAGGGCGCCATGGTGGTATTCATGGTGATATAGCCGGTGTGCAACTGGCCGCCCTCGACGACACGGGCCTTCTGCTCGGGATCGGCCATCACCTCTTGGAATTTCGCCGGCGGAATGCCGTCACCGGGAACGTCGATCTCGCCTTTCTGCAGCCGCAGCAGCGCCACGATCGGCTCCTGGCCGATCTCAAAGGTGATCTTGTCGAGATGCGGCAGACCCTTGTGCCAGTAATCCGGGTTGCGCTCGAAGACCACGCGCTGGCCGAGTGTCCATTCGGCGAGCTTGAAGGCGCCGGTGCCGACCGGATGCTTGCCGAAGTCCGCGCCGTATTTTTCGACCTCTTCCTTCGGCACGACATGCGAGAAGTTGATCGCCATGACATGCAGGAAGGTGGCGTCGGGCCGCGTCAGCTCGAACTTGATCGTGTAGGGATCGACGACGGTTATGCCGGCCAGGCTTTCCGCCTTGCCGGCAGCGACGTCGTCATAGCCTTTGATCGAGCCGAAGAAGCCGGCACCCGGGCTCTGTGTCTTTGGATTGGTGACCCGGTCGAGCGAATATTTCACGTCGTCGGCGGTCATCTCGCGGCCATTGTGGAACTTCACTCCCTGGCGCAGTTTGAAGGTGAAGGTCTTGCCGTCGCGCGCAATCTCGTAGCTCTCGGCAAGGTCGGGCCGCAGGTTGGTGGTGCCCGGCTCGTAGTCCATCAGCCCGTCGAACAAGCTCTTGATCATCGACCAGTTCTGCCAGTCATAGCCGATGGCTGGATCGAGCGTGGCGACGTCGTCCTTGTAGGTGATGGTGATCGCACCGCCCTGCTTGGCATTCGGATCGACGGCGTCTTCGGCGCGTACGCTTGTCATGCCAAGCACCAGCGCAAGCGCCGATGCCGCCACGGTCGATATCAGATATTTTCTCATGTCATGTTCCCTTCTCTGGTTTCTTGGTTTTCATCTGAGCTTGATGCGTGGATCGATGAAAGGTGCGACAGTGTCGGCCAGGAGATTGCCGAGCACGATGGCAAAGGCCGAAACCAGGGTGACCCCCATAATGATCGGAATGTCGATGCGCTGAATGGCCTGCCAGGCTAGCTGGCCGATGCCTGGCCAGCCGAACACGCTTTCGACAACCACGATGCCGCCCATGAAGATGCCGATGTCGATGCCGATCATGGCGATGACCGGCAGGATGGCGTTGGGCAGCGCGTGCCGGAAGATAATGGCGCTGCGTGCAAGACCCTTGGCACGCGCGGTACGCACGTAATCCTGGCGCAGCACGTCGATCATCGACGAGCGCATCATGCGGGCGTACCAGCCGGCGCCGAGAATTCCCATGGTCAGCGAGGGCAGCACCAGATGACGCCAGGTGCCGTAACCGCCGATCGGGAACCAGCCGAGCCGCACCGCGAACACATAAAGCAGCAGCAGGCCGACGACGAATTGCGGCGCCGAAACACTGACGAAGGAGGCGACCATCAGCGATTGGTCGGTGGCGGTGCCACGCTTGACGGCGGCGATGAGGCCCATCGTCAGCCCGATCACGACTTCGCAGGCAATGGCGCCGAGCATCAGCAGCAGGCTTGCCGGCAGCCGCGAGACGATAAGCTCCGTGACCTCCGAGCGCTGAATGTAGGAGCGCCCCAGATCGCCGCTGAGGAGGCTGGTCAGATAGTGCCAGTACTGGACGACGAAGGGCTGGTCGAGGCCGAGCTGCCGGCGGATGTTCTCGACCGTCTCGGGCGTGGCGCTGCGGCCGGCGATCTGGCGGACCGGATCGGCCGGCAGGAGGTAGAGCAGCGCAAAGGTGATCAGCGACACCCCGAGTAGGATGAGCACCGACTGGACAATGCGGCGGCCGAGATAGGCGATCATGCCCGCCCCCTTTGCGTCGGATCGAGGATGTCGCGCAGCGCATCGCCGACCAGGTTAAAGGCCAGCGCCAGCGCCAGGATCGCCGCACCGGGAAAGAAAACCAGCCAGGGCGCTGCCTGAAAATAGGTTTGGTTTTCGAAGATGATGTTGCCCCAGGAAGCAGTCGGCGGTTGCACCCCGATGCCGAGATAGCTGAGCGTCGCTTCCAGAAGCACCGTCGTCGAGATGCCGAGCGTGCCCCAGACGATGATCGTCGGCAAAAGGTGTGGCAGGATATGGCGAAACAGGATGCGTGGGGCGCTTGCGCCGATGGTGCGCTCGGCATCGATGAACTCGCGCTCGGAGAGCGAACTTGTCTCGGTGTAGATGACGCGGGCGGTCTGCACCCAGTTCACCAATGCGATCACCATGGCGACGATCCACAGGCTCGGCTGGAGCACCGCCGCTAGGCAGATTGCGAGCAGCAGCGCCGGGAAAGCCATCATCAAATCGGTGAAGCGCATAAGCGCGCTGCCGATCCAGCCGCGGAAATAGCCGGCGGTGATGCCGACCAGCGTGCCGATCAGAAGCGCCACGCCATTGGCGACGATGCCGATGATCAGCGACGTGCGCGCGCCGAAGAGAAGACGGGTCAGCAGGTCGCGGCCAAGCAGGTCGGTACCCAGCCAGAACTGGGCTCCCGGCGGCAGTGGCGCGCCTTCAAGCGTAAGCCCGTCAAACATCTGCTCATTCGGATCGTAGCCTGTCAGCCACGGTGCAAGAATGGCGCCGGCCAAGACAATGGCAATAATCCCGAGGCCGAGCAAAGCGAGAGGCCGTTTTAGCAGACGTCGCCAGACGCCGGCGCGAGGCTTGGCTGGCATACGCCCGGCGGCTGAAAGCTCACGCGCGACCGGATTGGTCATCGTCGCCTTCTTCTTGTGTCATCGCCACGATCCTGCGCGCGGCGTCCTCGACGCTGATTTGCCAGCTCATCGCCAGCGAGCGGAGCTGCGCATAGGCGCGGCCGTCCTCGGCGCCCTTCGATAAGACCTCCACGGCGCGTACGATGGTCTGGCGCTCCGCGACCCGCTGACGAAGCGAGGCAATCTCGCTGGCCAGAAGCTTGCGCGCCTCGAAACTCTGCCTTGCGATCAAAAGCGCGCTATAGACGCCGGCATTGCCGACCGGTTTCAGCAATTGGGCATCGGCCTTGTGCGACAGTGCCCATTCGACACGCCCCGGCGCCTCGGAGCCGATCAGCGCTATCAGCGGCATCGGTGCCTCGCCCGGTTTCCACGGAAATTGCTCGTCAAAGCCGAGGTCGACGTCGAAGAAGACGAAGTCCGCCGCCAAGGCTTCGGCCGGCAGTTCCGGCCAGAAGCCAATCGCCTCTAGGCCGATGGCCGACAATTGCCTTGTGATCGCCTGCACGGTCGGATGTGGACGATGCAGGACAAAAGCCCTGGCGCCTCCAAGGTTCGGGATACGCGCCATCTTGCTCACGACACTACCCGCAGGCGTGGCCGCCCGAACGTCTCCGTCCGGTCATAGCGGGAAAGGTAGGGATCGGGTGCCACGCCCTTCGTCAGCGTGACCGTTTTGAACGATGTTCCATCGATACGTCCGATCTGCACCGGCAAGGTAGTGTGCTGGGTTTGCGGGTCGATGGCGATGTCGCCCAGCGGCGTTCGAAATGATGTTTCGGCGAAGACCTTGGGAAGATCCATCCATTGCGCATCGGGGCTGCGGGTAAGGATCTCGGCGAGGGTGCGCACCGAGGCATAAGCCGCCGCCTCGAAGGATGAGGCAGGCATGACGGAAGACACTGAAGCCGCTCCGCGATCCACCTCCGAGATGTCGTGAAAATAGGGCCCAACGGACAGATGGCCATCGCCTGCCCCGTTGAGCGCCGGCAATTCGCATTCCGTGAGATTGCAGGACAGGATCGGGCAACGCTCCGGCCCGAAATGCGGGTCGCGCTGGCCAAGCTCGGCATAGGCAGCGATGAAGGCATAAGAAGAAGGGCCGATGAGATTGTTCAGAATGAAATCAGGTCTCGTCGCCTGTATCTCCGCGATCAGCCTCGCAACATCGACCTCGCCGAGCGGCAGATAGCGTTCGCCCAGCACCTTGCCGCCGGCGTCCGCAATCAGGTCGCGCGCCACGCGGTTGGTCTCCCAACCCCAGATGTAGTTGGAACCGAGCAGGAAGCCGTCGGCGCCGAAACGAGGCACGACATAGGCAAGCAGCGGTACGAGATGCTGATTGGGGCAGGCGTGCGTGTAGACGACATGTTCGTTGGCTTCGAAGCCCTCGTACGGGCAGGCGTACCACAGCGTGCCGCCTGCCCTTTCCAGGATTGGAATGACCTCCTTGCGGCTCCACGAGGTGATACAGCCAATGATGTGACGCGCGCCGCTGTTGGCGAGAATGTCTGCGCAGCCGCTTGCATAGCGATCGATATTACCCTGCGGGTCGCGCTCGACCGGGACGAATTCGAATGGGATAGCGGGATCGGCGTTGACGTCGGCGATGGCGTTCATCGCGCCCGCACGGCAGGATTCGGACACCAGCCGGTAGTTGCCGGACCGCGAATAGAGAATGCCGATCTCGATATGCCGTTTCAAGCAAAGCCTCAAAATGACAATGCCCCGCAGCCACCGCCGCAAGGCGAGGCATACGAGGCATTCTTGCCGCCCGGCGGCCAGAGCCGGTATTTGTCCTCACCGTATTACGCCCGCGCCCCCAGTCAAGAGCCGCCACGCGAAACTTTGGCCAGCCGAACCGGTTCGAGGTGGAGCACGCAACTCATGCCCGCAGGTTTGTATAAATTCCGCCAGGAACGAAATCGCTGATGTCCAGATATGGGGCCGGACAAACTCGTTTCGCTACCATTCAAAGCAACGACTTTAATATCGGTTTACCTGAATCTGCTAGCAGCAATGACGCCGGTTTTCGTCGGTCAAGCAAAGGGTCCACCTTGCCGCAGCAATTCAGCACTCCGTTCAGTCACCGGGGCGATCGCAACTGGTCGAGGTTGCACGGCTTCATAGGCGTCGAGTTGGAACTCGCGTCCGATATTCTCGTGCCTCGCGTCGCCTTGGTCCGGAAGCTCGGTGGACGGGACTTTGGTGGCGGGAGCTGGGCTTGAGCGTCATTCGCGCCTTGCAAGGCGCCGACCTCCCGGCAGTTGCGAACATGTTTCAGCGCGTGCTGTTGAAGGAGAGGACCGAAGCGCCGGCCTCTCTCGTGGAATACATGAAACGGTTTTATCTGGATGCGCCCGGTTGCGGAGACAACCTCCGGTCGCTTGTCCATGTCAACGACGCCGGTCGCGTCTCCGGATTTGTCGGCGTCCACGTCCTGCCGATGACGTTCAACGGCCGACAACTACGCGCGGCCATCTGTAGCTCGCTCATGGTCGAGGACCACGAGCACGACCCGCTGGCCGGCGCTCGCTTGCTGAAAGCTTACCTGGATGGTCCGCAGGACATCTCCTTCAGCGAGACGGCCAACGATATCTCCGTGAAATTGTGGACCCGGCTGCGCGGCGTGGTCCTGCCGCAATACAGCCTTGACTGGGTGCGCGTGATGCGCCCCGCGGCCTTCATGCTCAGCCTTTCCGCCAATCGCATGGCGCTTGCGCGAATGCTCAATCCGTTGGCGCGTACAGTTGACCGATTTTATTGCAGGAGGATGACGTCCAGCGAACGACGTTGGTCGGGTGTGGCGGTGGACGGGGCAGGCCACGGAGCATTTCATACATCCGAAATCGACAGCCACACATTTGCCAGGCTCATCGAACCGTTTACCGCTCAATTCGCCCTGCGCCCATATTGGACGAAAGGCCAACTCGACCACATCCTGACCGATGCGGCACAAAAGCCGGATCTGGGCGAGCTTGTCTACGTTTGTGTGACGTCGCCAGTCGGCACCAATATCGGCGCTTTCGCCTATTACGCACGGAAGTATGAAATTGGTCGCGTGCTGCAGATTTTCGCCCTCCCCGGCCAGGCGGGCCCGGTGATTGACTGCCTGATCGATCACGCCGCCGCGCGCGGCGTCAGCGGCCTGCGCGGACGCATTCAACCTGCACTTCTGGAGGCGATGCTTGGACGACGCATCGCTTTCCTGACCGTTGCCTCAACGGTGGTACATTCACGTGATCCAGAGCTTTTGGACGCCATGAAGAACTCGCAAGTCTTCCTGAACGGGCTTGCGGGCGAGCAGTGGAGCCGGCTGATCGGCAGCCGTTTCAGTTAAAGCCGGACGCATTCAAATCGAACCGTGCACACCGCTTCACCTGTCTATCAGGTACCGATTTCCTCTACGTCATCAATGAGTTGCGGACGCTGGTGCAGATAACGCGTCGCCTTGCGTTTGGCGACAATATCGGCCCAGACGCGTTCCACTTGTGTGGCGGCCAACCCCGCCGCCTGCCCCACTACCTCAGCCGCCACGCCGTTGTTGAGACCGTAAAGGCAAAGATCCATACGGTCATAGGGCAGCGAGAAGTAGAACTCCTCCTGGGTCTGCGCCAGCGAGTAGGTATCGGTGGTCGGAGGCCGGTTAAGGATTTCCTCCGGAACACCGAGATGGGCCGCCAGCGCATAGACCTGCGTTTTGTACAGGTGGGCGATCGGCTTGACGTCCGCGGCGCCGTCACCGTTCTTCACGAAGAAACCCTGATCATATTCCAGCCGGTTCGGCGTTCCAAGAACGGCGAAGTTCAGGCGATCGGCATGATAGTATTCAATCTGCTTGCGGGTGCGCTGCTTCATATTGGTAGCGGCGACGACGCCGAGATAGACAGGCAGCGGCATTCTCAGTTTCGTCTGCTTGCCTTCGGGATCCTGCACCACCAGGGACGAGATATTGTAGCCCCCGCCCTCAAGGGCGTTCGCGATCACGATCTTCGAGGCCCAGCCTTCGCCGTATTCCGGGACCAATTCGCGGATGAAGGCGTCGCGACGCTTGTAGCAGCCCATTGCGCGCAGGATCGGCCCGATATCCTCCGTCACAGCCTCGACACCGAAAGTTTCGGCGACGAGGCGGCCGAGCCGCAAACTTTCAGGATCGGAATCGCTTTCCGGCATGAACAGGCAAAGCACATTCTTGCGGCCGACGGCTCGTGCCGCCAACGCGACCGAGACGCTCGAATCAATCCCTCCCGAAAGACCGAGCACAAGGCCCCGCTTGCGAAGCCCGCGCAACTGCTGGCGCAGGGCCGTTACGATACGGTTCGTTTCGGTGGCCAGGTCGATCGCCAGAGCCTGCGCCAGAAAGGTCCGCGCATCATCGTTCGGGCGAACATTCATTGCGCGGCCTCCATGGTTTCTGCCGCAAGCCGACGGCTGACCTTGCCGGTATCGGTCTTCGGCAGCTCGCGGCGGAACTCGATGACCTTGGGGACCATGAAGTCCTCAAGGTGGCGTGCACAGTGGCGTATGATATCCTTTTCGCTAAGCGCCGGGTCGGACCGTACGATAACTGCGCCGATCGCATGCCCGAGCACGGGATCCGGCACACCGACAACCACCGCTTCCGCGATGCCCGGATGAGCGTGAAGCACGGCTTCCACTTCCTTGGGCGCCACCTTCTCTCCCCGCGACTTTATGATGTCGTCCTTGCGGCCGACGAAATAAAGAAAGCCTTCCTCATCGGCCCTGAACAGATCGCCGGTGTAGAGAACCTTCTCCCAAGGGTTCGGACCCGGGCGCAGGGCTCGTGCCGTCGCAGCTTCGTTTCGCCAATAACCCTGCATGACGTGCGGCCCGCGAATGACCAGCTCACCTGCTACGCCCGGCAGCACCCGTTGCCCCTCGTCGTCGACGACAAAGGCTTCGGTGTTCGGAATGGCTATTCCGACCGAGCCCGGCCGGCGGTCGAGCTCCTCTGGCGGCAGATAAGTGCAGCGCTTGCATTCCGTCAGGCCATACATCGAATAGAGCCTGACACTGGGGAAAAGGAACCGAAGGCGTTCTATGTGAGGCGGCGGCAAGGCAGCCGCCGTGTTGGAAATATACCGAAGGCTGGGCAGGAAGCCCGGCGCCAGGTCCCTCATCTGCAGGATCATCGCTGCCATCGTGGGCACGAGCGGAAGCCCGGTGACGCCTTCCTGGCGGATGCGCTCAAAGACCGCCTGGGGAAAAGCGAAGGACTTCTCGAGCACGAGCGTGGCGCCGAGCCTGACTGCCATCAGCAATTGGTAGAGGCCGTAGTCGAAAGCGAGGGGCAGAACATTCAAGATGATGTCGTCGGGCGAGTTGCGCAGGTAGGTGGTGATGGAGTCGGCCGCCGCGTCGCAATTGCGGTGCGTCATCATCACACCCTTGGGCCGGCCGGTCGAACCCGAGGTGTAGATCAACATCGCAAGATCGACGTCAACGCCGCGATGGTCGATCTCCCTGGCTTGGAACGTCAAGCAATCCGCCAGGGATGTGGCTCCTGCCGGGCATTGGTTATCGTCGGCAACGGTGGAAGCCACGAAGATGCCGGTCTTGCCGGAGGACGTTTTGCCGGAGGATCCGGACGCCTCGGCGACCACGGGCATCAATTTTGCCTGGGTGAGGATCGCAGCGGCGTCGCAATCGGCGATGATGTAGGCCAGCTTTTCGGCCTTGGTGGATGCGTTGATCGGACTGAAAGTCGCGCCTGCTTTAAGAACCGCGAAAATCGAAACCGCAGCCTCCCAGCAATTGTCCATGAAGATCAGCACCCGGTCGTCGCGCCTGATGCCATTCATGAAAAGGGCGGCGGCCAGGCGGCTCGAGAGATCGTCCAGCTCTTCGTAGCACAGCCTTTTGTGCTCGGTGATCAATGCCGTTTTGGCTGGATGGGCAGCGGCCTTCGCCGTCAGAAAATGTTCGATCCGCACGGACGCTCCTCGCCGATGGCGCCTAAGCTGCCAGCGCTTCTGCTTTTGCCTTGATGAAGGCTGAGATGCGGTCAATCGAATCCAGATTGGCCGGTACGATGTCGGGATCGACCATCGCTATGCCGAAATCATCCTCTATGAATGCCACTAGCTCCAACACGGCCGTCGAGTCGATGATGCCGTTCTCGATCAGTGATGCCGAGTCTGCAAGCTCGTAGGACGTGTCCCCGAACAGGAAGTTGTCGACGATAAAGGTTTTGACCTTGTCCTTGATTGCTACCATGATTTTTTCATTCCCTCGATTTCTCAGGCCGCTCGTGCTGCACCGACCTTTTCGCCGGTGAAAATCTTCTGCCACAGTTGCGTCGACAAAATGCCGACGAAAGCCGCATTGTCGCGGAATCCGGACGCTGGCTGCAAGCGGCATTTCTCGTGCAGGTTCGCCACCGCCTTGGCGTTGAATAGTCCTCCGGCGGCGATGCTCGCCTCGCTCAGTGAGTCGCGTACGTAGTCCAGTTCTCCCGCTCCAATGAAGGAGCGGGCTTCCGGCGCCCGGTAAGGCTGTTTGGTGCGCTCGCGGATGGCCGTCGGAAGCAGGTGCTTGGCAGCTTTGCGCAATGTGTGTTTTTCCACCAGTCCCTTCAGCTTCATCTCCGGCGGAAGTCTTGCCGCAAACTCCACCAAGCGATGGTCAAGGAAGGGGAACCGCCCCTCGATACCGTGCGCCATTGCCATGCGATCGCCCTGGCTGGAGAGGATGTAGCCCGGCAGGAGAAAGCGGGTTTCGAGATATTGCGCCTGATGCAGCGGATGCCACCGGGAAAACGCCTCAGGCAACCGGCTGGCCAGGTCCTCGGCTGCGTCATAGCCCTTCAATATCGCGCGCAGGTCACCGGAAAAGAACATCTTCGCCGCTGATGTGGTCTTGAACCGCGGCCGATGCGAGAACAGCGGATCGTCCAGGGCAGCGCTGCCGGTGCCGAAGAACGCAGCCAGGTACTCCACGGACTGCTGTTGCAGGCCCGGCAGATAGGGATAAAGCTTGCGGAACAGCTGTGGCCTGATGCGCGATGCTGGCTGTCGTGCGCAGAAACGGCGAACCCGCGCTTCCTTGAAGACATCATAGCCGGCAAAGACCTCGTCGGCGCCTTCGCCTGTCAGCACTACTTTCAAACCGGCCTGGCGAACGAGGCCGGACAGTTGATAGAGGGGCGCCGGGGCGGTGCGGATGATCGGCCGCTCGGTAAAGCGGACGACTTCGGGAAACACACCGGCGATATCGCCGGCACGGCAGGCTATGGTTCGATGACGCGTGCCAAGTGCTGACGCCATTTCGGTCTGGAAGGCGCTTTCGTCATGCTCGGCGCTGTCGAACGTCACGGAAAATGTCTGCAGCTTAAGAGGAGTCATGCCGGCCGCGAGTGCCGAAACGAGGGATGAATCGAGCCCGCCCGAAAGGTAAGAACCGACCGGCACGTCGGCGCGCATGCGAAGCCTCACCGCGTCGGTCAACAGGGCCTGCAGTTCCTCGGCCGCGTCGTCCTCATTGGTGATCTTCGATGGCGTATCCGGATACGGGTAGTCCAGGTGCCAGTATGGTTTGACTGTGACTTGCCCCGGTGTCGCGATCATCACGCTTGCCGGCTCCAGCTCGTGGATGTTGCGGAAAGCCGTGCGTGGAGCGATCGGCGCCCACAGGGTAAAGATCTGGTCGAGTGCAATCGGATCGATTTCGGCCGAGACGCCGGGTACCTTCAGCAGGGCTTTTATCTCCGACGCAAAGTAGAGCACCCCGTCCTTGCTGGTGTAGAACAGCGGCCGAACACCCATGCGGTCTCTTGCAAGCACCATCCGCCGTCGCCGGTTATCCCAAATCGCGAAGGCGAAATCACCGTTCAGGAGAGATAGGCAGTCTTCGCCCATCTCGTCATACAGCTGCAGGAGAACTTCGGTATCGCTCGACGTTCGGAAGCGTCGGCCCTTGGCCAGCAGCCCTTCGCGCAATTCGACGTAATTGAAAATCTCGCCGTTGAAGGCAATCGTCAAATTGCCGGTTTCGTCGGACATCGGCTGCTGGCCATCACCAATCCCGATCACCGACAGCCGCGCATGCCCAAGTCCAGCCTCGGGCGCTACGAATTTCCCTTGTTCATCCGGCCCGCGATGGGCGATCGCAGACGTCATGCGCGCAAGCAAAGCTTCCGCATCCCGGACTGAACCGAAATAGCCCCCGAATCCGCACATCCACACAGCTCATACTGAACAGCAAGCCACGAAACATAGCGGTCATAAGCGCCTCAAAGGTTAATCGGATACCTTTCAGCAAGCATATGGTTAACAGGATGTTAGGATAAAATGATGCTTTTGCGGACCGACTTGCGCCCCACTCCAGGTGTCACGCATGAAGACGCCACGGCGAGCGGTGCAAATTACTGTTTCGAGTACGGCCGGTACCAGTCAACAAACTTCTTCAGCCCGTCCTCTATCGAAACGCTAGGCCTGAAGCCGAAATCCCGCTCCAGCGCGGTCATGTCGGCGTAAGTCTTCTCGACGTCGCTCGCCTGCATCGGCTCGTTGTGGCGGATTGCCTTGACCTCGAGCAGCCTTTCCAGAATGTCGATGAAGTCGCCCAGCCGCACCGGCCGGTTGTTGCCGACATTGTAGAGCCTGTTCGGCGGAATGTCAGCCGCCGGCGGCTTGTCGAGCACGGCGACAATCGCCTTCACAACATCGTCTATGTAGGTGAAATCGCGCCACATTTCGCCATTGTTGAAGACCCGGATCGGCTTGCCCTCGAGCATCGCCTGGGTGAACATCCAATAGGCCATGTCGGGACGGCCCCAGGGACCGTAGACCGTGAAAAAACGCAGGCCGGTCTGCGGGATGCCGAACAGATGGGCGTAGGTGTGGCTCATCAACTCATCGGTTTTCTTGGTGGCAGCGTAAAGCGAAACGGGCTTGTCGACCTGATCGGCTTCGCTGAATGGCACGCTGCGGTTGCCGCCATACACCGAGCTCGACGAGGCATAGACCAGATGCTCGAATGCCGGTTCGGCGCGACAGAATTCGAGCACTTCGAGGTGGCCCATGACATTGGAGCGGATATAGAGCCGCGGATTGTCGAGTGAGTGGCGCACGCCCGCCTGCGCGGCAAGGTGCACGATGCTGACGATGCCCTGCCCGGCCAAAGCGGCCGCAAGCGCGCCCTGTTCGGCAATATCGATCTGGTGGAACGAAAAATCCTTATGGGGCACAAGCCCGGCAAGCCGCCCCTTTTTGAGCGCCAGGTCGTAATAGTCGTTCATGTTGTCGACGCCGACGACCGCTTCTCCCCGGTCGAGCAGATGGTGGCAAACGTAACTGCCAATGAACCCCGCGGCTCCGGTGACAAGTATAGGCAACAAGCTTCTCCACGCGCATAGCCGGGCCGGTATCTGGAGCGGCAGATCCGGCCCATTTCGTCGTGCTATAGTCGAAAGCCGAGGTGGAGACCACCATTAAGCTGATGCGTCAGCTTGCCTCGCGCATGGCTTCGGCCTCCTGCAGGTCGACCGACACCAGTTGGCTGACGCCTTGCTCGGCCATGGTCACCCCGAACAGCCGGTCCATGCGCGCCATGGTGATCGGGTTGTGTGTGATGATGACGAAGCGTGTCTCGGTGGTTGCGGCCATTTCGTCCATCAGATTGCAGAAACGCTCGACATTGTGGTCGTCGAGCGGCGCGTCGACTTCGTCGAGCACGCAGATCGGCGCCGGGTTGGTCAGGAACACGGCGAAGATCAGCGACATCGCGGTCAATGCCTGCTCGCCGCCGGACAGCAACGTCATCGTCTGCGGCTTCTTGCCGGGCGGTCGCGCCAGGATCTCGAGCCCCGCTTCGAGCGGATCGTCGGACTCGATCAATTGCAGCTCGGCGGTGCCGCCGCCGAACAGGTGCGAAAACAGCCGTTGAAAATGGCCGTTGACCACCTCGAAGGCAGCGAGCAGCCGCTCGCGGCCTTCACGGTTCAGGCTGTGGATCGCCTGCCGCAGCTTGCGGATCGCCTCGATAATGTCGTCGCGCTCGGAGACGATGGTCTCCAGCCGGTCCGACAGTTCCTTCTGCTCTTCCTCGGCGCGCAGATTGACGGCGCCCAGCCGTTCGCGTTCGACCTTCAGTCGGTCGAGCTGACGCTCGATCTCGGCCATTTCGGGCATCGGGCTGTCGGGTTCGAGGCCGGTGTGGCGGATCACCAGATGCGGCGGCGTGTTCAGCGTTTCCTGGATGCGCGCCTCGACTTCCAGCCGACGCTCGTCGGCGGCGGTCAGCCGCTCTTCGGCGCGAACGCGGGATTCGCGCGCCTCAGCCAGCGACTGGATGGCAGCAGTCGCAGCCTTGTCCAGCTCGGACTGCCGGTTCTCCGCTTCCTGCAAGCGGTCGCCTGCTGCCTTGCGCAGGCTTTCGGCCTCGGCGAGCTGCGAGAGCAAGGCGCGCCGCTTGGCGTCGATCTCGTCGGGGGCGTCGGCCAGTTGCTCGCGCTCGGCCTCGGCCTCGGCCTTGCGTTCGCCGAGCGCCGCGATCTGCGTCAAGGCATTTTCGGCGCGCGCCACCCAGTTGCGCCGTTCCGCGCCGATGGCGTCGAGCCGGCGCACCCGTGCCTCGGCTTCCCGCCTCAGGCCCTCGTGAACGGCACGCGCATCGGCAAGGGCGGCGCGGTCGCGGGCGACGTTGGCCGCCGACTGCTCAAGCTGCAATTGCAGATCGCCGAGATCGGGCGCGTCTTGCAGCAGCATTTCCGCCTCGACGAATGCCGCCGCCGTCTCCTCATGGCTGTCGACAATGCGTGCGCGCGCCTCGTCAAGGGCGGCACGCCGGCTCGACAGTTCGCCACCGGCTTTTTCGGCCTCGGCCAGCGTATTGCGGGCAGCGTCCAGCCCGTGCTGGGCGTCGCGCCCGGCCTGCCGGGTGTTGCGTTCAGCCTCGCTCGCCTGGGCAAGCGCCTGTTCGGCCTGGGCAAGGGCTTGTTCAGCTTCGCGCAGGATGCGCGTGGCATGGACTGCTTCGGCATCGAGCTCGGCCAGCCGGTTTTTCTGCGCCAGCCGCTGCGCGGCGGCGGTCGGGGCATCGGCGCTGGCGGTGAAGCCGTCCCAACGCCACAGCGCGCCTTCGCGGCTGACCAATCGTTGACCGGGAGCAAGCAGCGTCTGCAGCCGTCTTCCGTCGGCGGCTTCGACAATGCCGATCTGGGCCAGCCTGCGGGCCAGCTGTGCCGGCGCGCGCACAACGCTGGCGAGGCTCCTTATGCCTTCGGGCAATGCGGCGTCGGCGGGCTGGATTTCGCTCTGGCCCCAATGCACCGGCGCACTGCGGTCGAGCGGCACGTCGAGATCTTCGCCAAGCGCGGCACCCAGCGCCGTCTCGTAGCCGCGCTCGACGCTGATCTGCTCCAGCACCGAGGGAAATAGATCGCCGCTGGCGGCGTTGAGGATCTTGGCCAGCGTGCGGGCCTCGGTTTCGATCCGCGCCAGCTCGGCCTTTGCGTCCTGAACCGGTGGGCGGGCAGCACCTTCGCCTGCACGCGCCTCGGCAACCGTCTGTTCGGCGGCAATGGCGGCTGCCTCGGCCTCTTCGAGCAGTGCCAGCGCCTGATCGACCAGCAGCCGCTTCTCGGCGGGATCGGGCAGGCCGGCGACCCTGGAGACGATCTCCGACAGTTCGCGGTCGACATCGGCAAGCTGGCGGGCAAAGCGGTCGCGGCGCTCAGCGGTGTCGCGCAGCGTCCGTTCGATCTGGTTGCGCGAGGCGGCGGCCTCCGCCCGTTCGGCGGTCAACGCGGCGAGCCTGGCCTCGCTCGAGACAAGCGTCGATGCCGCCTGCTCGAAAGCCGCGCGGGTGCTGGCCTCGCGCTCGGCGGCGCCGGCGTTTTCGGCGTTGAGCGCGGCTTCTTCGGCGGCGAGACGTTCGAGGATATCCGCATTGTCGCGGACCATGCGCTCCTCGCGGGCAAGGTCGCCATCAAGCTGTTGCAGTCGGCGGTCGAGCTCAGCCTGGCGGGCGCGGATGCGGCCTGCCTCTTCCTCGATCTGCGCCTTGGCGATCGACAGACGTTGGAAGGCGGCGGCGGCGGCGGCTTCCGCATCGCGCAGGTCCGGCAGCCGGTGGGCGTTGATGCCTTGTTCCCTCGCAGCAGCCATCTGGGCGGCAGCGCGGTCGCCGACCAGCGCGGTGGCAATCGCCAGCGCCGAACGCGCTTCGCCTTCCTGCGTCTTGGCCAGCGTCCAGCGCAGATGCAGCAGCGTCGCTTCGGCCTTGCGGATGTCGGCCGACAGATTCTTGAAGCGCGCGGCCTGGCGGGCCTGGCGTTTCAGGCTTTCGATCTGGCTTTCCAGCTCGCCGACGACGTCGTCCAGCCGTTCGAGGTTCTGTTCGGCTGCCTTCAGCCGCAGCTCGGCTTCGTGGCGGCGCGTGTGCAGGCCGGAAATTCCGGCCGCCTCTTCCAGCAGCGCGCGGCGCGCCTGCGGCTTTGCCTGGATCAGCTCGCCGATGCGGCCCTGGCCGACCATCGAGGGCGAGCGGGCGCCGGTCGACTGGTCGGCGAACAGCAGCTGAACGTCCTTGGCGCGAGCCTCCTTGCCGTTGATGCGGTAGAGCGAGCCCGCCTCACGCTCGATGCGGCGCGAGACCTGCAACTCATCGGCGTCGTTGAAGGCAGACGGCGCAGTGCGGTCGCTATTGTCAAGGAAGAGCGTGACTTCGGCGGTGTTGCGGGCCGGACGCGTTCCCGAGCCGGAAAAGATGACGTCGTCCATGCCGGACGCGCGCATGTTCTTGTAGGAGCTTTCGCCCATGACCCAGCGCAGCGCCTCGACCAGGTTCGACTTGCCGCAGCCGTTCGGCCCGACGATGCCGGTCAGGCCGCGTTCGATGACGAACTCGCCGGGTTCGACGAAGGATTTGAAGCCGAGCAGGCGAAGGCGCGAGAACTTCATTCGCGCCGGCCCATAGCCAAGTTTCGCAAAACTGTGCCGCGTTTTTGCAACGAGAACCCGCGGCAACACAAAGAAGTGCGCACGCCGAAGCGACGCCGCTTCGGCGCTGCCGATACGTCAGAGCAGAGGGTCGATGATGGCCGACATTTCCGCAATCGACATCGCCCCTTTGTAGGTCTTTCCGTTGATGAAAAAGGTCGGTGTGGAATCGACCTTGAATTCGTCGGCGCCGCGCTTCTGGACAGATCTCACATCGTCCAGAAGTTTCTGGTCCGTCAAGCAGGCCTCGAAGGACTCCTGTGTAAAACCGGCAAGCTTGGCGATTTGCAGCAGTGCGTCCTTGGTATTGTTCACACCAACCCAGTTCGCCTGCTGCCTAAACAGCACGTCGACCATCGGGAAATAGTTGTCCTTGGAGCAGCGCGCCAGCATGAAACCGGCCTCGGCGCTGGGATCGAATGGAAACTCGCGCAGTATGTAACGGGCCTTGCCGGTGTCGATATATTTCGTCTTCAGCTCCGGGAATGTGGTTTCGGCGAAATGCGCGCAATGCGGGCAGGTCATCGATGCATATTCGACGATGGTGACCTTTGCGTCGTCCTTGCCAAGCTGCATGTCGGGCAGCGCGCCGGGCTTCAACAAGGCTGCCATATCCACCGTGCCCTGAGCTTCAGGCGCTGTGGCGGCGGCCGGAGCGGCGGCCGGCTTCGCAGGTTCCGGAGCCGCAGGCTTCACATCCTGCGCCTCGGCTTTCTCGCCCGAGTCGCTGCAGGCGGCAAGCAGCGCCACCGCTGGTATTGCGGCCAGCGAAGTCAAAAGGTTTCTGCGGGACAAGGAACGGATCATACGAATCACCTGGCAATAGTTGGATTTTGCAATGCAAAGGCTACAAAAAGCGAGAGTTGGCGCGAATTAAGGCATTACCGCGCCTATTCCAATCGCCAAATCCGGGCATACCATCACGATAGCGCGAGATCACGGCTTCTTTTGACCGAGAATGGTGGCGCCAAGCCGCTCCAGCGAGGCGCGCAGCCCGCCGTCCTCGATCAAACCGACGGTGCCCGACAGCTTCGCTTTCTCGGCCGCAGTCAATGGCCGCAAACTGGGTTTCGGCTTTTCCTTGCCCGCCATTACCGGCTTCTGCACGATCCTGATCCGGCCGATCGCATTGAAACCGAGGAAGGCATTGACCCGGTTGATGATCTCGCCGGTCTCGTGCTGCAGATGCAGTGCCGCTACACCCTCGCAGGCAATCACCAGCACCGCCGGCTCGAACGGATCGTCCTCGTGCATGCGGCGCGGCCACTGAATCTTTTCCGGGCGCGAGCGGCCGGCAAGCCGCGGCCCGGCAATTTCTTCCCATGACTGGACCAACCCGATCGACATGCCGGCCCGCTTGCGCAGCACTGGGTCGAGTATCTCGGTTGCGAGATCGCTCACCGGAACGGGATTGCCGAAGGGCCTTTTCCCTGCCATGTGCGTTCTCCAGCTTCAGCACCAATGGATTAGGGCCGACCCTCGATCAATGGCACTGCACGACCAGACCCGCAAGGCCGTATCCGGAGACAATGGCGAGATCGCATCCCGGCTGCTTGGCTGGTACGACGCGCATCACCGCGACCTGCCCTGGCGCGTTTCGCCGCACGCGCTGGCGGGCGGGGCGCGGCCCGATCCCTATCTGGTCTGGCTTTCCGAGGTGATGCTGCAGCAAACCACGGTCGAGGCGGTAAAATCCTATTTCCGGGCGTTCGTAGAGAAATGGCCAACTGTCCAGGCGCTGGCGGCGGCACCGACCGAAGACGTCATGAAGGCCTGGGCCGGGCTCGGCTATTATTCCCGCGCCCGTAATCTCAAAGCCTGTGCCGATCTCGTCGCGCGGCAAGGCGGCCGCTTCCCGGACAGCGAGTCCGGCTTGAAGGAACTGCCCGGCATCGGCGCCTATACGGCGGCGGCGATCGCGGCGATCGCCTTCGACCGACCAGCCGCGGTCGTCGACGGTAATGTCGAACGGGTCGTCTCACGGCTGTTTTCGATCGCCACGCCGCTGGGCGAAGCCAAGGGCGAGATACGCGGCCAGGTCGAACGCATGGTTCCCCCGACAAGGCCCGGCGATTTCGCGCAGGCGATGATGGACCTGGGCGCGACGATCTGCACGCCGCGCCGGCCCCGCTGCATGCTCTGCCCCGTTCGCGAGGACTGCAGCGCCACAATCTCGGGCGATCCCGAACGCTTTCCGGTCCGCCTGCCCAAGGCCGAAAGGCCCTTACGCCGCGGTGCCGCCTTCGTTGCCGTCAGGGGCGACGGCGCCGTGCTTTTGCGAAAGCGCGTCGAAAAGGGCCTCCTCGGCGGCATGACTGAGGTGCCGACGACCGGCTGGACGTCGCGCATCGACGGCGCCACCACGGAAGCGGCAGCCCCCTTCCCCGGCAACTGGCGGCAGGCCGGACGCATCGGCCATGTCTTTACTCATTTTGCGCTTGAACTCGACGTGTTCAAGGCGGAGACCGACAGTGCCGCCCCGGCCGGGCATTTCTGGTCGCCGGCCCATGAAATTTCCGGGGAAGCGCTGCCGAGCGTCATGAAAAAGGTAATCGAAGCGGCGATACCGGGCGCGACGAAAAAGCAGCGCCCGCGTTGAAAGAGAGAAGAATGACTGAAATCCGCCACATCGTTTTCGACATCGGCAAAGTACTGATCCACTATGATCCGAACCTGCCCTTCAGCCGCTTGATCCCCGATCCCGACGAACGGAAATGGTTCTTCGACAATGTCTGCACGCATGATTGGAACATCGAGCAGGACCGCGGCCGCAGTTGGGAAGAGGCCGAAGCGCTGGCGATCGCGCAGTATCCCGAGCACGCCGAAAACATCCGCAATTTCCGCCGGCACTGGCACGAGATGGTGCCTCACGCCTATGAGGACAGCGTCGCCATCATGATCGGCCTGATCGACAGCGGCCATGACGTGACGATGCTCACCAATTTCGCTGCGGATACGCTCGCCGAAGCCCGCGAGCGCTTCGATTTCCTCAATCGGCCGCGCGGCGTCACCGTTTCCGGCGACATCCGCCAGATCAAGCCGGACCGCGCCATCTATGATCACCACGTTGCCGCGTTCGGCCTCGAACCGTCAGCCACGCTGTTCATCGACGACAGCCAGAAGAACGTCGACGGCGCCAAGGCGGCCGGCTGGCAATCGGTGCTGTTCACCGATGCAAAGACGCTCAGGGCGGACCTTCAGCGTCTGGGGATCAGAGCCTGATTTGAATCACTTCGACAGGCTCACTGGATAACCTGCTTCAACGCGACGGATTGCAATAGAATCCGTTCCCAGACCGGCTTGTTGGGCGGGAGCAGAATGTGTATATTTAATCAAATTCGTACACATTGAGCATCGCCATGCGAACCAACATAGAACTCGACGACAAACTGATCGCAGAGGCCATGGCCGCCTCCGGTCTCAAGACCAAGAAAGCCACCATTGAGGCGGCCTTGCGCACTCTGGTGCGCAGGCATCGGCAGGAGATGGCTATCGCCACCCTTGCTGGCGCCGGCTGGTACGGCGATCTTGACGCCATGCGGGAAGGTCGTTCGCCCGATCAGCATCGATGATCGTCGTCGACAGTTCCGTCTGGATCGCTCATCTGCGCAATACGGACAGCGTCTCGGTCGGTAAGCTCCGGCATCTCGATGACACTCAGGAGATTTTGGTCGGAGATTTGATCTTGCTGGAAGTGCTACAAGGCGCGCGCGACGAACCGCATGCCCAACTGATTGAGCGGAACCTTCGACAGTTCGCTGTTGTGCCGATGCTGAATCCGGCGACGGCAGTCGAAGCTGCCCGGAACTACCGCATGCTCCGGCAGCGCGGCATCACCATCCGCAAGACAATCGATATGATCATCGGCACATTCTGCATCCAGGGCGGATACGCGCTGTTGCATGATGACCGAGACTTCGACCCGATGGTTGATCATCTCGGCCTGCAACTCGCTTGATCGTAAGTTCCGACCGGCGGCCTGCCGACAGGGCGTCATTCGTCCGGTCGCGCCGTCCTGCTTCCGTCCGCAACGATGTGCAACGAGATCGCCAGAGCGGTTTTTGTCAGGCCCCGGCCCGCTCCATGCCTAGCCGAGCAATGCGGCGAAGCTCGTCGATCGGGGTCAGGCCGCCGCTGCGCTCATAATGCCAGAAAGTCCATCCGTTGCAGGCGTCCAGCCCCTGCACTTGTGCGCCGATCTTGTGGATCGACCCGGCACTGTCGCCGATCGCTAGCGTGCCGTCGGCGCGCACTTTTGCCGCCCAGCGCTTCTTGGCGTCGTAGAGCGTGGCGCCGGGCGCGACCAGGCCATTGTCGAGAAGCGTGACGAAGGCGACGCGCGGCTCGGCGCGCTTACCGGTCAGTACCGTCAAATTGGCGCCTTCCAGCGGCCGGACCGCATCGATACGTTCCATGGCGGCATCGATATAGGTTTGTTCGCGCTCGATGCCGACGAAGTGGCGGCCAAGCCGCTTGGCCACAGCCCCAGTGGTGCCTGAACCGAAGAAGGGGTCGAGCACGATGTCGCCCGGCCTGGTCGATGCCGTCATGACGCGGGCAAGCAACGCTTCCGGCTTCTGCGTCGGATGCAATTTGTCACCATTGTCGTTCTTCAGGCGCTCGCCGCCGGTGCAGATCGGAAACAGCCAGTCCGAGCGCATCTGGACGTCGTCATTCGACGCCTTCAGCGCCTCGTAGTTGAATGTGTAACCCTTGCCCTTTTGGTCGCGCGATGCCCAGATCATCGTCTCATGCGCGTTCTGGAAACGGCGGCCACGGAAATTGGGCATTGGATTGGTCTTGCGCCAGACGACGTCGTTGAGGATCCAGAAGCCCAGGTCCTGCATCTTGGCGCCGACCCTGAAAATATTGTGGTAGGAGCCGATAACCCAGATCGTGCCGTTGGGCTTCAACACGCGGCGCGCCGCCAGCAGCCAGGCGCGGGTGAAGGCGTCATAGGCCTCAAAACTGTCGAACTGGTCCCAATGGTCATCGACGGCGTCGACCTTGGATTGGTCGGGCCGGTGCAGATCGCCATCGAGCTGCAGATTGTAGGGCGGATCGGCGAAGATCACGTCGATCGACTTTTCCGGCAGCCGTTCGAGCGCGGCGACACAGTCGCCCTTCAGGATCGTATCCAGCCACTCGGATTGCTGGGGAGCATCGGAAAGCTCGTCGAGAAGACGCACGGCAGACATTGTGACACCCAAGGCACGCGTTACTGTTTACTCTCCGTTATGGTTACCGATCAGCGTAAATATTCAATGAAGCAGGCTGCTGAATTTGCGAAGCCCGGTCTGTTGGTGTATGCCGCGCCGCCTGAGCCGTTTGGACCAACGGACCCTCGGCATTCCCTTCATCCCGCTTTCCGGATCACCATGCCCCAGCCAGATCTTGTCATCTTCGATTGCGACGGCGTGCTCGTCGATTCCGAAATCATCGCCGCGCGGATCGATGCCGAGCTGTTGACCTCGGCCGGCTACGAGATATCGGCCGAGGAGATTTCCGAGATCTATGCCGGGTTGACTTTCAAGGACATCATGATGCGGGTCGAGGAAAAGTCCCGGATCCCGTTCCAGGCCTCGCTGATCGACAAGGAGGAACAGCTGGTCGATCGCCGGCTGCGCAGCGATGTGCGTGCCATCGACGGGGCGCACGAGGCTGTCGCCGCGGTAGCAGTGCCGCGCTGCGTCTGTTCGAATTCGCGTTCGGAGCGGATCGAATTCATGCTGGAAAAGGTGCAGCTTTTGCCGTTCTTCGCCGGCCGTATCTTTTCGTCGCTGGAAACCCCGACCGGGAAAACCAAGCCGGCGCCGGACGTGTTTCGGTTCGCCGCGGAAAAGCTCAAGGCCGATCCTGCGAACACCTTCGTCATCGAGGATTCCGTGCACGGCGTCACCGGCGCAAAGACGGCGGGAATGCGCGTCATCGGCTTCACCGGCGCGGCGCACAGCTATCCCGGCCACGCCGATGCGCTGACCGAGGCCGGCGCGGAAACGGTCATCCGCCGCTGGGCGGAGCTGAAAAGCGTGATCGCCGCGCTGTCGGAATGGTCGGCGGACGCCTGAGAGGCCGCCTTCAACCGCCGTGACGCGAATGCAGCGGCTCAGTTGGTCGCGGCGGCTTTCTTCTTCTTCGGCTTGTCTGTCGCTACTTTCGGAGCGCCCTCGTCATACCCGGCATATGCCTGGTAGTCCTTCGCCGTCGGCTCCGGAACGACGACGTTGGAATCGGTGAAGACGAACTGCGTGGCACTCGAAGCATCGGTAACCTGGACCTGATAGGAGTGAAGCTGCGAATAGAGAACTTCGGTGCCGTGCATCACCGCGATGCGGATCGGCATGGTGATGGTGCCGGGGGTGAACATCGGGCCAGGCACGACCTTGCCGGCGACGGCTATCTTCATCGACAAGGAGCCGTTGGCGCGGCTGCAGTCGCGGGTCACATCGGTGATCGAAGCCTGATAGATGATCTTGGCGGAATCGTCCGGCTGATCGACGCCTGCCGCATCCGCTGCCGGCTGGGCGGCTTCCTCGGCGGCGACGTCGGTTTTTTTCTTCGGCTTCGGACCGCTCTTGGCGTAGGTATTGAAGAAGGCGGTGCCGTCACGCAACGTCACTTTCGGGCAATAGGCCTGCAGCTGGCTGGAAAGCACCTTGGGATCGGGTGGCGGTGGCGGTGTCGTATCCTTTTTGCCGAAGCCGAGAATTCCATTGTCGCTCGATTGGCAGCCTGCGGCGGCAAGCATAAAGCAGGCGAGCGCCAGACCCGCGACAAAACGACCGTTAAATGAATGAAACGCCATGAACTGCACTTCCCTCTCGCAAAGCCGGTGACGTATATCAACCGCGCGGCAAAAATGCGACTGAGCCTGCGCAGAAATCCACCACCTCGCGGCGGGCGAAAATTCCCGGCAGCAATGGAAACGTGACGATGCAATATGTGAGTACCCGCGGGGAAGCGCCCGCGCTTGGATTTTCCGACGCGGTGCTGGCCGGACTGGCGCGCGACGGCGGGCTTTACCTGCCGAGTGCCTGGCCGCTTTTTTCCGCAGCCGAGATCCGCGCCATGCGCGGCCTTGCCTATCCCGATCTTGCCATCCGTGTGCTGTCGCCGTTCATCGGCGGCGAGATCGCGGCGCCGGTGTTCGAACGGCTGGTGCGCGAAGCCTATGCGACCTTCCGCCATGAGGCCGTCTGCCCGCTGGTGCAGACCGGGCCGAACAGCTTCGTGCTCGAGCTCTTCCACGGCCCGACGCTCGCGTTCAAGGATGTGGCGATGCAGCTTCTTGCTCGGCTGATGGACCATGTGCTGGCCGAGCGCGACCAGCGCGCCACCATTGTCGGTGCCACCTCCGGCGACACCGGAGGGGCCGCCATCGATGCCTTTGCCGGGCGCAACCGCACCGACATCTTCGTGCTTTTCCCGCACGGCCGCGTCTCGCCGGTACAGCAGCGGCAGATGACGACCTCGACCGCCGCAAACGTCCATGCGTTGGCGATCGAAGGCAATTTCGACGACTGCCAGGGCCTGGTGAAGGACATGTTCAACGACCACGGCTTTCGCGACCGGGTATCGCTGTCCGGCGTCAACTCGATCAACTGGGCCCGCATCATGGCCCAGATCGTCTATTATTTCTCCTCCGCGCTGTCGCTCGGCGCGCCCGACAGGCCGGTTTCCTTCACCGTGCCGACCGGCAATTTCGGCGACATCTTCGCCGGCTATGCCGCCAAGAAGATGGGGCTGCCGATCGAACGGCTGATCATTGCCACCAACGACAACGATATTCTGGCGCGCACGCTGGCGACCGGCGAATACCGCATGAAGGGGGTCTTTTCGACCACGTCGCCTTCGATGGACATCCAGGTGTCTTCGAACTTCGAACGCTTGCTGTTCGAGGCAGCCGGCCGCGATGCCTCGACCGTACGGCGCTACATGGACGGGCTCAAGCAGTCCGGCGCCTTCACCATCGAGGCCGGCGAAATCGCCAGGATCCGCTCCGAATTCGACGCCGGCCGCGCCACTATGGACGAGGTCGCCGCCACCATCCGCACCACACTTGCGGCGAGCGGCTATCTGCTCGACCCGCATACGGCCGCAGCCGTGCATGTGGCCGCCGGCAAGGTTGCGGGTGAGGTGCCGATGGTGGTGCTGGGCACTGCGCACCCGGCAAAGTTTCCCGCCGCCGTCGAAGCCGCCAGTGGCGTGTCGCCTGCCCTGCCTGCATGGCTAGGCGGGTTGATGAGCGCCGAGGAAAAATACACGGTACTTCCATCCGACCTGAAAATGGTGGAAGATTATCTCGGCCGCCACGCGCGGGCGGCGCGTTAGGGAGTAATTGCCATATGGGTGTTGAGGTAAGCCGTCTGTCGAACGGCCTGACAGTCGCCACCGAAACCCTTCCAAGCCTCGAATCTGTTGCCCTTGGCGCCTGGGTCAAGTCGGGCGCACGCAACGAGCGTGACGAAGAGCACGGAATGGCGCACTTGCTCGAGCACATGGCTTTCAAGGGCACCAGGCGGCGAAGCGCCTTCGAGATCGCCTCGGAGATCGAGGACGTCGGCGGCGAGATCAATGCCGCCACCAGCGTCGAGACGACCTCCTATTATGCAAGGGTTCTGAGCGACGACGTGCCGCTGGCCGTCGATATCCTTTCCGACATCCTGCAGGAATCCGAATTCGATCCGCAGGAGCTGGAGCGCGAGCAGCATGTGATTCTGCAGGAGATCGGCGCCGCGCACGATACGCCCGACGACGTCGTTTTCGATCACTTTACCGAGACCGCCTTTCGCCACCAGACTATCGGCCGCTCGATTCTCGGCACGCCGGAAACCGTCAAATCCTTTACTTCGAAGCAGCTGCACGACTTCATCGAACGACAGTACGGCGCCGAGAACATGGTGATGGTGGCGGCCGGCGATATCAAGCACGACGATTTCGTGCGCGAGGTCGAAAAGCGTCTCGGTAGCTTCCGCGGCAAGGCCGATGGCACCATCCCGCAATACGCGCAGTATGTCGGCGGCGATTTTCGCGAGGACCGCGACCTGATGGACGCCCAGATCGTGCTGGGTTTCGAGGGCCGCGCCTATCACGTCCGCGATTTCTATGCCTCTCAGGTCCTGTCGATGATCCTGGGTGGCGGCATGTCGTCGCGGCTTTTCCAGGAAGTCCGTGAAAAACGCGGCCTGTGCTATTCGGTCTATGCCTTCCATTGGGGTTTTTCCGACACCGGCGTCTTCGGGGTCCATGCGGCGACCGGACAAAGCGATATTGCCGAGCTGGTGCCTGTGATCATCGACGAGCTGCAAAAGGCCGGTGAAAACATCCTGCAGGAGGAGCTCGACCGGGCGCGTGCCCAATACCGCGCCGGGCTGATCATGTCGGCCGAGAGCCCGGCCAGCCGCGCCTCGCAGATCGCCAGGCAGTTGCTTCTGTTCGGCAGGCCGATCGCCAAGGAAGAGCTGATGGAGCGGCTGGCGGCGTTGACCGTCGAGCGGCTGACGGATCTGTCGTCTCGACTTTTTTCGACCAAGCCGACGCTTACAGCCGTCGGGCCGGTGGGTACGCTCGCGCCCTATGAGGCGATCCTCGATTCGCTTTCGGGCACGCAGACCACTGCCCGTAAGCTTGCCGTCTAAGCCTATTCGAGCGTCGTGTTCGCGCTCCCTTTCTTTCGCCGCGACCTGCCGGCACTGAAGGGCGAGCTTGTCACGCTGCGCGTACCGCTGACCAGCGACTATCGCGAGTGGTCGGTGCTGCGCAGCGAAAGCCGCGCCTTTCTTGAGCCGTGGGAGCCGCGATGGACCCCTGACGAACTCGACCGCACGGCGTGGCGGCATCGTATCGGCCGCTACCGCGAGGACTACGCGCAGGGGACGGCGATCGCCTTCTTCATCTTCGAGAAAAGCAGCGGCAAGCTGGCCGGCGGTATCACCCTCGGCAATATCCGCCACGGGGTCGCCCAAAGCGGCCATATCGGCTACTGGATCGGCGAGCGCTTCAGCGGACGCGGCCTGATGACCGATGCCGTCAAGGTGGTGACGCGTTTCGCCTTCGAAACGCTGCGATTGCACCGGATCGAAGCTGCCTGTATCCCCGATAACGCCCGGTCGATCCGCGTGCTTGAAAAAGCCGGATTCCGGCGCGAAGGACTGCTACGATCCTATCTCAGGATCAACGGCATCTGGCAGGACCATTACCTATACGCCCGAATCGCGGACGATCCGCCGGGCGTTGGAACAAAGGGCTGATTTTGACGAATTTTCTGCGCAACGGGTCGCTGCTTGCCTTTATGCTGGCGGCAATCGTCACGCTCTGCGCGGCATCCTCGGCGTTTGCCGTCGAACCGATCAAGATCGCCCGCGACGACGTGGCGCTCGACCTTTCAGGCGCCGTCGAAATCTACCGCAACCAGGGCGAGAATTTCCAGGTCTCGACGGCACCCGGCCCGGACGGGATCGTGCGGCGCATCGAGGTCGAGGCCAATGACGCTCGCTCGACCGGCGACTGGGCGGTGTTCGCGCTCGCTAACACCACCGACCAGCAACTCGACAGGCTGATTGTCGCACCGCATTTCCGGCTGGTGAATTCCGGCCTGTTCTGGCCGGATCTCGGCTCGACCCGTATCGCCGCGATCACGCCCAGCGAAGGCTTTGCGCTCGACCGCCAGACCAGCCCCGACGCCGACGTGTTCCGGGTCACGCTGAACCCCGGAACGGTGATTACCTTCATCGCCGAGCTCGCCTCGCCCAAGCTGCCGCAGGTCTATCTGTGGGACCCTGAATCCTACAAGGACTCGGTCAATTCCTACACGCTGTTTCGTGGCATCGTCATCGGCATCGCCGGCCTGCTGGCGCTGTTCCTGACCATTCTTTTCGTCGTCAAGGGGACCTCGATGTTCCCGGCAACGGCGGCCCTAGCCTGGGCGGTGCTTGCCTATATCTGCGTCGATTTCGGCTTTCTCAACAAGATCATAGAGATCTCACCGGGCAATGAGCAGATGTGGCGCGCCGGAACGGAGGTGGCGCTCGCGGCGACCTTCGTGGTGTTCCTGTTTGCCTATCTCAACCTCAACCGGTGGCACGGCCATTTCAGCTACGGCGCACTGGTCTGGATTCTCGGGCTGGTGCTGATCGCCGGCGTCGCCATCATCGATCCGGCGGTTGCCGCCGGCATTGCCAGGCTGTCCTTCGCCGCCACCGCGCTGACCGGGCTCGGCCTGATCATCTTCCTCGGTATCCGCGGTTACGACCGCGCCATCATGCTGGTGCCCAGTTGGGTGATGGTTCTACTGTGGCTATGCGGATCGTGGATGGCGATCACCGGCATGTTGGACAACGACATCGCCCAGCCGGCGCTGGGCGGCGGGCTGATCCTCATCATCCTGCTGATCGGCTTCACCGTGATGCAGCACGCTTTTGCCGGCGGCGCCCTGCATCAGGGCCTGTTCTCCGATCTCGAGCGCCAGGCGCTGGCGGTTGCCGGATCGGGCGATACTGTGTGGGACTGGGACGTGCTGCGCGACCGCGTCATCACTCGTCCCGACGTCAGCATCCAGCTCGGTCTTGCCCCCAACAGCCTCGGCGGTCCCGCCCGCAACTGGCTGCCGGTGCTGCATGCCGACGACCGCGACACGTTTCGCACGACGCTCGACGTGGTGCTCGAGCACCGGCGCGGCCGGGTGTCGCAAAACTTCCGCCTGCGCGGCGCCGACGGGCACTATCACTGGTTTGCGCTGCGCGCCCGGCCGGTGATCGGCTCGGACGGCGAGGTCATCCGCTGCGTCGGCACCATGGTCGACGTGACGGAGCAGAAGAAATCCGAGGAACGGCTTCTGCATGACGCCGTGCACGACAATCTGACCGGCCTGCCCAACCGCGAGCTGTTCATGAACCGGCTGGAGGCGATCATTTCGATCGCCCGCACCGAAGAGAAGGTGCGCCCGACCGTCTTCGTCATCGACATCGACCGCTTCAAGCAGGTCAATGACGGGCTCGGCATCTCGGCGGGCGACACCATCCTTTTGACCATCGCGCGGCGGCTGCACCGCCTGCTCAAGCCGAAGGATTCACTGTCGCGCTTTGCCGGCGACCAGTTCGCGCTGATGCTTTTGTCGGAGCAGGATCCGGCTCGCATCGCGGCCATTGCCGATGCCATCAAGCACGCCATCAACAACCCGATCACCTTCGCCAAGCGCGAGATCGTGCTGACCGCCTCGATCGGGCTGATCACCTGGACCTCCACGCAGACCTCAGCCGAGGACATGGTCAAGGATGCCGAGCTTGCCATGCATCAAGCCAAGCGCTTCGGCGGAGACAGGATCGAGCCGTTCCGGCCCGCCTTCCGCACGGTCGGCACCGACCGGCTGCAGTTCGAGTCCGACCTGCGCCGCGCCATCGAGCGACGCGAATTCACGCTTGCCTATCAGCCGATCGTGCGGCTGGAGGACGGCAGCGTTGCCGGCTTCGAAGCGTTGCTGCGCTGGGACCATCCGCGGCGCGGCATGATCCCGCCGGCGGATTTCATTCCGGTTGCCGAAAACTGCGGCCTGATCGTGCAGCTTGGGCTGTTTGCCATGCAACAGGCTGCCGAAGACCTGGCGGGATGGCAAAAGCAGATCGGCGATGCACCGCTGTCGGTCTCGGTCAATCTGTCCAGCCGCCAGCTCATCCGCCGCGACCTGGTCAGCGACGTCCGCTCGGTGATCGCGCGGGCCAATCTGAAACCGCGCTGCTTCCGGCTCGAACTCACCGAATCGCTGGTGATGGACAATCCCGAGCAGACCGCTCATGTGCTGACCAAGCTGAAGCAGCTTGGCATCGGCCTGTCGCTGGACGATTTCGGCACCGGCTATTCATCGCTGGCCTATCTGACGCGCTTTCCGTTCGACACCATCAAGATCGACAAGAGCTTCGTCGACGACGCGACGCCGAAACGCGCGGTGCTGCTCAAATCCATGGTCAACATGGCGCATGAGCTCGGCCTGTCGGTCGTTGCCGAAGGCATTTCGGACGAAAGCGATGCGCTGGAGCTGCGGCAGATGGGCTGCGAATACGTGCAAAGCTTCATGTTCGGCGCACCGATGCCCGGCGACCAGGTGCTGAAGACGCTGAAGGAACAGTATCCGCTCACTCAAGCGTGACGAGTTTCGGGACGTGATGAGGCTCAGGCGTGACCGGCAGCTAGGCTGAGATGCGCGAGATCGATGCCGATCGAGGCAAGGATCCGGTCGTATTTGCGGTCGATGTCGGCGTCGAACAGAAGCTCGGCACTTGCCGGGCAAGTCAGCCAGCCATTCTCGGCGATCTCGCTTTCAAGCTGGCCCGCACCCCAGCCGGCATAGCCGAGCGCCATCAGCGCCCGCCGTGGTCCGCGGCCGGAGGAGATGGCACGCAAAATGTCGACGGTCGCGGTCAGGCAAACGTCGTCGGACACAGCGAGCGAGGATTCCACCCGGTAGTCGCCCGAATGCAGGACGAAGCCGCGGCTGCGATCCACCGGTCCGCCATTGCGTACGACGAAGTCGCGCGCCGGCGCCGGCAGGCGGATCGCCTCCATCTCGTTCATGATGCCGAGCTGCACGAGCAAGTCCGGAAACAGCATCTGCTGCGTCTGGTTGATGATCAGCCCCATCGCGCCTTCGTCGCTGTGCGCGCAAATGTAGATGACAGAGCGCGTGAAGCGGTCGTCCTTCATGCCGGGCATGGCAATCAGGAACTGGTCGTCGAGAAAGCCAGGTCCTGCGGCCGTCCTTTTATGGCGCAACAAATCCATGGCCACAGCGTAACGCGTTTCCGGGGCGTCGAAAAGATGGGCGGCGCCCGATTTGATCTGGCTCGTAAATCGAAGGTCACGCAAATATGATGCCGGCCGCGTCATGAAATCATTGTGCGGCCATCAACGGACGATCAAATCACCGTCATGCAAAGCTTGAAAATCCTGCTGCTTAGTGTGGCCATTGGATCGGCGACCGGCTCCCCCGCGTCAGCCTCCTCGTCGGCCTGGTACAACAGCGAAGGCGGCAGGGTGCGGCTGGTAACGAGCGGCAAAGCCGACGAGGCCGGACGTCTCCAGGGCGTCCTCGACATTGAGCTGAAGCCCGGCTGGAAAACCTATTGGCGCGATCCGGGCGATGCGGGCGTGCCGCCACAGATCGACGTCTCGGCCAGCACCAACATTGCCGACGCGACGCTTTCGTTTCCGCCGCCGCAACGCCATGACGACGGCTATGGCAAATGGGCCGGCTACGACCACCCGGTTTCGTTGCCGGTGACGTTCACGCTTGCCGCGCCCGGCCAGCCGGCCGTCATCGATGCGGACATTTTCCTCGGCATCTGCGAAACCATCTGCATCCCGGTGCAGACAAGACTGACCGTCGATCCCGGCGCCGATCCGGACAACGCCGAGGATGCGACACTGGTCAAGGCAGGCCTTGCAACCCTGCCCGCTGCCGCGACTCCTGGTTTCGGCATAAACGTACTGCCGGGCGACCACGAAACGCTGATTGTCGAAGCGAGCTTTCCGGGCAGCCCCGAGGGCGCCGACTTCTTCGTTGCCGGCGAACGCGACTACATGTTCGGTGCCCCGGCACGCAGCGAAAAGGATGGCAAGCTGATCTTTACTGTGCCGATCCTCGACAGGCCGTCGACAACGCCAATCGATGGCGGCCTGCACTACACACTGACTAGTGCCGCTGGCGCGGTCGAAGGCCTGCTGCCTTTTCCGTGATGCCAACGTCTGGACGGTTGCCGGGAGCGCCTTAGTTCGCTATCGCAAGGACACTCCCTTTCCATTCTCAAGCGAGGACCATCATGACGATCTCCGTTGGCGACAAACTGCCCGATGCGACCTTCAAGACAATGACCGCCGACGGTGCAAAGCCGATCACGACGGGCGAGATATTCTCAGGAAAGACGGTCGTGCTGTTTGGCGTTCCAGGCGCCTTCACGCCGACCTGCAGCAACAATCATCTGCCCGGCTACCTGGATAATTTCGACGCCATCCTGGCGCGCGGCGTCGACACTATCGCCGTTGTCTCGGTCAACGATGTTCACGTCATGGGGGCTTGGGCCCGCTTCAGCGGCGGTGAAGGCAAAATCCTTTATCTTGCCGATGGCAATGGCGATTTCGCCAAATCGGTCGGCCTCGACGCCGACCTCTCCAGCGGCGGCATGGGGCTGCGCTCGAAGCGTTTTTCGATGATCGTCGACGACAGCAAGGTCACCGCGCTCAATGTCGAGACAAAGCCCGGCGTCGACGAATCCGGTGCGGCTCACATTCTGGGACAGCTTTCCGTCCTGGCGA
This sequence comes from Mesorhizobium sp. M0166, assembly GCF_040322255.1. Lineage (NCBI taxonomy): Bacteria > Pseudomonadati > Pseudomonadota > Alphaproteobacteria > Hyphomicrobiales > Phyllobacteriaceae > Mesorhizobium > Mesorhizobium sp. M0166. The sequence goes on along the minus strand of NZ_JAMYTD010000001.1, from coordinate 340,791 downwards.
CAGCCTAGGCCAGGCACGGCAAAGGGCGCCTTCGAGCGCTCAACGTCCAAGGACGCTGACTTTTGCATCGGCGCATGATCCTTCCGAAAGCCAACCCGGCTTTCGGGGCCATGCGTCGGCCCTTCGGGACTGCTTGCTTTTGGGGACCTCGATTATGTCTGACATCGTCTGGCGCAGCGTCGCGATCGGTATCGGCGCAACCGCGCTTATGGATATCTGGGCGATTTTCCTGAACAAGGCGTTTGCTCAACCGCGGCCGAACTGGGGGCTGGTCGGCCGCTGGGTCTGGCATCTCAGGGAAGGCAAGGTCTTCCATGACGACATTGGCGATGCCTCGCCCCACGCCCATGAATCAGCGCTTGGCTGGGCCTTTCATTATGCTGTCGGCATCGTCTACGGCATCATACTGGTCGTGCTGGCCGGAACGGCCTGGCTCACCGCGCCGACCTTTCTGCCAGCCTTTATCCTCGGCATCGTCACAGTCGGCGCCGGGTGGTTTTTGCTGGCGCCCGGCATGGGTGCGGGCTGGGCTGCTTCGAAGCGCCCCAATCCGATGCAGGTCCGCGCCCTCAATCTTGTGTCGCATACGGTGTTCGCACTCGGACTGTTCGGCACCGCCCTTCTGATCCGCTGACACGCCAGCTCAACCGGATCAATAACTCTGGGTCGAGCGCCGAACCTTCTTGGCCGCCGATTGCTTGGACTGGGTGCCTTGCTTCGGCGGCACGGAGGCGAGCACGGGTTTCGCCGACTTCGTCTTGAATGGCGCCATGCCGAGCCGCGCCAATTCATCGGCGCGCTCGTTCTCGGGATGGCCGGCATGGCCCTTGACCCAATGCCAGGTGACCTGGTGGCGGTTGCGCGCCGCGTCGAGCTGCTGCCACAGCTCGGCATTCTTCACCGGCTGCCGGGCGGCGGTCTTCCAGCCGTTGCGCTTCCAGCCATCGATCCAGCCGAAAATGCCGTCCTTGACGTAGTTGCTGTCGGTATAGAGGTCGACGACGCAAGGCTCCTTGAGCGCATTGAGCGCCGAGATGGCAGCCAACAACTCCATGCGGTTGTTGGTGGTCAGAGCCTCGCCACCATGGAGCTCCTTGATGGCGCCGTTGAAGCGCAGGATTGCGCCCCAGCCGCCAGGCCCGGGATTGCCCGAACAGGCACCATCGGTGAAGATTTCGACGCGCTTGGTCATGTCAGTCCATATTCGGAAGGAGAATTGATCGCCCGGTGGAAGCGCATCCGGCGGATATACTCGGTCGGGTCGCGTTTCATCACCAGCCCGCCGTCCGGGACCGTCAGCCAATCGTAGAGGCGGGTCAGCATGAAGCGCAGCGCCGAGCCGCGCGCCAGCATCGGCAGCGCGGCTTTCTCGTCACTGCTCAACGGCCGCACGCTCTGGTAGCCGGCAAGCAGCGCCGTGCCCTTGGTCAGATTGAAGGAAAAATCCTTCTCGAAGCACCAGGCGTTGAGGCACGTGGCAACGTCATAGGCGTAGAGGTCGTTGCAGGCGAAATAGAAGTCGATCAGCCCGGACAGTTTCTCGCCGAGGAAGAACACATTGTCCGGGAAAAGATCAGCATGGATGATGCCTTGCGGCAGACCGTTCGGCCAGTTCCGCTCGAAATCAGCGAAGTCGGCATCGACCTCGGCCGCCAGTCCCGGCTCGACCTCGTCGGCGCGGGCGCGGGCGGCGTTCCACAGCTTGCGCCAGCCATCGATGGCAAGGGCGTTGGGGCGGGTCATCGGAAAATCCGCGCCGGCGAGATGCAGTGCCGCCAGCGCCTTGCCGACCTCGCCGCAATGCGCAGCCATCGGCCGCCGCAGCGACAGGCCTTCGAGAAAGGTGATGACGACCGCCGGCCGGCCGGCAAGTGTTCCGATCACACCGCCATCATGTGCGGTGACCGGGAGCGGGCACGAAATGCCCTTTCTGGCGAGGTGGGCCATGAGGCCGAGAAAGAACGGCAGGTCAGCCTTGTCGACGCGCTTTTCGTAAAGCGTCAGGATGTAGGAGCCGAAGCTGGTGTGCAGCAGAAAATTCGAGTTTTCGGTGCCTTCGGCGATGCCCTTGTAGGACAAGAGGTCGCCGATCGGATAGTTCCTGAGGAATGCGCCGAGCTCGCCCTCATTGACGTCCGTGTAGACCGCCATCGTTGCTACGCGGCTCCGTTGACGAAGGCCATGTCGGCTGCCGTCAGTTCGACATCGCGCAACACCCGCATCACCGGAAAGTCCTCCGTCTCGGTCGCCGTCACGGCCAGCTCGATGGTCACGTCGAAGCGCTGCCTGAAAGCATCGACGATCTCGTCGACGATGATCTCCGGCGCCGAGGCGCCCGCCGACAGGCCGAGCGTCGAAATGCCGGCAATGTCATTCCACGGAATTTCGGAGGCGCGCTGCACGAGAAGCGACATCGAAGCGCCGGCGCGCTCGGCCACTTCGACCAGGCGTCGCGAGTTGGAGGAGTTAGGTGCGCCGACGACCAGGAAGAGATCGGCGCCGGCCGCTGTTTCCTTGACCGCTTCCTGGCGATTGGTGGTGGCATAGCAGATCGATTCCGCCGCCGGCGCATGCAGCTCGGGAAAACGCTGCTGCAGGGCGCGAATGATACCGGCGGTGTCCTCGACCGACAGCGTCGTCTGGGTGACGAAGCCGAGCGCTTGCGGGTCTGCAGGCACGAAGCTTGCGGCGTCGGCCTCGGTCTCGACCAGAGTGACCGCGCCGTCCGGCAACTGGCCCATTGTGCCGATCACCTCCGGGTGCCCGGCATGGCCGATCAAGAGCACGTGGCGGCCAAGCCGCTGATGGCGCATCGCCTGCTTATGGACTTTCGAGACCAGCGGGCAAGTCGCGTCGAGATAGAAGAGATTGCGGGACTGGGCGTCTGCCGGCACCGATTTCGGCACGCCATGCGCCGAAAAGACGACCGGGCTCTGGCGATGCTCGGGCGGGATCTCGGAGAGTTCCTCGATGAACACCGCGCCGAGGCTTTGCAGCCCTTCGACGACGTAGCGGTTGTGCACGATCTCGTGGCGGACATAGACCGGCGCGCCGTATTTCTTCAGCGCCAGCACGACGATCTGGATGGCACGGTCGACGCCCGCACAGAAACCGCGCGGCTGGCAAAGCCGGATGGTCAGCGGTGGCTTTGTGTGAAGCATGATTGCATCTTACGCTGATTGTAGGCCGGTTGATCCGGTTATGACTTCTGAGCTCAAGGCGCGAAATGAGGTGTGCGACCCTGCCCTGTCAAGGGTTGTGGCGGCGATCATTGGTCTTTCGCCGGGCGGCGGAGCCAGGAGATGAGGACACCGGCAAGGGCGGCGGCAAGGCCGTACCAGGTTATCGCATATTGCAGATGGCTGTTCGGCAGGTCGATGACGGTGACACCGCCAACCGGCAGCCCGCCGGGGTTAGCCACGGCGTTCGCATCGATGAAGATCGGCACCAGCGCCGCACCTGCCGGCAGGCCGGCGCTCGAGGCCATCGCGTCACGATCTTTCCAGTAGAAGATGTTCTTATGCGGATCATTGTCGGGAAGCATCATCGAGGGCTTGGCCGGCAGCGGGTTGCGGGCGAGCCCCGTCACCGTCACTTCGCCCGTCGCCTGCCCCTGCGGCCGCTTGGCTGGGTCCTTGAAATCGTAAGGCACGAAGCCGCGGTTGATCAGTACGAAACGGCCATCGTCGAGCTGCAGCGGCGTGAAGACGTCGAAACCGGACTGGCCTTCCCAGGTGGCGAGGAAATGCCGCTCGCCTTGATGCCGGAAAGTGCCGGTCACCGTTACCGGCGTGTAGTCCACGTCGCCGGTGGCAGCAAACCGCTTTTCGACCTCGGCCAATGGCACAGGCGCCGAATGCGTGCGCTGGTCTATCGTCTGGAGAAGGCCCTCTTTCCAGTGCAGGCGCTGAACCTGCCAGGTGCCGAGCGCCAGCAGTATCAAAAACAGGACGACACCCAGGGCGAGCGCCAATGCGCGCTTCGGCCGCGACCGGCCGGCCACCGAACCCGATGCCTCGCTCATTCGCCGCGATCCAGCCGGCCCTCGGCCGCCTTGTTGCGGTATTGCAGCGTCAGCAGCACGCCCTTGATCAGCCGGAGCGCCGCCAGGCAAAGCACAAGCGTCAGCGGAATCCACAGCAGCAGATGCAGCCAGAGCGGCGGATTGAGCGTCACCTCCATCCACAGCGCCAGGCCGACGACGATGAAGCCGATGATCAGGATAACGAACACCGCCGGCCCGTCGCCGGCATCGGCGAAGGAATAATCGAGGCCGCAATTGGTGCAGCGATTGCCGACCGTGAGGAACCCTGAGAACAGCTTGCCCTCGCCACAGCGGGGGCAGCGGCCATGCAGGCCGGCCGAGATCGCATCGATTGGTGGCCAGATCGCCTTGTCGTCGCTCATGAGGTCATCCTAGGAGCATTTGCCGCAAAAGATAAGGCGGCCACGTCGCCGCAGCCGCCTTGTCGATTTCCTCAGCTCGATCTCAGTGCGGTTCGATCATCGCGCCGTTCGATGCCCAGACGTAGATCGAGGCAAACAGGAACAGCCACACCACGTCGACGAAGTGCCAGTACCAGGCGGCGGCCTCGAAGCCGAAATGTTGCTTGGGCGTGAAGTCGCCCTTCATGGCGCGGATCAGGCAGACCAGCAGGAAGATCGTGCCGATGATGACGTGGAAACCATGGAAGCCGGTCGCCATGAAGAAGGTGGCGCCGTAGATCGAATCCCTGAAGCCGAACGGCGCGTGCATGTACTCGTAGGCCTGCACCATGGTGAACAGCATGCCGAGGCCGACGGTCAGCACCAAGCCGTTGATCAGGCCTTTGCGGTCGCCGTGGATGAGCGAGTGGTGCGCCCAGGTCACCGTGGTGCCCGACAGAAGCAGGATGACGGTGTTGTAGAGCGGCAGATGGAAGGGGTCGAGAACTTCGAGGCCCTTGGGTGGCCAGACGCCGCCGGTGAAGGCGGTACGGGCGTATTGATGGACCTCGCCCGGAAACAGGCTGGCGTCGAAGAAGGCCCAGAACCAGGCGACGAAGAACATCACCTCGGAGGCGATGAACATGATCATGCCGTAGCGCAGGTGCAGCGACACGACACGGGTGTGGTGTCCCTCATGCGCTTCCTTGATCGTATCCGACCACCAGGCGAACATCGTGTAGATGACGATCAGCAGGCCGATGAAGAACAGCCATGGATTGGCGACATTGAAACCGAAGATCGGGAAATCGCCGCCCTTGAGGTATTGCATGTAACAGACGCCGCCGAACGCGGTCACCAGCGCCCCGACGGAGCCCAGGAAAGGCCACGGGCTCGGGTCGACGAGGTGGTAGTCATGTTGTGGTTTTGCGTGTGCGTCTGCCATATCAACCCCCGAGGCTTGCTTCGGTATCTGAAATCTTGTTGCGGCGGCCGTCGGCCGGCACCGATGATGCGACCGGCTTGGTCTTGTCGACCGGGAACATCGTGTAGGACAGGGTAATCGTCCTCAAATCCTTCAATTCCGGCGCGTTGACGATGTCGGGATCGACATAGAACACGACCGGCATGTCCAGTGTCTCGCCCGGCTTCAGCGTCGTGTCGGTGAAGCAGAAACACTCGACCTTGTTGAAGTAAGGTCCGGCCAGCTCAGGCTGTACATTGAAGGTGGCCCGTCCGGTGATGGGCCGGCTGAATTTGTTCGTCGCGCTGAAATGCGCCTCGGCGGTCTCGCCGATCTTGATGGTGATCGAGCGGGCGACCGGTTGGAATTGCCAGGGAACCCCGACCGTGTTGGCATCGAAGCGGATGGTGATGTCGCGGTCGAGCACCCGGTCGGCATATTGCTGGGTCGCCCTTTTGACGGTGCCGCCGTAGCCTGTCGCCTGGCAGAACATCGCATAGAGCGGCACCGCGGCGTAGGCCATGCCGATCATGCCGCCGAAGAACGCGATGCAGACGCCGGCGACGACACGGTTCGTGTTTTTCTTCGTAGGATCGGTGACTGTTTGCCTGGTCATCGTCAGCTCACATCGAGCCGGGGAAACTGTGACCAAATTTCACGATGGTCGCGACGTAGAATATGACGACCAGCGCCGCCAGCGCGAAACCGATTGCGGCCGAGCGATTGCGGCGGGCCTTCTGCTGACGTTCGGTCAGCGTGACCAGTTCAAGCTTCTTGTCGACCATGCTCATGCTCCACCGATGGTCAGCGCGCGCGCGACGACGCAATCGCCAAGGTAGGTGGCGAAGATGGCGAAGAGATAAAGCAGCGAATAGCCGAACAAGGCCTTGGCCGGCCTCATCGCCCTGTCGTCATCGGCCATTTGCAGCACCTTCCACGCATACCAGACGAAGCCGGCGCCGAGCAGCAATGCAACGATGCCATAGGCCGGCGTGGTGAAGCCGAGAACCCATGGCAGCACGCCAACCGGCGCGAGGACCAGCGCATAGGCAAAGATCTGGCGTCTGGTCGCGGGATGGCCGGCAACATTCGGCATCATCGGAATACCTGCCTTGGCGTAGTCCTCCGACTTGAACAGTGCGAGCGCCCAGAAATGCGGGGGCGTCCACAGGAAGATGATCAGGAACAGCACCAAGCTTTCGAGGCTGATCGATCCGGTGACCGCCGCCCAGCCGATGACCGGCGGAATGGCACCGGCGGCCCCGCCGATAACGATGTTCTGCGGCGTCCAGCGCTTCAGCCACATCGTATAGATAACGGCATAGAAAAAGATGGTGAAGGCTAGAAGCGACGCTGCCAGCCAGTTGACCAGCACGCCGAGCGTCATCACCGACAGAACCGACAGCACCAATCCGAAGCTCAATGCCTCGCCTGGCCGGATGCGGCCGGCCGGCACGGGACGGCCGGCGGTGCGCGTCATCACCGCATCGATGTCTGCGTCGTACCACATGTTGAGCGCACCGGATGCGCCAGCACCAATGGCAATAGCCAGGATCGCTATCACCGCCAGCAGCGGATTGATGGTCACCGGGGCGGCGACCATGCCGACAAACGCGGTGAACACCACCAGCGACATGACGCGCGGCTTCAGCAGGGCGAAGAAATCGCCCGCCGTCGCTTCCGACATGCGGAAGCCCGGCTCGTCAATCAGTCCGTCTTCGGCAAGGGCCATGCGTACTAAAGTCCATCATTCCGTTGGCCAAAACCGCCGGCCGGCCGGCGGTTCCGTATTAAAGGAGGCAACCGCCTACTTGATCTTCGGCAACTGTTCCCACTGGTGGAACGGCGGCGGCGAAGGCAGCTGCCATTCCAGCGTGGTCGCACCCTCGCCCCAAGGATTGGCGCCGGCGACCCGCTTCTTCTGGAACGCCTCGAAGACGCCGAACAGGAAGATGACGACGCCGACAGCCGAGATGTACGAGCCGTAGGACGACACCATATTCCAGCCGGCGAAGGCGTCGGGATAGTCGATATAACGACGCGGCATACCGGAGAGACCGAGGAAGTGCTGCGGGAAAAAGACCAGGTTGACGCCGACGAAAGTGACCCAGAAGTGGGTGTTGGCGATCACCGGCGAATACATGTAGCCGGTCATCTTCGGGAACCAGTAGTACCAGCCGGCGAAGATGGCGAAGACCGCGCCCAGCGACAGCACGTAGTGGAAGTGCGCGACCACGAAATAGGTGTCGTGCAGCGGGCGGTCGAGGCCGGCATTGGCCAGCTGCACGCCGGTGACGCCGCCAACGGTGAACAGGAAGATGAAGCCGATCGCCCACAGCATCGGGGTCTTGAGCGAAATCGACCCGCCCCACATAGTGGCGATCCACGAGAAGATCTTCACACCCGTCGGCACCGCGATGACCATGGTGGCAAAGACGAAATAGCGCTGGGTGTCGAGCGACAGGCCCGTCGTGTACATGTGGTGGGCCCAGACGATGAAGCCCACCGCGCCGATGGCAACCATCGCATAGGCCATGCCGAGATAGCCGAACACCGGCTTCCTCGAAAAGGTCGAGATGATGTGGCTGATGATGCCGAAACCCGGCAGGATCAGAATGTAGACCTCCGGATGGCCGAAGAACCAGAACAGGTGCTGGAACAGGATCGGATCGCCGCCGCCGTCCGGGGCGAAGAAGGTGGTGCCGAAATTGCGGTCGGTCAAAAGCATGGTGATGCCGCCGGCCAGCACCGGCAACGACAGCAGCAACAGGAAGGCGGTGATCAGCACCGACCAGGCGAACAGCGGCATCTTGTGCATGGTCATGCCGGGCGCGCGCATGTTGAAGATGGTGGTGATGAAGTTGATGGCACCAAGAATCGAGGAGGCGCCGGCGATGTGGATTGAAAGAATCGCCAGATCCATGGCCGGCCCAGGCTGGCCCGATGTCGACAGCGGCGGATAAAGCGTCCAGCCGCCGCCGACGCCATAGGCGCCGGGCGCACTCGGGACGAAGGCCGAGAAAATCAGCAGGATGAAAGCCGGCGGCAGCAGCCAGAACGACACGTTATTCATGCGCGGGAAGGCCATATCCGGCGCGCCGATCATGATCGGTACCATCCAGTTGGCAAAGCCGCCGATCAGCGCCGGCATCACCATGAAGAAGATCATGATCAGCGCATGCGCGGTGGTGAAAGCATTGTACATACTCTTGCCGCCGTCGATGGCGGCGTCGCCGTTCATGCCGTAGACCATCTGCGCCAGGCCAGTGAATATCTGGATGCCCGGCTCCTGCAATTCCATGCGCATGACGACCGACAAGGCGCCACCGATGCAGCCCGCCATGATCGCGAAGATCAGATAAAGCGTACCGATGTCCTTGTGGTTGGTCGAATACACCCACCGGACCCAGCCATGATATGGCTTGTGGTCGTGGTCGTCGTGAGCTGCAGCGTCTGCCATGGTCGGCTCCGTTCCCTGAATCTTTTCTGGTCGCGACATCAGTTGCCGGCGGCCGCTACCTTGTTCGTGCCATCGACCTCGGCCATCAGCGCCTTGTTGGCGCCGGGAAGGTCGGTCTTGGCTGCCGCCAGCCAGGTCTTGTATTGCGCATCGGAGACGACGCGAATGGCGATCGGCATGAAGGCGTGGTCCTTACCGCAGAGTTCCGAGCACTGGCCGTAATAGAGGCCTTCCTTATCGGCCTTGAACCACACCTCGTTGATGCGGCCCGGCACCGCATCGGTCTTGATGCCGAAGGACGGCATGGCAAAGGCGTGAATGACGTCGGTCGCCGTCACCAGCACGCGGGTCATGGTGTTGACCGGCACCACCATCTCATTGTCGACGGCGAGCAGGCGCGGATACGCGGCGCGATCTTCCTTGCCGGCAGCAGCCCTGTCGGCATCCTGAAGGATCGCGGAATTGAAGGAAAGCGTGTTGTCGACCTGGTATTCGTAGTCCCAGTTCCACTGATTGCCGGTCGCCTTGACGGTCAGCTTGGCTTCTTCGGGCGGCGTGTACTGCGCGGTCAGCAGCTGGAACGAGGGAATGGCGAGACAGAGCAGGATGACGACGGGACCGACAGTCCAGATGACCTCGATCAGCGTGTTGTGGCTGGTGCGCGACGGGGTCGGGTTGACGCTCGCCCGGAACCGCAAAATGCAGTAGGCGATCAGAAAAAGCACCAAGGCGGTGATCACGATAATGAACGCGAACGAGTAGTTCCCGAACCATTCGATCTGCCGCATGATGTCGGTTGCCGGAGGCTGAAAACTGGTTTCCCAAGGTTGGGGCTGGGCTGCATGAGCGGATGCAGCGGCAAACAACGTGGCAGCAGCACTAGCTACGATTTTGGCGGTTGCCAGGAATTTTCTCATCGCCCTCGTCATCTCCCAGTTCCTCGCGATCGAACCGCAAGAATGTCGAACAATGCCGGGACGGGAATCCCGGACAATTCAAGGCTGGTTCAAACCATACTCTATTTGCCTCCGCAAGAAAGGAGCGCCGGAACCCGTGCGGCATTTTTGCGCGCAAGCGCGGCGCTGGCTTCGTGCGGTGACAGCTCGCCGCGAATCACCAGAGCGGCATCCGGGTAGAATGAGCCGCGCGGCGCGCGGAACCGTCGCAATTAGGGCGAAATTGGCACGGAAAAGCGCATTGTCGCCTGTGTCGGGGCAGATCGCCGGGGTCTCGTCCTTTACTTGGGTTTAGTGCGGCTTAAAGTGCCGTGATTCGCAATGGAGCCGTCATGAACCCTTGGCTTTCGAGAACCTTGGCGAAGGTCATCCTTGTTGCCGCCGCAATAGCCTTGCCCGGCGCCGGCCTGGCCAATGCCGCGCAGCCAAGCGGCACGGTGAAGTCGACGCATGGGGCGTGGTCGATCATCTGCGATACGCCGGCCGGTGCTACGTCCGAACAATGCGTGATGATGCAGAACGTCGTCGCCGAGGACCGCCCGGAAATGGGGCTTTCCGTCGTCGTGCTGCGCACAGCAGACAACAAGGCCGAAATCCTGCGTGTGCTGGCGCCGCTCGGCGTGCTGTTGCCCAACGGCCTCGGCCTCAATGTCGACGGCAAGGATATCGGCCGCGCCTACTTCGTGCGCTGTTTCCAGGACGGCTGCTATGCCGAGGTCATCCTGGAAAAGCCGCTGCTCGACACGCTGAAGACCGGAACGTCCGCCACCTTCATCGTCTTCCAGACGCCGGAAGAAGGCATCGGCATTCCCGTCGATCTCAAGGGTTTCGCCGACGGCTTTGCCGCCCTGCCCTGAACGCGGTGTTGTAGCACGATCCAGTGATGTTGACCGGCCGCGGTCACGGCGAATGTCATTTCAGATTGTCTGTGCGGGCCTTCGCGCCTACATCGTGGGAAACAATCCTCCTGCGAACGGATACGCCATGAACAGCCTAATCGGCCAATTCGACATTTCCGACGATCGCATCAAGCAGATCGTCGCCGAGACTATCAACGGCGCCGACGACGGCGAACTGTTTCTCGAATACAGCGAGAGCGAAGCGCTGATGTTCGACAATGGCAAACTGAAGACGGCGAATTTCAACACCGACCAGGGTTTCGGCCTGCGCGCCGTCGCCGGCGAAGCCAGCGGCTACGCCCATTCCAGCGATCTCTCCGAAGCCTCGCTGCTGCGCGCCGCCGATGCCGTTTCGACGGTGAAGAGCGGCTATTCCGGCACGCTTGCCGCAGCGCCCGCCCGCACCAACCGCCATCTCTACGGCGACGGAAACCCTATCCCCTCGCCTTCCTTCGAGGCCAAGGCCAAGCTGCTTCAGGAAATAGACGCGTGGCTGCGGTCCGAGGATCCGCGCGTCAGGCAGGTGACGGCGTCGCTCGCCGCCTCCTGGCAGCATGTCGAGATCGTGCGCGCCGACGGCCAGATGGTGCGCGACATCCGTCCGCTGGTCAGGATCAACGTGTCGGTGGTGGTCGGCGACGGCGACCGTCAGGAGAGCGGCTCCTACGGCACGGGCGGCCGCAAGGATTTTGGCGAATTCCTGGTCGAGGACAGCTGGAAGCACGCGGCCAAGGAGGCACTGCGGCAAGCGCTCGTCAATCTCGAAGCGGTTCCAGCACCTGCCGGCACTTTCGACATCGTGCTGTCGAGCGGCTGGCCGGGCGTCATGCTGCACGAGGCCGTCGGCCACGGGCTGGAAGGCGATTTCAACCGTAAGAAGACGTCGGCCTTTGCCGGCCTGCTTGGCCAACCGGTGGCAGCGAAAGGCGTCACTGTCGTTGACGACGGCACCATGCCCGAGCGGCGTGGTTCGCTGACCGTCGACGACGAAGGCACGCCTTCGGCCTATAACGTGCTGATCGACGATGGCAAGCTGGTCGGCTACATGCAGGACCGCCAGAACGCCCGGCTGATGGGCATGAAAGCCACCGGCAACGGGCGGCGCCAAGGTTACGCACACGAGCCGATGCCGCGCATGACCAACACCTATATGACAGCAGGCGGTATGGAGCCGGACGAGATCATCGCGTCGGTCAAGAACGGCATCTATGCCGTGTCGTTCGGCGGCGGCCAGGTCGACATCACTTCAGGCAAGTTCGTGTTCGGCTGCACCGAGGCCTACATGATCGAGAACGGCAAGGTGACGCAACCGATCAAGGGCGCCATGCTGATCGGCAACGGGCCGGACGCGATGCATCGCGTTTCGATGATCGGCAATGATATGAAGCTCGACACCGGCATCGGCATGTGCGGCAAGGCCGGACAGGGTGTGCCGGTCGGCGTCGGCCAGCCGCATCTCAGGATGAACCAGATGACGGTCGGCGGCACCAGGGTTTGATGCGGCGGCCGCGTTCCGGTAACATCGCCTTCTAAATGATGTTTCCGGATGCCGGTGTCTTCGACCATGTCCAAAGCCAAAATCGTCATCCTGACAGGCGCCGGCATTTCGGCGGAGTCGGGCGTCGCCACGTTCCGGGATCCCGACGGGGTCTGGGCGAAATACGACCTGCAGGACGTGGCCACGCCGCAAGGTTTTGCGCGCGATCCCGTAAAGGTGCAGGATTTCTACAATATGCGCCGGCGGCAGATGGGCAGCGTCGAGCCAAATGCGGCGCACGCCGCGCTGGCCAAGCTCGAGCAGAAATTCCCAGGCGACGTCCTCGTCGTCACGCAGAATATCGACGACCTGCATGAGCGCGCCGGTTCGCGCAAACTGATCCATATGCATGGAGAACTGGACCATGCCCTTTGCCTGGGCTGCGGGCAAAGCAGCGCCTGGGCCGACGACATCGCTGCCCATTCGGCCTGTCCAGCGTGTGGCGCAAAAGGTCAATTGAGGCCTGACGTGGTCTGGTTCGGCGAAATGCCTTACCGCATGGAGGAGATCGGCGAGGCGCTGACGCGCTGCGACCTGTTCGTGGCCATCGGCACCAGCGGCAGTGTCTACCCGGCAGCAGGTTTCGTGGAGGAGGCACGCGCGGCCGGAGCCGTAACAGCCGAACTCAATCTGAAATGCGCCGGCTGGGCCTCCCGTTTCGACGAGCAGATGGAAGGGCCGGCGACACAAGTGGTGCCTGCCTTCGTCGAGCGCGTCCTTTCAGGCGCAGGCTAGCACCGTCTGGTTATGCAGCCTTGAATTCAGCGCGCGATCAGCATCTTTGTTATGTCGGGAGAGGAAATTGTGATGGTCGGCGGAGAACAGCTAGAAGTCACCAGTTCGACCGACGATCAAGTCATACTGCCTGTTCCAGTCTTGCCCCTAACGCGGCCAGAGGACGTGTTTGGATCCCTGCCCACAGAGGCAGGCCGAAGACGTTGGAAGAGATGGAGGCGGGTGTGCTCGCCGCGGCTCGAATTGCCCTAAAGCCATGAAGCCGGTGTTTTCGGCAGGCGATGGTCGGGATCGATGATTTCAAGACGCGGAGCATCGTTTTCGTTCCAGCGCCACAGCGCGACGCATGTGCCGCCGGGCGACATGAAGGACGGGTAGATCACGCCGTGCAGCCCGTCGCCAAGCAAGCGGTCTCTCAGCTGATGCGTCTCGAGCACACAGCCTCTATCCACGATGTCACGCCATTCGCATCGGTGAATGCCCGCCGCTACACCAAGCTGCACCAGCGTATCGGCGTCTGTCAGGTCGGCCAGCCGGGCGCCTGACAGCTTCAATCGTGCAATCGGCGCCGGGTGCTGGACAAAAGCGCGCCAATCGGATTCCAGCGGCCGCCGAAGCGGGCCGCGCCGTCACCGGAAAGCGGCAGATGGGCCCAGCCCGGCACAAAAGCGCGCCACAGGGTCAGCCTGGTTTCAGGCATAGATGCCGGAGCGGACTGCCTCCAGATAGGCAAGCACCTTGTCCGTCTTACCTTCGCGAACCAGATCGTAGGCGGTCTTTCCGGCCCAACCGGGGATCGGCTGATGCTTGAACCAGATCGCCGCACGATGTTCATCACCGACCATCTCGCCGGCCGTCGCCAGGATACGGACGATGGGACTCAATGCGGCGTCGACCTTGCGCGCACCGGATTTGGCGGCAAGCGTGTTGCGCGCGAGACCGGTCAGCCCCGCCAGTTCTGTCATATTGACCCCTAGCAGTTCAGCGACCCGCCTTGGCGAGAGAAACGGCGCCCGCTCCTCGCCGAAGCGCGACGCCGAAATCTCAAAGGCTTTGGTGCTCATTGCAATTTCCTAGCACATTTTGAACAACGCACGTTCAAATGCGCTTTGTTGGTGCGCATTTCACGCCCATAAATGCTGCTAGCGCCTTCGCCTCGGCTTCTCCAACAGCGCCACGGCCTCGACATGCGGCGACCACAGGAACTGGTCGATCGGCGTCACGCTCTTCAGGGCGTAGCCGCCGTCCATGAGAATGCGTAGGTCCCGCGCCAGCGTTACCGGATTGCAGGACACCGCGGCGACGAGCGGCACGTCGGAGCGCGCGATCTGCTTCGACTGGTCCTCGGCGCCGGCGCGAGGCGGGTCGAAGACAACGCCGTCAAAGGCATTCAACTCCTTGGATGTGAGCGGCCGCCGGAACAAGTCGCGACGTTCGCCGGTCACCCGCTTCAGGCCGCTGGCGAAACGGAATGCCCGGTCGAGCGCCGCGAGTGCTGCCGCATCGCCTTCCACCGCGTGAACTTCCGATCTTGCGGCCAGGCGCAGTGCGAAGCTGCCGCAGCCGGCGAAGAGATCGGCGACCTTTTTGGCACGCGCGAGATGCTGGCCGACAATGCCGGCCATCGCTTGTTCGGCGGCCTCGGTCGCCTGCAGGAAAGCGCCCGGAGGCACTGCAACGGCGACGCCACCAAACAGGACGACCGGTTTCTTTGGTTCGATAATGATCTCGCCGTCGACCGACAGCCTGGCTAGCCCCTCGGCGATGATGAAGTTGGAGGCGACGCGGCGCTGGTTCTCGCCGAGCTTACCGGAATCGTGAACCGCGACATCGAGGCCGGAACCGGTTACCGTCACCGCCATGTGGAACGATTTGGTCGTGGTGCTGATCAGTCCGGCAAGCATCCTCAAACGGTCGAGCGCAGCGACGATCTGCGGCGCCGAGATCGGGCACTCCTCGATGGAGATGATTTCGGACGACAGCGCGCGAACGAAGCCGAACTGCATTCCCGCCTCGCTCCGCCGGGCGGTGAAGACGACGCGGCGGCGCGTGTGCGGCGCGCACGGCACCAGCGCGCCGACATCGCAAGCGATGCCCTTGCTCTTCAGCGCATGCACTACCTTTTCGCGCTTCCACTGGTGATAGGCTTCAGTCTCGAGATGTTGGACGGCGCAGCCGCCGCACGCGCCGAAATGCCGGCACGGCGGATCGACCCGCAGCGGCGAAGCCTCAAGCACCGACATCAAGGTAGCGCGATCTTTCTCCCGCGCGGCGGTGACGACCTCTCCCGGCAGCGCGAACGGAATGAAAACCTCGCCGGTTTCCGTCTCGGCGATGCCGTCGCCCTGCGAGCCCAATTTTGCGATCGTGAAACGGGTGCTCATCGCTTCTGGGTCTCGGTGTCCTTGATGCCGCCGAGCAGGAACTCGCGGTTGCCGTCGCCGCCCTCTATCGGCGACAGATGCAGCCCCAGCGAGCGCCAGCCGGCAATGGTGTCGAGCCAGTCCTGCATCAGGCCGGCAATGCGCGCCGCATCATAGGGGTCCTTCAGCAGGCCGCCCTTGCCGATCGCCTCGCGGCCGGCCTCGAATTGCGGCTTGACCAGAAACACAGCTTTTGCGCCGTTCCTGGCCAAGGCAAGCGCCGGCGGGAGCGCCAGTTTCAGCGAGATGAAGCTGACATCCGAGACGATGAAATCCGGCACACGGCCGCCGAGATCGGCGGTAGTCAGTTCGCGCGCATTCAGGCCTTCAATTACCGTCACGCGCGGATCGCCGGCAATGTCGGAGTGCATCTGGCCGTGCCCGACATCGATCGCCGTGACATGCGCCGCGCCGCGTTCGAGCAGCACCTGCGTGAAGCCGCCGGTCGAGGCGCCGACATCGAGCGCTTCGCTGCCGGTTGGGTCGAGCGCGAAATGGTCGAGACCAGCCTTCAGCTTCAGTGCAGCGCGCGACACGTAACCTTGCGCCGGATCGTCAACGACGATGTTGCACTCAGGCAGAACGGCCTGGCCCGGCTTGAGGGCGACGATGCCGTCGACCGTCACGGTGCCGCGCTCGACCGCGTCGCGGGCACGCGAGCGGCTGGCAAACAGACCGCGCTGGACGAGCAATTCGTCGAGCCGCTGGCGTATGCTGGCTGGCGGAAGGGAAGTCATCGGCCTTCATGGCGAAAGCCAACGATGATGGCAAGGATATTGGCGATGAGAGAAGGCATAGTTGGAAAAGCGGGTGAACTCATCAGCCGCAGCGCTGTTTGTCGAACCTCGCACGAGACCCGACGCAATGCTAAGAAGGAGATGCCGTTTAGCCGTCGAAACGTGGAGGAGGAACATGCTGACGGGAACCTGCCACTGCGGCGCAGCCCACTGGACCCTGGAGGGCGATCCCGGTTCGATCACTGCCTGCAATTGCACACTTTGCCGTCGCTACGGCACGCTCTGGGCTTACGACTATGTCGACGAACGAATCCGCCTTGCGGGGCCTGTAAGCGCCTATACGCGCGTCGGAAAGGCCCATCCTTCGCTTGAGATTCTCTTCTGTCCAACCTGCGCTTGCGTCCTTGCATGGCGCGGTCTGCATGCCGATGCCGCCGGTCGCTACCGTATCGCCGTCAATGTGAGGCTTGCGCCGCCCGAGGCTGTCGCCGATCTCCCGATCGACCATTTCGATGGTCTCGATACATTCGAGGATTTACCGAGAGATGGTCGCTGTGTGCGGGATATGTGGTTCTAGTTTCTAGCGTCTCTTCGGGATCATGCTTTAGAATATGATCCGCGAAACCCGCCGCTCGACGGCCGGCGTCAGACCGTCGCTGCTGTCGCCGGACACCTGCGTGCGCGGCCGGTCAATGGAAATGGACGCCTTCGGCAAGGTGTCGGGGCAGACGACGAATTGCGGCGCCTGCGTGTCGGAAAAGCCGCCACGGATTTCGCCGATCTTGCCGGCGACGATGCCCATCACCGCCTTTTCGAGTTTGCGGTCGTAGCGCGTTTCGGCCGCGGCCGACGCGGCGAAGATTGCCATTAGCGCGATGCCGCCCAAAAGCGATCTCATTGGTCTTCATTCCCCTGCCGGTCGCTTTCTAGCAGGGCAGCGTTGAAGAACGGCCAAAGAACACGGTAAGCAAATCGCCAAACGGCTGCGTAAACAGCATGTTACGACCGTCCGCCGGCGATTTGATTCAAGCAGTTGAGATTTTGATTCAGACTAGCATCTTGCAGCAAAGTTGAATCGCTTCGGCGTCGCCGGAATGCGTCCAAGCTAGGCGCGCTGGGCCTGCGCTGTGTGCCCCAGCGCCACGAACACGGTGCGCACGATGCCGGCGCTGTCCAGCCCGGCGTCGGCATACATCTTTTCCGGCTTGGCATGGTCGACGAAAGCGTCGGGCAGCACCAGCGGGCGCACCTTCAAGCCGCTTTCCAGCAGCCCTTCATGGGCCAGGAACTGCAGCACATGGCTGGCGAAGCCGCCGACCGCGCCCTCTTCCACCGTCACCAGTATCTCGTGCGAACGGGCCAGCCGCCGGATCAGATCTTCGTCGAGCGGCTTGGCAAAACGGGCATCGGCGACCGTGGTAGAAAGCCCTGCCGCGCCGAGCTCCTCGGCCGCGGCCAGGCAATCCTGCAGCCTGGTGCCGAAGGAAAGCAGCGCTACCTTGGTGCCCTCCCTGACGATCCGGCCCTTGCCGATCTCCAACACCGAGCCGCGTTGCGGCATCTCGACACCAACGCCGTTACCGCGCGGGTAGCGGAAGGCGATCGGGCCGTCATCGTAGCTTGCAGCGGTGCGTACCATGTGGCGCAGTTCGGCCTCATCGGCCGCCGCCATGACGACGAAACCGGGCAGCGTCGCCAGGAAGGTCGTGTCGAAGGCGCCGCAATGGGTGGCACCATCGGCGCCGACGAAGCCGGCGCGATCGATCGGAAAGCGCACCGGCAATTTCTGGATTGCCACGTCGTGGACGACCTGGTCGTAGGCGCGCTGGAGGAAGGTCGAGTAGATCGCAGCGAAAGGCTTGAAGCCTTCCGTGGCAAGACCGGCGGCGAAGGTCACCGCATGCTGCTCGGCAATGCCGACATCGAAGGTCCTCGCCGGAAACGCTTCGCCGAACAGATCAAGCCCGGTGCCGTTCGGCATGGCGGCGGTGATGGCGACGATGCGGTCGTCCTCTCGGGCCTCCTGGATCAGGCTTTCGGCAAACACCTTGGTGTAGCTCGGCGCATTGGCGGGCGCCTTGGCCTGGGCGCCGGTAATGACGTCAAATTTGTTGACGCCGTGATATTTGTCGGCGGCCGCCTCGGCCGGGGCATAGCCCTTGCCTTTCTGGGTCACGACGTGGATCAACACCGGGCCGTCGGCATTGTCGCGGACGTTCTTCAGCACCGGGATCAGGTGCTCGAGGTTGTGACCGTCGATCGGGCCGATGTGGTAGAACCCCATTTCCTCGAACAGCGTGCCACCGGTGACGTAACCGCGCGCATGCTCGACCGCGCGCTTGATGGCGCGATCGGCGCGCTCGCCGAGATAGGACGTCAGCTTCTTGCCGAAATCGCGCAACCCAAGATAGGTCTTGCCTGAGGCGAGCCGCGCCAGATAGGCGCTCATCGCACCGGTCGGCGGAGCGATCGACATATCGTTGTCGTTCAAGATGACGATTAGCCGGGCATCGAGTGCGCCGGCATTGTTCATCGCCTCATAGGCCATGCCGGCCGACATGGCGCCGTCGCCAATAACGGCAATGACATTGTTGCGGCCATCGGACAGATCGCGCGCCATGGCCATGCCGAGGCCGGCTGAAATCGAGGTCGAGGAGTGGGCTGCGCCGAACGGATCGTATTCACTCTCGACGCGACGCGTGAAGCCGGACAGGCCGCCCTCCTGCCGCAGCGTGCGGATGCGGTCGCGGCGGCCAGTCAGAATCTTGTGCGGATAGGCCTGGTGGCCGACGTCCCAGATCAGCCGGTCGTCCGGCGTGTTGAACACGTAGTGCAGCGCGACGGTCAGTTCAACGACGCCAAGGCCGGCGCCGAGATGCCCGCCGGTGTGCGAGACGACGTCGATCAGTTCGGCGCGAAGCTCTGACGCCAGCTGCGGCAGGTCGCCTTCGGCAAGCGTGCGCAAATCGGCTGGGACGCGGACCTTGTCGAGAAGCGGCGTATCGGGCTTTGCGTTCACTGTTTGCGAGCCTGGTCAGATTTTCTGTTCATCGTGAAATATGCCGCTGGCCGGCGAATGTAAATGTGGCGGTAACGCGCATCAGCTTTCGGGCAGTGGGATGAACTCTTGCTCGTCTCCAGGAACGATATCGAAGCGGCCTGTCTTCCATTCTTCTTTCGCCTGCTCGATGCGTTCCTTTGAGGACGATACGAAATTCCACCAGATATAACGTTTCGAACCGAGCGAAGCGCCGCCAAACAGCATGAAATGGGCGCCGCCCTCCGATGAAACAACGACCTCATCGCCAGGCCGGAAAACCAGCAGCCGCTCGGCCGGGAAGCGGTCACCGGATATCGAAACCTCGCCTTCCAGCGTATAGATGGCGCGCTCCTCGGCATCGGCCGGGATCTTCACGCTGGCACCCGGCGCCAGCCTGAGATCGGCATAAAGCGTGTCCGAAGCGGTGGCGACCGGGGAGCGCAGTCCGGAAAACGCACCGATGACGATACGACCGCTAACCCCCTCGGCGTCGATTTCGGGCAGGCGCAGGGCCGCGGTGTTTTGGAAGACCGGCGCGACCTCCTCCTTGCCGTCCGGCAGCGCCAGCCATGTTTGCAGGCCAGAAACCGACATCGGCGCGCCGCGCAATTCTTCCGGCGTGCGCTCCGAATGGACGATGCCACGGCCGGCGGTCATCAAATTCACATCGCCGGGTTGGATCACCATCTCGGTGCCGAGCGAATCGCGGTGCCTGATCTTGCCGTCGAATAGGTAAGTCACCGTCGACAGGCCGATATGTGGATGCGGACGGACGTCGAGCGCCTGGCCGGCCCGCAGAACCGCCGGACCCATGCGGTCGAAGAAGATGAAGGGTCCGACCAGCCGGCGCCTGGCCGTCGGCAAGGCGCGGCGAACCTGAAATCCGCCGATGTCCTTGGCGTTCGGAATGACCATCAGTTCGATCTGATCGCTGGCGAAGGCATCGCCCATCTGCGGATCGTTTCCGGGAAAGAAGCTCACGCGGTCCCCTCAGGCGAAGCGAAGTGCAGATTTGGCCTTCGCCTTGGCCGCCACCTCTTCGCGATTGCGCGGATGCTGTGTCGTCTCGAGGCTGTCGAGCAATTCGCGCGCCGAGGCGGCGATGGCCTCGACGGCATGGTCGAACGCATGCTGGTTCTGTTTCGACGGCCGCGTCGTTCCGCTCAGCTTGCGGACAAACTGGAGCGCCGCATCGCGGACCTCGTCATTGGTTGCCGGCGGATCGAAATTGAACAGGGTTTTGATGTTTCTGCACATCGTTCGCAATCTCCTCTCGTCCTGGAGCCGTTTCAAACGGTATGAGTTTTATCCTCAATCGTGATGATGTCCAAAGCCGGTAAGCACAATTGTCGTTCGAGGCCGTGCCTCAATCCGCATCCAGCGGCTCTGTCCCCACCGGCTTACCGTCGCGCGACAGCCTGATTTTCTCGACCTTGTCCTCGGCCGCTTTCAGCAGCCGGTCGCAATGCGCCTTCAGCGCCTCGCCGCGCTCATAAATGCGGATCGACTGGTCGAGCGGCACGTCGCCGCGCTCCAGATCGTCGACGATCCTCTCCAGCGCCTCGAGCGCCTGCTCGAAGCTCATCGCCTTAACGTCCTCGTTGGTCTCACCAGCCATCGTCTATCCCTTCATCAGCCGCCCAACATGGGCGGCGACTGAAAATGCCAATCCCTGCAGATCGTAGCCGCCCTCGAGCAGGCTGACGAGCCGGTTGCCGCTATGGCGTCCGGCGCGTTCGAGCAACTGGCCGGTCGCCCAGTCGAAATCATCCTCGGTCAGGTTGATCTCGGCCAGCGGATCGCGGTGGTGGGCGTCGAAACCGGCGGAGATGATGATGAGGTCGGGCGCAAAATTGTCGAGCGCCGGCAGGATGCGCGACAGAAAGGCGTCGCGGAAACTGTCGCTGCCGCTCTGCGGCGCCAGCGGCGCGTTGACGATGTTGCCGGCGCCGGTTTCGCTCGCGGCCCCGGTTCCCGGGTAAAGCGGCATCTGGTGTGTCGAGCAATAGAGCACTGACGGATCGTCCCAGAAGATGTCCTGCGTACCGTTGCCGTGATGCACATCCCAGTCGACGACGGCGACGCGGTCGGCGCCATGCTTCTTCTGCGCGTAGCGTGCCGCGATCGCCGCGGTGTTGAACAGGCAAAAACCCATCGAGGTGGTCTTTTCGGCATGATGGCCGGGCGGCCGCGCGGCGACGAAGACGTTGTCGGCACGGCCGGTGAAGACGTCGTCGACAGCGGCGTTGGCAGCGCCGATCGCGGTCACGGCCGCCTGCCAGCTCTTTGGGCTGGCGGTGGTGTCGGCGTCGATACGGGCGATGCCGGTGTCCGGTATCGCTGCGCGGACACGTTCGGCGAATTCGGGCGGATGCGCGTAAAGGATGGTTGCCTCGTCGCCTTCAGGCGCCTGGACGCGATCGAGCGCCGCGAAGGCCTCGTCGTCAAGCACACGCTCTATGGCGCGCAGACGGTCCGGCCGCTCCGGATGACCGGGCGGGGTTATGTGCTCGAGGAAAATCGGATGGGTGTAAAGTCTCGTGACCATGCCCCCGATATAGGCGCGCCTTACCGCTTTGGCCATGTTTTCGCGTCTCGCTGGTGCGATGTTCAACAGGGTTTACGCGGCCGGCCTCGGCTGGATCGAGCTGTCTGACATTGGCGAAAAGATGACCTCAGGCCGGTGATCGGTCAACCTCGGGCTGTATCGCCGACGGTCGATCAGGTTGATGCAGCCTGCCGGTGCGATTGAGCAGTCCTTCCAGAAGAACCTTGAACGCCTTCACTGCCTTCTTCGATGTCGCTTCGGGATCGTTCGAATTTGCGATCCACTGCGCCGCATGCAGCGAGGCGCCGCTGACCAGCCTTGCCGCGGCTTCGGGATCGACGGCGAGAATTGTCCCCTCGTCGCGCAGTCTTTGCAGGCTCTCTGTCATCGAACGGATGCATGTGCTCTGGCTTGGCCATTGCGATGGATCGCCGAGCACTGCCGGCCCGTCACGAAGCACGATACGCTGGATCTCGGGCTCCAGCGCCATCTCGATATAGGCGGTGCATTCGTCGACAAAGCCCTGCCAGAGATTGTCCGGCTTGGCCGAAACGACCTTCAGCCGGGCCGACATTTCGGCGTCGATCTCGGCGATGACCGCCTGGAGAAGGCCCTTCTTGTCGCCGAAATGGTGATAGAGCGCACCGCGCGTCAGCCCGGCCGATGCCGTGAAGTCATCCATCGAGGCTTCGGCATAGCCGAGCGTGCCGAAGGCCTGGCGCGCCGCGGCAATCAGTTTGGCGCGGGTCTCGGCAATCATCTCCTTGCGTGGTCTGTGCATGCTCTGGCCCTATTAACATACGCTTCGTATGCCAATTGACATACGCCGCGTATGATCTATTTAAACTCATACGCTACGTATGTAATCGCCGAACCGGCCGTTGTCGAGGAGCCAGACCATGCAAAATCCCTATTCGCAGATCTTTCGCGCGCCCGGCGCCAAGGGCTTTGCCGCCGCCGGCTTCGTTGCCCGGCTGCCGATGGCCATGGCTCCGATCGGGATCGTCGCCATGCTGTCACAGACCGATGGCGAATACTGGCTGGCCGGCGCCGTCTCCGCGACATATGCGCTGGCCAACGCTTTCGTCGCCCCGCAGGTATCGCGACTGGTGGACCGCCTCGGCCAGACGCGGATCGTGGTGCCGACCACCGTGATTTCCACGCTCGCTTTCGCGATCCTGATTGCGGCGGCCAATCAGCATTGGCCGATATGGACGCTATTCGTCTCGGCGCTGCTCGCCGCCGTCATGCCCAGTATCCCGGCAATGGTGCGCGCGCGCTGGACGGAGATTTTTCGCAACCGTCCCGAGTTGAACACGGCGTTCGCCTTCGAGTCGGCGGCGGACGAGCTGGTCTACATCGCCGGCGCATCGCTGTCGGTGGGGCTGAGCGTCGCGCTTTTCCCGGAAGCGGGAGTGATCGCGAGCACATTGTTCCTCGCCTTCGGTTCGACGGCCTTCGTCCTGCAGCGCTCGACCGAACCGCGAGCCCGACCGGTGGAACATGGTTCAGGCGGCTCGGCAATCCGCCTCCGGCCGGTCCAGATCATCACCTTGGCCCTGATCTTCATCGGCGCGACCTTCGCCACCACGGAGGTGAGTACCGTGGCGATCACCAAGGAGCTTGGCCAGCCGGGCGCGGCCAGCTTCGTCATCGGCGTCTACGCGCTCGGATCGTTCGTCGTCGGCATCATCATCGGCGCCCTGAACCTGAAAGTGCCGCTGCAAATTCAGCTTGCTATCGCAATCGCCATCATTGCGCTTACCACGCTGCCGCTGCTCGTCGCCGACACTGTGCCGCTGCTGGCACTGGCCGTCTTCGTCAGCGGCGTGGCGATCTCGCCGACCTTCATCACGGCATTCGGCCTGATCGAGCGGCGCGTGCCCGAGGCGGTGCTGACCGAGGGTGTGACCTGGGTGATGACCGGCATCGGCATCGGCATGGCGCTCGGCTCGTTCGCCGCCGGCTGGGTGGTGGACGCTTTCGGCGCGCAGAACGGGTTCTGGGTATCGGTGGCATCGGGCACAATCGCGCTGGTCATCGTGCTCGCCGGCCAGCGCAGCCTTGCCGCGCCGGACTGCGACATGGCTGCATGCGACGCAGCCGCGGTCGCTGCGGAATAGTTTCCGGTGCGTCCGGTCCCGAGGCGGGGCCGGACGTATACCAGCATCGTGAGAATGGCCTAAAGAATCTCGGTCTTGGCGATGTGGATGCCAAAACCTTCGAGACCGACATAATGGCGCTCGCGCGAGGCGATCAGATTGATCGAGGAAATGCCGAGATCCTTGAGAATTTGCGCGCCGAGGCCGATCTCACGCCATTCGTTTTCGCGACGGCGCGCCTCTTCATGATCTTCGCGGTCGCCGGCAGCCGGCCGCTTGCGTTCCTGATGGGCGACGCCGACCGAGCCTTCACGCAGATAGACAATGACGCCGCGCTTGCGCTCGCCCATCGCCTTCATGATGGCATCCAGCCTGTGGCTGATGCCGAAGACGTCACTCACCACGTCCTCAGAATGAAGGCGCACCGGCACCTCGACGCCGTCGCGGATGTCGCCGAAGACGACCGCCACGTGATGCATGGAATCCCAGGGCAGCGTATAGGTGAAGACCTGCGCCTTGCCGCCGGGCGTCTCGATGTCGGAACAGGCGACGCGTTCGACCAGCGTTTCCTTGCGTTGCCGGTAGGCGATGAGGTCAGCGACCGAGATTTGCTTCAACCCGTGCTTTTCGGCGAAGGCCTGCACCTGCGGGCCGCGCATGACTGTGCCGTCATCATTGACCAGCTCGGAAATGACGCCGACCGGCGGCAGGCCGGCGAGCTTGCAGAGGTCGACTGCGGCTTCGGTATGGCCCGAACGCATCAGCACGCCGCCTTCGCGCGCGATCAGCGGAAAGATGTGGCCGGGGCGCACGAAATCGGACGCGCCGACATTGCCATTGGCGAGATTGCGCACCGTCAGCGTGCGGTCGTCCGCCGAAATGCCAGTCGTGGTGCCGTGCTTGAAGTCGACGCTGACGGTAAAGGCAGTGGTGTGGGCAGAATCATTGTCGGCCACCATCGGCGACAGGTTGAGCCGCTTGGCTTCCTCGCGCGGCATCGGCGTGCAGACAATGCCTGACGTGTTGCGCACGATGAATGCCATCTTTTCCGGCGTGCAATGGACGGCGGCGACGATCAGGTCACCCTCGTTCTCGCGCCCGTCATCGTCCATGACGACGACGATCTCGCCGCGCTCGAAGGCGCGCAGGGCTTCAACGATCTTCTTCTGGTCGTAAGGCATAAGTGCTCGCTTCGCTCGCAGGGAATAGGGGAGTAGGGCAGTACGGGAGTAGGGAAAAGGAAAAAATGCTGTCGCGGGAGCTGCATAACCTACTCCCGTACTGCCCTACTCCCCTACTCCCCTACCTGTCTGTCCCCGATGACGCAGATAATGATCGGCAATGGCGCAGGCAACCATCGCCTCGCCGATCGGCACGGCGCGGATGCCGACGCATGGATCGTGCCGGCCCTTGGTCATGATCTCGACGTCATTGCCGTCCTTGTCGATCGACTTTCGCGGCGTCAGGATCGACGAAGTCGGCTTGACGGCAAAGCGTGCGATGATCGCCTGGCCGGTCGAGATGCCGCCGAGGATGCCGCCGGCATTGTTGGACAGGAAGACCGGCTTGCCGTCATTGCCCATGCGCATCTCATCGGCATTCTCCTCGCCGGTGATGCGGGCGGCCTCGAAACCGTTGCCGATCTCGACACCCTTGACGGCGTTGATCGACATCAGGCCGGCGGCGATATCCTGGTCGAGCTTGGCATAAATCGGCGCGCCAAGCCCCGCCGGCACGCCGTCGGCGACGATCTCGATGACCGCACCGACCGAGGAGCCCGCCTTGCGGATGCCGTCCAGATATTTGGTGAAGACGGCGACCGACGCCGGATCGGGAGTGAAGAACGGGTTTTCGGCGTCGCCGACGAAATTCCAGTTCCAATTGGCGCGATCGATCGATTTTTCGCCCATCGACACCAGCGCGCCGCGTACCACCATGCCGGGCACGACCTTGCGGGCAAGCGCCCCGGCCGCCACCCGCGCCGCCGTCTCACGCGCCGAGGAGCGGCCGCCGCCGCGGTAATCGCGCAGGCCGTATTTGACCTCGTAAGTGTAATCGGCATGGCCCGGCCGGAACTGACGCGCGATGTCGCCATAATCCTTGGAGCGCTGGTCGACATTCTCGATCAGCATCGACACCGGCGTGCCGGTGGTGATCATCGTCTCACCGTCCTCATCGAGAATGAAGCCGGACAGGACCTTGACCTCATCCGGTTCGCGACGCTGCGTCACAAAACGTGACTGGCCGGGGCGGCGCTTGTCAAGCTCGGCCTGGATCTCGTCGCGAGTGAAGCGGATGCCTGGCGGACAGCCGTCGACGACGCAGCCCAGCGCCGGCCCATGGCTTTCGCCCCAGGTGGTGACGCGGAAAAGATGACCGAACGTGTTGTGCGACATGGAACCAGCCCTGCCGGCGTCGAAGCCGGCTCAGCGCATGACCCCGAAAATCGGAGCGATCTTCGGAACGGATCATGCACAAAATCAAAACTGCTACAGCGTTCTTTGCGCGTCCAGGAGGACGCGCTGCGCTGCAGCTTGCCTTCTATTGGCGTTTTCCACAGTGGTCAAACTGTGATCCGGCGGATTTAGTTTTGACACATTCGATTGGTTTCTGCTCAGTTCCGTTCCGTTGGACCGAGCCGCTGTACCGGCAATGATTAAAGAGGACGATGATGCGTATCCTGATTGGCGCTGTTGCCGCCACGCTGTTGATTTCCACCGCCGCCTTCGCCGGCCAGACCGAAGGCCTGATCAAGAAGGTCGACAAGGATGCGCTGACGCTGACGCTTGACGACGGCAAGTCGTACAAGCTGAACGCCGAAACCGACCTCGATGCGCTGAAGCCGGGCATGGACATCGTCCTCGCCTATGACGTGACCAATGGCGAGAACGTCGTCACCGACATGGAACTGCCGGACACCGGATCGACCGAGTAGAGTCTTTCCGACCGACCCATGCCGCGCAGCGGTTTCGTTCTTCGCCCCATCTTGGCCGCAACGACGTTGCTTGCCCTTGCCTGAAAACAACTGCGGCGCCGCGTTGGCGCCTTGCGCTGGCACCTGCCTCTTGACGCTTCCGGCCGTGATACGCTCCTACCAATCGGTCATCATGCGTGTGGCCGAAGGCGGGTGACGAGCGTGGCGAGTTCCGCTTGACGGTGTGTGTTGGTTCTGGCGAATACCGCTTTGAGCCGGGTGCGCGCGGTTTCACGGCTGACGCCGAGTGCAATTGCCGCCGTAGCATCCTCCCGTTTGACCAACCGGATGGACGCGCCGAGATGATGTCCTTCATTCCACGCTTCGTTGGTCCGAAAAACCCGAACGGGCACAGGCGTGCTATTCGCTCTGGCGGGTGAGCCTGACAACGTCGCTGTCGGCCACGGCGGAGCAGGTTTCCTCGGTGGATCTCGAACTGGTTCTTTGTGTCGATGTATCGTCTTCAATGAGCGACGCGGAACAACGGCTGCAGCGGGAGGATATGTCAACCACTGCTCGATGCCGCAGTGTTGCAGTCCATTTGAATCCGGCCGGCGTGGTAATGCCCATATCGGTCTCCTTCGACCAATATGAATCATAAGCCGTCCATCAAAGGAATCCTGAATCCCTTAATTCGCGACTGACTTTAGCCCGGTGGCGGGCAGCCACAGGGTGGACATTTCAGCTCACATGGAAAATGATCATGTTGCCATGCACAACACTGCAGTGCGACGAGAAGCCTGAGCGTAGAAGCGGATCAACCGACCTCCGGTCCAGCGAGCGAGGACGCAAATGGACACCCCAGAGAATGGCCAATTGCATCGCGACGCGGGCGGGCGACCCCGTCGATCGGCCAGCTGGCTTGCCCGTGCTGCCATGTCGGCGGCATTCCTGCTCGGCATGGCTTTCAGCAGCACTGCGTTTGCGCAGGACCAGCAGCTTCCCGTGGTGACGGTGGCCAAGCCGGTGGTCCGTGAAATCATCGAAGACGACGAGTTCGTCGGGCGCTTCGAAGCCGTCGACCAGGTCGCCATCCGTTCGCGCGTCAGCGGCTATCTGGACAAAATCAGCTTCCAGGACGGCGCACTGGTCAACAAGGGCGACCTGCTCTTCACCATCGACCAGCGTCCGTACCAGGCGGCTTATGATGCCGCCAAATCGCAAGTGGACGTCGCCAAGAGTCTGCTCGAATTCTCCAAGATGCAGCTGGATCGTGCCGACGAACTCGCCAAGACCGGCAATATCTCCACGGCGACGGTCGACGACCGCCGGCGGGAATACCTTTCGGCGCAGGCGCAGATGCAGGGCGCGACGGCTGCGCTGACGACGGCCAGCCTGAACATGGAATTCACCGAGATCAAGGCGCCCTTGTCCGGCCGCATCGACCGCCGGCTGGTGTCGGTCGGCAACCTCGTGCAGCCGGATTCCACCTTACTGACGACCATCGTTACGCGCGATCCGATCGACTTCTATTTCGACGTCGACGAGCGCCTGTATTTCAGCTACGCCCGCGACGCGAAGGAGCGTGGCGGCAGCATGCAGGAAGGCGCCGGCGGGCTCGATGTGGTGGTTCGCGTCGCCGACCGCGCGGAGGCGGTATTCAAAGGCAAGCTCGATTTTGCCGAGAACCGGATCGACAACGCGACCGGCACCATGCGGGTGCGTGCAAGGTTTCCCAACGCCGACGGCATTCTCCAGCCAGGCATGTTCGGGCGCATCAACGTGCCGGGGTCGCTGCCGCATAGCGGCGTGCTGGTGCCCGACGAGGCGATCGGCGCCGATCAGGATCGCCGCATCGTGTTCCTGGTGGATGAGGCCGGGATGGTGTCGGCGAAGCCCGTGCGCACCGGCCCGCTTCTCGACGGCTACCGGGTGATCCGCGGGGGCCTGACCGGCGACGAGACGATCATCGTCAACGGGCTGATGCACGCCAGGCCCGGCACCAAGGTGAAGGTCGAGATGGTGACGTTGCCGCCCAGGGCCGAGACCGCCGGGTTGCAGCAATGAGGTTCGCACATTTCTTCGTCGACCGTCCGATCTTCGCATCGGTCGTTTCGATCGTCCTGCTGATCCTCGGCGGGATTGCTTATACCCAGCTGCCGGTCGCGCAATATCCCGAGATCGCGCCGCCGACCATCGTCGTTCGCGCGCAGTATCCGGGCGCCGACGCCGAGACGGTCGCAGCGACGGTGGCAACGCCGATCGAGCAGGAGATCAACGGCGTCGAGGGCATGCTCTACATGTCGTCCTATTCGTCGGGCGACGGGGCGATGGCGCTGACCATCACCTTCAAGCTGGGCACCGATCTCGACCAGGCGCAGGTGCTGGTACAGAACCGCGTGTCGGTCGCCGAGCCGCGCCTGCCCGAAGAAGTCCGCCGCCTCGGCATCACCACCACCAAGACCTCGCCCGACCTGATGATGGTCGTGCACATGCTGTCGCCCGACAATACCTACGACCAGCTCTACGTCTCGAACTACGCCCGCTCGCGGGTGCGCGACATACTGCTCAGACTCGACGGCGTCGGCGACCTCATCATCTTCGGCGAACGCGAATATTCGCTGCGCATCTGGCTCGATCCGGAAAAACTGTCCGCCCTGGGGATGACCTCGGGCGATGTGGTGCAGGCGCTGCGCGACCAGAACGTCCAGGTGTCGGGCGGCTCGATCGGCGCGCCGCCGACCAGCACCGGCACGGCGTTCCAGTACACGGTCACCACGCAAGGGCGCTTCAACGACGCACGCGACTTCCGATACGTGATCGTCAAATCGACCGACGACGGCCGCCTGATCTCGCTGCAGGACGTGGCGCGCATCGAGCTCGGCGCCAAGGATTACGTCACCAACTCCTATCTCAACGGCAAACCGGCGGTGGCGCTCGCCATCTTCCAGCGGCCGGGCACCAATGCGCTCGCCGCAGCCGCGGAGATCCAGGACAAGATGAAGGAGCTTTCCCGCGACTTCCCGAAGGGGTTGAGCTACGACATCGTCTACAATCCGACCGAGTTCGTCGCCGAGTCGATCCAGGAGGTCTACAAGACGATCCTCGAGGCGATGCTGCTGGTCATCATCGTCATCATCGTCTTCCTGCAATCGTGGCGCATGGCGATCGTGCCGATTGTGGCGATCCCCGTGTCCCTGATCGGCACGCTGGCGGTGCTTTACGCTGCCGGCTTCTCGCTCAACATGCTGACGCTGTTCGGCCTCGTTCTGGCGATCGGCATCGTTGTCGACGATGCGATCGTCGTGGTCGAGAACGTCGAGCGCAATATCGCCGGAGGGCTGGCGCCCAATCCGGCGTCGCACCTGACCATGGACGAAGTCGGAACGGCGGTCATCGCGATCTCGCTGGTGCTGATAGCCGTGTTCGTACCGACAGCCTTCATCCCCGGCATTTCTGGGCAGTTCTACCTGCAGTTTGCGATCACCATCGCGGTGTCGACGGCGATCTCCGCATTCAATTCGCTGACGCTTTCGCCAGCGCTGGCCGCACTGCTGTTCAAGCCGCACCACGCCGCGGCGGCGCCGCCGCGCTTTTTCCTGGCGCGGTTCGGACGGGCGCTCGCCGATGGCTTCAATCGCGGCTTCGACAGGGTCGCCCACTGGTATTCGAGTATCATCCGCGTGCTGGTCGGCTCGTGGATAACGATCGCCGCCATGCTGGCCGTTTTCGCGGGCCTCATCTACGCCACGGTCTACATGGTGCAGGCGGTGCCGCGCGGTTTCATTCCGTCGCTCGACCAGGGCTATGCGATCGTCGTCGTCCAGTTGCCGGACGGCGCCTCGCTGTCGAGGACCGATGGGGTCATCCAGCAGGCGTCGCAGATCATCCAGAAAACGCCAGGCGTCGACTACGCAGTCGCCTTCGCCGGCTTCTCCGGCGCGACTTTCACCAACGCCAGCAACGCGGGCGTGATCTTCGCCAGGTTCAAGCCCTTTGACGAGCGACTGAAAGCCGGCCAGTCGGCGACCCAGGTCATCGGCAATCTGTTCGGCAGCCTGCAAAGCATCAAGGAAGCCTTCATTATCGCACTGCCGCCGCCGCCGATCCGCGGCGTCGGCAATGCCGGCGGCTTCAAGCTGCAGATCCAGGAGCGTAACAGCGCCGACATGCGGCAGATCCTGGCGCTTGCCAACGAAATCGCCGGCAAGGCCAACAAGACGCCGGGGCTGACGGGCGTGTTCACCACGTTCTCCGCGTCGAGCCCGCAGTTCTTCCTGGCGATCGATCGCGACAAGGCGCGCATCCTGAACGTGCCGATCCCCAACATCTTCGAGACGCTGTCGATCAATTTGGGCACAGCCTACGTCAACGACTTCAACGCTTTCGGGCGCGTCTACCAGGTGCGGGCGCAGGCCGACCAGGCGTTCCGCCTCGATCGCGCCGACATCTTGAAACTGAAGGTGCGCTCGGCGACCGGCGCGCTGGTTCCGCTCGGCACGTTGATCGAGATCCGCGACGTCACCGGCCCGGCGCTGGTCCAGCGCTACAACATGTACGTCTCGGTGCCGCTGCAGGGCAACGCCGCGCCCGGCGTTTCCACGGGCGACGCGCTGGCATTGATGGAAGGGATCACGGCAAAGACGCTGCCGGCCGGTACCTCCTATGAATGGACCGAGCTCGCCTATCAGGAGCGCAGCACCGGCAATGCCGCTGTCTATATCTTCGGACTGTCGGTGCTGTTCGTGTTCCTGGCGCTGGCGGCGCAATATGAAAGCTGGGTGCTGCCGTTCGCCATTGTGCTGGTGGTGCCGCTCGGCGTGCTCGCGGCGTTGCTCGGCGTGTCTTTCCGAGGGCTGGACAACAACATCCTCGTGCAGATCGGGCTCATCGTGCTGATCGGGCTTGCCGCCAAGAACGCGATCCTGATCGTCGAATTCGCGCGCCAGGCGCAGGAACGCGGCCTGTCGGCCGCCGAGGCTGCCGTCGAAGCCTGCCGGCTCAGGCTGCGGCCGATCCTGATGACCGCTTTCTCGTTCATCCTCGGCGTCGTGCCGCTGGTGATCGCAACGGGCCCGGGCGCAGAAATGCGCCAGTCGCTGGGCACGGCGGTGTTCTTCGGCATGCTCGGCGTCACCTTCGTCGGCCTGTTCCTGACGCCGGTGTTCTACGTCACGCTCAGGTCGCTGTTTTCACGGCGCAAGCCCCGTGCCGAGGCCGAGCCTTCAGGGCCGGCAGAGGCGCCATCGGAGACGGCCGCCGAGTAGGGTTACGAATTCGCCGCGTCGGGCGCGGCTTATCACGCCAGAAAATCGGCGCGGCGCGGCAATGGCCACGATCTGCGCGACCTCGGCGTCGAGGTGCGGCGGAGAACCTGCTCGGTCTGACCCAGCCCAAGCGAGACGATGCCGGGCGGCGAGGCCAACGCGATCTTCTATCTGGTCGACCAGGCGGGGCTTGAGGGCATAGTGTCGAAGCGACTTGGCAGCAAATATCGCAGCGGCAACACGACGGCATGGCTGAAGACCAAAAGCACCGTCGCCGGATACGCTTGAACCCCCATAACGGTCATTTGCCGAGTCGTTCTCAAACGATGCATTTGGCGCAACCGCGACCTCCGGAGTCCTCGCTTGCGATGTCTGCTTTCAGGACGCGGCGAGCTGATCCTATGACCGAAATGCGGCGCGAAGCGGCTATTCGGGGCTCGCCACCTGGAGGTCGGGTCACCTTGCATCGTCCCCATTTGCCTTCAATGCCTGAGAAGGGGCTGATCGTTAAGAGTTTGACCCCTCAAAGCCACTCCAGGCGCCGGCCGTCCAGCCTGAGCAGGCGGTCCTGCGGCACTTCCATGCTGACCGCATCTTGTTCGGGCATTCCCAGCACGAAACGGAACAGCGCGCGCATGACGCCACCATGGGTCACGCAGACCGTCTGGCGATCAAGCGCGTCGAACCACGGCTTCACCCGTTCGAGCAGCATCTGATAGCTTTCGGCGCCCTCGCCGGGCGGCTGGAAATTCCATTTATCGAGGCGGCGTTGCCTGGTCGAACCGGGATTGTTCGCCTCGA
The DNA here is from genome assembly GCF_040322255.1 of Mesorhizobium sp. M0166. NCBI lineage: Bacteria > Pseudomonadati > Pseudomonadota > Alphaproteobacteria > Hyphomicrobiales > Phyllobacteriaceae > Mesorhizobium > Mesorhizobium sp. M0166. The sequence goes on along the minus strand of NZ_JAMYTD010000001.1, from coordinate 307,983 downwards.
GTTCGGCAAAGGTGAAACCCTGCCAGTCGCCAAAGCTCAATTCTACGAGCAGCGGCTCGGTACGATAGGTGTGCGGATCGAGCTTCATCGCCGCGCGCAGGCGCTCCATCGTCTCGCGCGTGCGCCGCATCGGGCTGGCGACAAAGTCGAAATCTTCGGGCTTGTCGATGAGTTCGGCCAGCCTACGCCCGTTGCGGCTAGCCTGCTCGCGGCCAAGCTCGTTGAGGTCGGTATCGGCCTGCCCCTGCAGCCGGGCCTCGGCGTTCCACGCCGTCTGGCCGTGGCGCACGATATAGACGAGCGGGTACATCAGGTCTTCCGGAAGAGATCAGGCGGTGGTGTCAGTCCTTGACCGTCGAAATATCCGGCGCGTCGACCGCCTTCATGCCGACAACATGATAGCCGGAATCGACATGATGGATCTCGCCGGTGACGCCGCGCGAAAGGTCGGACAGGAAATAGACGCCGGAATCGCCGACCTCCTCCTGCGTGACCGTCTGCTTCAACGGCGAATTGTATTCGTTCCACTTCAGGATGTAGCGGAAATCGCCGATGCCGGATGCGGCAAGCGTCTTGATCGGGCCGGCGGAGATGGCGTTGACGCGGATCTTCTTGGCGCCGAGGTCGACGGCCAGATAGCGCACGCTGGCTTCGAGCGCCGCCTTGGCGACACCCATGACGTTGTAGTGCGGCATTACCTTTTCCGCGCCGTAATAGGTCAGCGTCAGCAGCGAGCCGCCGTCGGTCATCAGCGCCTCGGCGCGTTTGGCGATGGTGGTGAAGGAATAGACCGAAATATCCATTGTGCGTAGGAAGTTGTCGCGCGTCGTCTCGACATAGCGGCCGGTCAGCTCGTCCTTGTCGGAGAAGGCAATGGCGTGGACGAGGAAATCGAGCTTGCCCCAATGGCTGGCGATATCGGCGAACACCGCATCGAGGCTGGCCGGGTCGGTCACATCACAATGGCCGGCGACATGCGCGCCCAGTTCCGCCGCGAGCGGCTCGACGCGTTTCTTGAACGCCTCGCCCTGATAGGTCAGCGCGATCTCGGCGCCATGGTCTACACAGGCCTTGGCGATGCCATAAGCGATCGAGCGATTGTTGGCGATGCCAAGGATAAGGCCGCGCTTGCCGGCCATAAGGCCCCGTCCACCCGCCATGTCAGCGCTCTCCGCAAGGTTCTCTACGTTGTGGAGTGCCTATCGCACAGCCACAGTGCCCCTTCAAGCGTTCAAAGCGGACAGTTCGGGGGACAAAGCCGTTGGTCTACAGAGCCGCGCATCCTTTGGACGCGCAAAGAATGCTGTAGCACGTTGACCTTGCAGTCGTGGGCCAGTGGAAAGATCGGACACTTAGTATCTGTGTGGCACGGCGGAAGATGACCCTTTGGGGGAAGTTCGTTAGCCAGCCGAAGTCACGCCATGACCCAAGACAACGTCCATGGTTTGAGCCGTGGACGACCGCTTTGCGCCCCGTCTCGGGCATTCAAGCTAGCTCGGCCATTGCCTTAAACCGGACATTATAGGCGACCGCGCTGTAGGCCGGCATTCGAAACCCTTCACAATATCCGTCATTCCGGAAGCTTCCCAGAAGCGGCCACTTAAGATTAGGCGTCGCGTATTGCAGTTCGATGCGCCCCGTAGCCGACGAAAACGCGGATAAGAAGCTAAACCGCGCTGGAGATCACATCGAAGCAGTCTCCGCCTGGACAACGGTTCCTGATAAACAGTCCACGCACCGCCGGTATCCCGGCAGCACCTGGGAAAATTTTAGCCACTGCTCGGTCAGAAAGATGCAGGTGTTCCGTCAGCACGCCCTTTATGATCGATCGTACGTCCGTCGTAGCAGCCAAGTCTGTTCCGCCATGAAGCAGGTCTCGAGCAAGACCGGGCCAGCGATTGCCTACTCGCCCGCCGGCAACGGCGCCACCCATTAACAATGTGACGCTCGCGACGCCGTGATCAGTGCCGCCGTCGGTGTTGGGCACCACGGAACGGCCGAACTCCGTGACCACCAGCACCGCCGTCCTGTTCCAGGCAGGCCCGGACGCTTGGGCAAATGCAATGAGGCCCCGCGCCAGCCCATTCAAACTCCGCGCCAGCCTTCCGAAGTCCGCTCCCTGCGCCACATGCGTGTCGAAGCCGGCCACCTCGAGCATCGCGATCCGCGGTCCGCCCGTAGCTGACAGGGCAAGCGCCGCGCTCCTGGCCGCGTCGCCGAAGCGAGCCGCGTCGCATGCGGCATGTTGTTCCAGAAGGCTTTCGCTGGTCTTTGCGCCGGACGGCCAAGTGCCCTCGGCGCAGAGGCGGACGAAGTCGAGCCGAGGATTGGCCAGCGCAAGATCGGCCAGCATGTCCATCGATCGATCGGCCGGTCTGGCCCGCCACACCGCCTTCTGCCGGCGCGACAGTACAGACGAAGCGCGGTCGAGCCATCCGGCGCTGCCGCCGTCGATATCGCCGTCGAACAGCGCCGCCTGGGCGGCCGCGTGGGACCGGCCCGCATCCGGAATTGCGGTCGCGGGCACGATGAGCAACTCGCCGCACGAGTAGTAGGGCAGAAGGGGCCCGAGCGCCGGATGAAGCGCGAAGAGCCCGTCGAGCTTGAGCATCTCGGCGACGCCGGAGTTCGGGAAAGGCACGAGGGGCCCGCGCGCCGAGGCAAAATGCGGATCGCCGTAGGGCGGCACGGCAGCTAATGCATCGAGTCCGCCACGCACGTGGACGAGCAGAAGGCGAGGATCTTCGTCCACAAGCGAGGCACCAGCCAGACGCACGCTACCGAACGCGGACGCCAAGGCCAAACCTTGCAGCGCTGCCCTTCGGGTCAGTTGCATTTAGGCTCGTCCGAACTTGGGTTCACCGGCGTACCCGCGGTCATATACCCTAGCAGATCCGTATTCGGAATAAGACTTCCCGTTGTCAGAGCCTTGTTCGTCGGCTGCGCATTGCGAACCAAAAGGCCGGCAAGTGCCGGGGCTGCGAAAGATGTGCCCGAACAGATGTTCCTCCGGAGCTTGCCGCTCTTTCGGCTCTTCCACAGTGACAGGACATTGACGCCCGGTTCAGCATAGGACGCGCCGAATGCCCCCCTGCGCCATAGCGTGTCGCACCAGGCGTTGCTGATGCCTTGGCATTTCCCAGGAGTTGCCACCTGAATATATTCGCTGTTGGAAGCCGACGCGCTGTATATCGCTCCCACCTTGTTTCCTGTCGTCACAGGCGAAAAATAAGTCGCTGCATTGGCCGGGAAATAAGACTGTACCCAAGGACCCTCTTCGTCTTCCCGGGGGTTGCCCGCAGCTATCACAACGCGCACCTGACGGTCGGCGATCTGATAAAGAAGGGCGTCGAGAAATTTAAGATCTTGCAACGTGCTTCCGCGTCTGGTGCTCTCCAGATATAATGCACCCCAACTCACGTTCAGAATATCCCCGGCAACCGCGTTGTCCCGAACATAGCGAAGCGCGAGAAGAGGCGGGCCGAAAATTTCGGTCTTCAGCTTACTGAAGGCCTTTACGATCTTGAGCGGGGCGTCGGGGCTGACACCAACCAGACCTATATACTGGTCGCCCTGCTTGACGCGCTTTCCGCCGATAACTGCTGCCACCATCGTCCCGTGCCCTACCGTGTCGTCGAGGCTCGACACGGTCTGGCATGGGCTGCTCGTGCAATCGATGGCTTCCTGAACCTTGAGGAGCCCGGCGGTGACAACGTTCCAATCCACTCCGCTGTCGATGATCCATACGGTGGGCGATCCTGAAGCCACCGGCTGTGGTGACCCGACGACCCTGCAGACGCTGGGAGGGACAACGTCCGCAGTCGGCGAGGTGCCCAGGAGTTCCGGCCCCTCGCAGCTGGCACCATCGAACAGGTTCACCACGAAAGGATCCGGCTCCTCATATCCCCTGGAGCGCAGCTCTTCGATCTCGCTCTCGGAAAAGGTCCCCGTCACGATGCTGATACCGATATCCGGCATATCCACCGCTTCCAGCTTGCCCTTGCCTGCGATGAACTTGTTCAGCGCGCCGATATCCTTGCGTAACTCCGCCGCCCTGGCGATGTCGACGATGAAAGTCTTTTCGATGTCACCGCTGTCGGTGAGGCCCTCCTCGCTTGACGCTTCCGGTCTCACTGTTCCGACAACGGCGAGGAGACAGCCGAGCAACAGCACACGAAGTTGAGCAAGTATCATTCGTACACCCTCCGGCTGTCGTTACTGATACCGCGAGGATCAGAATGCTCCCAATACGGCTTTCTGTCCATGAAAACATCGAGTCGATGCGAGCATGCCGCCTGCGCATTGCTTGCGACAGATGCAAAATGCGTTTAGGCTATTTGCATTGACCTCGGAGGGGAGCCTCGGCGATGCCCAGGGCAGAATTGAAGCCAGGTCGGCAAGTCCAAGAGATCGGCGCAGCGATCGTAGGGGCCTGGCTCAAGCTTTTGCCGGCCTCATCACGTATCTTGTCCATGGATTCAACAGATCCCCTAACAATTACCATTGATCGGCAGATTTTCGCCGTCGGTGATACTATCAGGCTTCGGCCGGAAGCAGGCCGTGCCATCGGCAACATCAGGGTCCGGACCGCCGCCGCCGGAACAGCGCCACATTCGCAGACACTGACGATAGAAGATCTAAATGGGCAGCCCATAAAATACGAGGATGACCCTCTCGACGGGGGCGACGCGATCCCGGATGCTGTCGCCTATGCGGACCTGAAGCGTGATCTCAAGATCGTGCTGGAAGACATCGTGGAAACGGGAGTGTCTGTCGAAGTTCACGTAGACGAACCGAACTTGATCAATGTGGTGGTGCCCCAGGTGCCGAGGGGGGTCCTGACCCGCGGCGATCTGATCGATTATCTCCACGACTATCACAAATATGCCCAGGGCAGGCACTACCATGACGAGCTAGCCACGGCCGTGCTCTTCGGCTGCAGATAGTCGCCAGCCCCTACTCGGGCAATCCCGCTTCCCGCATGCCGTTGAGCAGCGTGTTGCGGTCTCCGTCCAGCTTGTAAGGTTCCTTGGTGGCGAACCGCCGCCCGGAGAACTCCGGTGCACCACGCAGAACCAGCAACGTGTAGCTCTTCGCCTCTTGGCTTCGGCCAAGCAGGGCGTTCGCTGCAGCCAGATAGACCTTGACCCAGGTCGGCATGGTGGACGAGCGGCCCAGATCGACAACTGCCTTGTCCGGACGGTGGGCAATGAAATGGGCAAGACCGCGGAATGGCCAATACCATGAAGGCTCGTACAGGGGATCGAGCACTCGCGCCCGTTCGAACCAGTCCAAGGCACTTTGGGGCTCGCCGGCAAATGTTTGATAAGTCCCTTGATAGGAGACCTGCTCGGGATCGTGCGGATTGAGTTCGAGCGCGCGTGTGTATAGCTGAGATGCGACGTCGAAATCACGACGGTGGAGGAGCACCCAGCCCAGTATGTTCAGGCAGACTGGATCATTGGGGGAAAGCGCCACCGCTTTTTTGGCGATGTCATAAGCCTCGGCAAGCACCGCATCCGACGGCCCCATGTCGCGAAACCATTCAAGCTGTTTATAGTGGGCGAGCTTGGCGTACGCGCGCCCGTAGGATGGATCGAGCTCGATCGCTCGCTGATACCACTGTCGAGCCTCCATTTCGGCCGCGATGTCGCCCAGGGGCAGGGCATTGCCCCGGAGCACGCACTCATAGGCCGCGAGATTGGCAGGTGGTTTACGCCGCGCCTTCTCGGCGCCTGCGGCCGTAAGACGGCCGATAACGGTCCCGACGATCTTCCCGATCAGTTCGTCCTGGACATCGAAGATGTCCTGCTCGTCCCCGTCGTAGCGCTCGGCCCACAAGCACTCACCCGAGGTTGCGTCGACCAGCTCGCATGTAATGCGCATTCGCCGGCCCATGCGGCGGATCCCGCCTTCGATGACGAAATCCACGCCGTTATCCGCGACCAGGTCCACATCCTTGAGCCGCGTCGACGTATAATGGGACGCAACCGTAAGCTGAGTAAAGCGCGTCAGTTCCGTGACGATGTCTTCGGTGAAGCCGCCACTGAAATAGGGTTGGACGTCGCCCGCGCTCTTGAACGGGCGAACGAGGATGGAGGGCTTGCTCGGACCAGCCACCTGCGCAGTCGATGCAGGCGGCAGCCCTTTGGGCTTTTGGAACAACGAGTATACGGAAATCGGGCGTGGAATGTTCTTGAGATGCTGTTCGCCGCAATATTCAAACGGAAGATGAATTTTGTCGCGAACTTCGTCGTGCACCTTTCCGGAAAGGCAGATACCGCCCGGGCTGGCGAACTGTTCCAGGCGCGCGGCTATGTTGACGGTATCTCCAAACACATCGCCATCGGTATCGACAATGATATCACCGAAGTTGATCCCAATCCGGAGGAAAATTTCCTGGCTGGCCTTCCCCGAAGACTGGCCGACAAGCAGTTCCTGGACTTCCACTGCTGACTGCACGGCTCCGAAAGCGCTCGGAAACTCGGCGAGCATCCCGTCTCCGGTCGTTCTCACAACCCGTCCCCGGTGCTGCGTGATCCTAGGCTCTATTTCGTCCTGCATGAGATGTTTGACGAGCGCGAAGGTGCGCTCTTCGTCGCGGGCCATCAGCGACGAGTAACCGACCATGTCAGCAGCCAGGATAGCCGTCAGACGTCGCTGAAGATTGCTGTCGCCCGCGTTCATTCTCTCCCTCGGCGGGTTATATTATGTTCAACGTCGGCTTGACGATATCGAAGCGCCTCGCAGGAGTTTGCATCATACTCCAGTGCGTGTCAGCGTGCGAATGAGCATTTGGTGTAGAGGATTGAACAGTGAGGGCCGTGCTTGGGTGAAGGGTCCATAATGCCGGAGCGGCAGGCGTCCGAGGCAGGGGCCGGCGGGTCAAGCCTGGTTTACGGCCCCATCGTGATCACCGATCCCACGCTCGGATGCCCGATCACGGTCGCGGTCGGTCCCGTACGAGGGGCCAGACCTTCTCGTTTTGTGTCAGGGTGGGGCAACACCACCCAGGAGGCGGCAACCGCCTGCGGGTATGAGGCCGATGAAACCTATTTCGCCCAGATGATCCCTCATGAGCGACTCTCACGCGCCCGCGCCGGCGAATTGCGCGGGCGCGTGATCGAGCCGCCTGCACTCACACTTTTCAGTGATGCGCAGTATTGCGAGCGGCTGCATTGGAACAAAAACGTCGATGATAGCCGCGCGGTCCCGATCCGCTGGCACAGGTCGCAGCCGCTGGACTGGATCCGGAGTGATCCGCGCTTCAGCACGAGCCAGGCCTGGGTGCCTGCGGGATTGTGCTTTCTTGGGTATCCCAACGATGAGTCATCAGGTCTGCCCCCGGCTGACTCCAATGGTCTTGCGAGGGGATCGAGCATAGAGGACGCGGTCGTGCGCGGCTTCTGCGAAGTCGTGGAGCGCGATGCAACAGCCATATGGTGGTACAATCGGCTGGTTCTGCCTCGGATAGACCTGACTTCGCTGTCGGATGGACTGGCGTCCCAATACGCTGATTGGCTGCTGACGCAGAACCGCGAATTGCGGCTTCTGCTCCTGACGCTTGACCTGCCCATCCCCATTGTCGCTGCAATTTCTCATCACGTCGGGGGTGGCGCGATGGCGTTCGGATTCGCGGCCGGACGATCCATGTCGGAGGCGGCCCGGCGCGCGGTGGGGGAACTTGCAGAATGTGAGGCGAACCTTGCCCTGCTCAAACGGAACGCCGACGTGTCCGGCACGGCGGCCTTTACCCCCGGCGCGCTGCACCTCTACCGGTGGCACATGGATGAGAACATTCACCGCCGTCCTCACCTGTCCGGCAATTCAGCAGTTCAGGCCTCGTCAGTCGAGCTGCGACTGGATTGGAACTATTGCCTCGACATCTGCCGCGAGCACGAACTTGAGATCTTTGCGGTTAACCTGACGCACAACGCTGAATCGCCTGTTGCACGAGTGTTTGTACCTGGACTTCGTCCTACCAAGCCCCGGTTGGGCGGCGGCAGGCTCTATGACGTTCCTGTGCGCCTAGGTTTGAGGCCATCAGTTTCCCAGGCCATCCACGAGGTTCCCTTTCCATTGTGATCGTATGGTCGCGGGCATGCCCGCCGCGGAGGGCACGCTTTTCACACATGGTATCAAGCGCTGGCCTTTCGACCGTCATCCCTTTCGCCGGCGCATCAGCGCCTCGAGCTCGGCATCGCCGCCTTCCGGCAGCATCAGCCGCACATGCGCGTAGAGATCAGCGTGACCGCCGGCCTTTTCCGGCAGGCCCCTGCCCTTCAGCCGCAGAACCTTGTCCGAGCTCGACCAAGGAGGGACGTTGACCGCAATCCTGCCCGTCGGGGTTTCGACCGCTACTTTGGCGCCAAGCACCGCATCGGCCAACCCCACCGGCAGGTCGACATGCAGGTCGCGGCCCTCGACGCGGTAGCGAGGGTGCCGGCGAAAGCGGATCTTGACCAGTGCATCGCCCGGCTGCCCCGGCCCTTGCTCACCCTGGCCTTTCAACCGGATGGTCTGACCGTCCTCGACATAGGCCGGCAACTTGACCGCCATCTTGCGGCCGTCGGGGAACATCGCCGTCACCTTCTCCGCGGTTGCGGCCTCCTCGATGGTGACGTCCAGCGTCACGTTGAGGTCGGCTGCGGTCGGCATCCGGCGGCCGGCGCCCGTGCCGGCACCGCGCTGCTGGCTGAAAGCATCGCCGAAGATCTGGCTGAAGATGTCGCTGTTGCCGTCGAACGGATCACCGCCGGGACGGCCGGTGCGGAATTCAAAATGCGCGCCGCCCGGCCCTTGCTGCCGGCGGAAACCGGCGAAAGGATCGGCGCCGCCGGCCGCACTCTCAAACCCCTGGAACCGCGGTTTGCCTTCGGCGTCGATCTCGCCGCGATCGAAAGCCGCCCGGTTCTTCTCGTCGCCGACGATCTCGTAAGCCTGGTTGGCGGCGGCAAAACGCTCCTTTGCCTTGGGATCCGGATTCTGGTCCGGGTGATACTTCTTGGCGAGCTTCCGGTACGCCGATTTTATGTCCTTGGCCGATGCGTTCTTGGCAACGCCCAGCACCTCATAGGGGTCGCGCATGCTTACTGCCCTGGAGAAGGAGTGGTTCCATGATCGCCTCCTATATGCGCTCGCATAGGAAGAAATTCCAGTGGCTTACCACTATATCACCGGCGGAAAATCAGAGCGCCTTGAAATCCTGCATTCGCCATGCGCTGCCGCCAGCCAGGCATACTTCGCCTTTGAACAGCGCGACGCCGTCGAAGCTTTCGCGTGACGCAGTGAAGCGGCGGCATGTCTCGCCGTTAACCCTGAATTCCGCGAGCTCGGTGATGGAGCCGCGCGAGCCGGTGTCGGCATTCGCCCAGGGAACGGCCTGCCCGGCCAGTTGTTCGACGTCGGCGGAGGACACGGCATTGCGGATCGTAGCCTGGTCGGAAGCACGATCCTGATCGAGCGGCGTGACTGAGGCCGGCGTGCTCGAGGTCAGTATCGAGCGGTCCACCTCCGCCTGCTCCAGGCTGAAGCCGCCCCCGCCACAGGCGGCAAGCGGAAGAATGATTGTCACGATCATGGCTTTGACGCTGGCCGAAGCGATAACGCCCCATTGCCCACTGTCAAAAGCTTGCGCGATACGCGACAATCGGCAATCTCCCCAGCCGGCGACAAATTTGGGAAAACTATGAGCGAAACCGGGTTAACAAGCGGTGACTTTACCGAGGCGGCGGAGCCGTTCCGGCTTTTTGCGTCGTGGCTCGACGACGCTACGAAGAGCGAGATCAACGACCCCAACGGAATGGCGCTGGCGACGGTCGACGCCGAGGGCATGCCGAACGTGCGCATGGTGCTGCTCAAGGGCTTCGACGAGGGCGGCTTTGTCTTCTACACGAATCTCGAGAGCGCCAAGGGCCGCGAGATTCTTGGAAGCATGAAAGCGGCGATTTGCTTCCACTGGAAATCGTTGCGCCGGCAGGTGCGGGCGCGCGGCCCGGTGGAGATCGTCACCGATGCCGAAGCCGATGCCTATTACGCGACCCGCCCGCGCGGCAGCCGCATCGGCGCCTGGGCCTCCAAACAGTCGCGGCCGCTGGAAAGCCGCTTCGCGCTGGAAAAGGCGGTTGCCGAATATACGGCGCGCCACGCGATCGGCGACATCCCGCGGCCAAAACACTGGTCGGGCTTCCGCATCGTGCCGCAAACCATCGAGTTCTGGCACGACCGTCCGTTCCGGCTGCACGACCGTGTCGTCTTTTCACGCAACGCCGAGGGTGGCTGGGACAAGGTGAGGCTTTATCCGTAGAAAACGATGCGGCACAATGTGCTGCTTCGATCTCAGGAGTGATCCATGAGCTTGTTTCTGGCGTTCCTTGGCGTCTCGTTTGTCGTGCTCGCAACACCCGGGCCGGATACCGCCATCACCATTCGAAACACGCTGCTTGGCGGACGCGCAGGCGGCGTGTTCACGGCGATCGGCATCTCCAGCGGCCAGACGATCTGGGCACTGGCCACCAGCGCCGGCATCGTCGCCCTGCTTGTCGCTTCGGAGCCACTGTTTCTTGCCGTCAAATATGCCGGTGCTGCCTATCTCGTCTATCTTGGCGTCAAGGCACTGCAGGATGCGTTACGGCCGCCCCAACAGCACGAGGCGGCTTTCACCACACCAGCACGGCGGCTGACGGCAGCAAACGCCTTTCGCCAAGGCCTGATCAGCGATCTCGGCAATCCGAAGATGGCCGTGTTCTTCGCCAGCCTTCTGCCTCAATTCGTGCCCCCCGGTGGAGCGACCTTCACTGCGCTGCTCGGCCTGGGGGCAGTCTTCGCCGTCATGACCTTTGCCTGGCTGACGCTTTACGCAACGGTCGTCGCCAAGGCAGGCGATTTCCTGCGCCGGCCGTCGATCCGCCGCGTCATCGAGGGCGTGACCGGAATGGTGCTGATCGGGCTCGGCATCCGGATCGCGACCGAGCACCGGTGACGGTTGAATGGTTCCTGACGAACCATGCATAGTGAACCAAGGGAATGTGCACGCCGCCCAGCGGTGCCCCAGGCCTTGTGAGTCGCTTGGCACCCAGGTCAGGCCATGGCGCCTGCGCCGAACAACCCAGAACTCCCCGGGCTACAGAGACCTTGTGCTTCCAATTCCCACTATCACGATCTCGTGTGCGTGAAACGTTCCAGCTTGCCGGAACGAACCAGGGAAGGGCTCAACGCGCCGCTGGCGCAAATTCAGGAGGAAGCAATGCATTCACTCAGGTTGGTCACGATGGCCGGTCTTGCCTGCCTTTTCGCTTCGCAAGGCTTTGCGGAGGACGCGATGGGGACAATGACAGTGATGAAGGGTGGGGAGGTCATGGCGATCATGCCCGATGGACATATGGGCACCATGATGCCCGACGCGAAGATGAGCGCCGAAATGATGAAAATGGCGAAACCGATCAAGCATTGCATGATGTTGATGACCGACGCCAAAGGCAAGACATTCATGATCGACACGTCTTCGGCAAAGGCCCAGGCCGAATGTAAAAAAATGGCGATGTGATAAAGAGATCATGGCAAGAAACCCGCCGGTTGCTGCCGGCGGGTTCACGATGCCAGACAAGGCCAGATGGTCTAGGCCTTTTTCCTGGTCATGAAGGCCGTCAAGGCCGCGCGGGCCTCGTCGGATTTGAGCCGCTCGCGGAAATGCTGGCTTTCCTGGCCGATGCGCTCGACAACGTCTTCGCGCGAGCCGCGCATCAGGTCGCGCGCGATCCTCAGCGCTTGCGGCGGTTTGGCAGCGATCTGGCCCGCCGCCGCCAATACCGATGCCTCGAGTTCTTCCTCCTCGACCACCTCGTAGATCAGCCCGGCGGCCTTCGCCCGCTCGGCCGAAAAGCCCTCGCCGAGGCCAAGCAGCGCGAAGGCGCCTTGCCGGCCGAGGATCTGCGGTGCGAGCAGGCTCGAACCGGCCTCCGGCACAAGGCCGAGGTCGACGAAGGGCGTCCGGAATATTGTGCGCGGCGTGGCGAAGGTCAGGTCGCAATGCAGGTTGAACGTGGTGCCGATACCGACCGCAATGCCGTCGACGCCGGAAACCATCGGCTTTTCCACCTTGGCCAGCGCCATCAGGAAATCCCAGACCTCGGTACCGCCTTCGCCGCCCGAGGCGACGACCATGAAATCGGCAAGGTCGTTGCCGGACGAGAAGGCGCCGGGCGCGCCGAGAAAGACATGGACGCGGATCGCCGGATCGGCGTCGCCGCCGGCAAGAGCCGCCGACATCGTCGCGTACATGGCGCGGGTCAGGGCGTTCTTCTTGTCCGGACGGTTGATGCGGATGATCTGGATGGCGCCCTGGCGTTCGACGAGGATGTGGTCTGTCACGGATTGGTCCTTTGTGAATTTCGGGCCTTTGTGAATTTCGGGCGTTGCGAACCTCAGGCTGAAATCAGCGCCTTGCCGGCAGCGGCAAGGCTGTCGGCGCCGCCGATGACGCGCTCCTTGAGCGCGCCCACCTCGCCAAGCAGGTTTTCGGCGAAGAAGCGGCACAGCCCGATGCGGTTTTGGTCGGCAAGCGCGCCGCGCGCCAGATAGGCGCCACCAGCGGTAAGCGAGATCAGCCTGAGATAGGGTGTGGCGCCGGCCAGCGCCTCGTCCGAACGGCCTTCGGCTTGCAGGTCTTGCAGGAAACGGCTCGCCTGTGACAGGTCGTCGAGCGCCTGGTCGAGGCGATCGGCGGTGCGGCCGAAGCCTTCGAGGTTCGACGCTCGCACCGCATCGGCGACGGTCTTAAGTTCGGCGATGTAGCCATGCACATGCCGGCCGCCGGCGAGCGGCAGCTTGCGCGTCACCAGATCGATCGCCTGGATGCCATTGGTGCCTTCGTAAATGGGCGCGATGCGCGCGTCGCGATAAAGTGCTGCGGCCCCCGTCTCCTCGATGAACCCCATGCCGCCATGCACCTGCAGCCCGAGCGAGGCGACCTCGACACCGACATCGGTGGAAAATGCCTTGGCCAGCGGCGTCAAAAGATTGGCGCGCTCCTGCCAGTGCTTTGCATCCTCGCTCTGCGACGCGAGATCGATGGCGTGGGCGCAGGAATAGCAGATGGCGCGGGCAATCTGGGTCAGCGCCTTCATGGTCAGAAGACTGCGCTGGATGTCGGGATGATGCACGATCGGCGCCATGCCGGCACCGCGATAGCTCGCCGCCTTGCCTTGTCGGCGGTCGTTTGCATAGGCGAGCGCCTTCTGCGTCGCCGCCTCGGCGACCGCCACGCCCTGCATGCCGACGGCAAGGCGCGCATTGTTCATCATGGTGAACATGCAGGCGAGGCCCTTGTTCTCCTCGCCGACCAGCCAGCCGATCGCGCCGGGCCTGCTGCCTTCGAAGCCATCGCCATAGATCATGGTGCAGGTCGGCGAAGCGTGGATGCCCAATTTGTGCTCCAGCCCGGAGCAGAAGACGTCGTTGCGTGCGCCCGGCGCGCCATCGTCGCCAACCAGGAATTTCGGCACCAGGAACAGCGACAGGCCGCGCGTGCCGGGCGGCGCGTCCGGCAGCCGCGCCAGCACCAGATGGATGATGTTGTCGGTGAAATCGTGCTCGCCATAGGTGATGAATATCTTTTGCCCGAAGATGCGGTAGGTGCCGTCGCCGGCCGGTTCGGCGCGGGTTCGCAAGGCATTCAGATCCGAGCCTGCCTGCGGCTCGGTCAGGTTCATGGTGCCCATCCATTCGCCGGAGACCAGTTTTTCCAGATATCTGGCCTTGAGTGCCTGCGAGCCATGCTTGTCGAGTGCTTCGACCGCGGCCATGGTCAGCGTCGGGGCGATGCCGAACGCCATCGAGGCGGAGTTCCACATTTCGAGCGCGGCGACGCCGAGCATGGTCGGCAGCGCCTGGCCGCCATACGCTTCCGGCGCGGACAGCGCATTCCAGCCGCCGCCGATCCAGCGGCGATAAAGTTCTTTCCAGCCGAGCGGGGTAGTGACGGCAGCGCCGTTGAGCACCGCGCCGTGCCGGTCGCCGACCGCATAGAGCGGCGCCACCTCCTCGCTAGCGAAGCGGCCGGCCTCTGCCAGAATGGCGTCGACGAGGTCCTCGCCGAGTTCGCCAAAGATGGCGGCATCGAGCGCCGGCTTCAGGCCGGCGACATGTTTCAGGGTGAAGGCGATTTCCTCGACCGGTGCCCGATACATGGCCTTCGCTCCTCCTCAGCCCAGCGGGTCAACTTAAGACCCGCGCCGACGCAAAACCATCTGCTTTTGGAATTGTCAGCCCATCTTCTTTTTACGTAAACGTCAACTTTTGTCACGCGGATTTTGCAGTTGCTGCCTCGCCTCAAAATTACAAGTCGGACCATGCACTTGACCTGTACGGCTAATTCCCGTACAAGTCGTCCATCAGGGGTGAAGATAGTGCCAAACCAACAAACGCGTACCGCTCGTCTCGAAGCTCGTATTTCGCCGGATATTCTGGACGTGGTGAAACGCGCCGCCGAAATCCAGGGCCGCAGCGTCAGCGACTTCGTGGTCGCTGCCGCTCAAGAGGCGGCTCAGCGTACCATCGAGAGCACCACCATCATGCGTATTTCCGTCGAGGATCAGCGCGCCATGATGGAGGCAATTCTCAATCCGCCCGAGCCCAATGAAGCACTTCGCAAAGCTGCCGACGCCCACAAGCGCCTTGTCATCGAATCCCGGTGAATTTCGCCGTCATCATCGAACCGCTCGGCGGATCGCATGATCGCAAGGCTTTCAGTTGTGGGGTGTCGGCGCTCGACCGTTATATCCGGGAGCAAGCCAGCCAAGATGTCAAACGCCGAGTCGGCAATTGCTTCGTTGCCGTGGATCGCGATGGCGGCGCGATCGCCGGATACTACACTTTGGCGGCGTCGAGCATACCAATCGCGTCCTTGCCTGACGAACAGACAAGACATCTGCCACGCTACCCGGTCCTGCCTGCGATATTGGTCGGCAGGCTGGCCGTCGATGCCCGATACCAGGGGCGGCGGATCGGGTCGGCGCTGATCGTGGATGCGCTACGACGCAGCGTTGGCGCTGCCCCGGCAGCCTTCGCGTTGATTGTCGATGCAAAGGATGACCAGGCGGTCGCGTTTTATCGCAAACATGGCTTCACCTCATTTCAGAGCCGCCCGCTATCACTGTTCCTGCCCATAGCAACAGCGTTGAAACTATTTGGCTGACAATCGCAACCATCGCTTTCCTCTAGAGGAGCACCAAGGGTCCCTTCGCCTGCGCTCCAACTCGCCCCCTCGGCACCCGAAGCATTTCCTTAACCATGGCGGCTCAGGATTGGGCTTTGGCCAGCAAGGACCTGCTGTTTGAAAACGCCGGCGCACCCTCTTATCCGCTCAGCGCTTCTCCTTGTCGCCGCGATGACCCTGGCGCTGACGCCGGCAAAGGCCTCGGATTTCTCCGAACCGTGGAAGGATGCGGACCGGGCGCTGGTCGTCGACGCCTACGAATACAACTCCATCGACTGGACCCGGCTAGCCGCCGACAAGCGTCTTGTCGGCTTCATCAACAAGGCATCCGACGGAATGCCGCCACCCTATTTCTGTTTCGGCGACGAGACCGAGATGCGGCTGTGCAAGACGCTTTGGAAGCGCCATGCGATGGCACAGGAACTGTTCCAGACGCGCAAGGTGGTGGCCAAGGCGCTGGGCCTGAAATGGGGTGCCTATCATCTCGCCCGGCCCGGCAACCCCGTGGGACAGGCCAATAATTTCATCAATTTCGTGAAACCCGGGCCGGATGACCTGCTTGCCCTCGATATCGAGGACGATGATCCGACGCAGTGGATGTCGCTCGAGGATGCCGAGGAATTCGTGCGCCATGTGCATCGTCGGGTTGGCCGCTTTCCGGTGCTCTACACCAACGGCACGACGGCCAGGCATATCGCCGGCAACAAGTATAAATACCCGCTCCTGTCCCGGCTGCCGCTGTGGTATGCGCGCTACAAGCCAGACATCGATGTGCATTTTCCGATGGGCAACTGGCAGGGCTATGCGCTCTGGCAGTTTTCGGCGCGAGCCAATTGCGGCCGGTTCCGCTGTCCTTACCGGGTCGCGGGCACACCCAACGATATCGACGTCAGCGTCGCGCCGATGAACGCGACGGAATTGCGCGCGCAGTGGCCGTTCGGCGGCCTGATCGACGTGCAGCCGGATTACCTCGCCTCGATACCGGTGCCGCTCTCACGCGAGGCCGGGCTCGCCGGCACTGCCATGACCTACGCCACTGTGGCAGCACCCCCGAGCCTCGAGCAACTGGTCGCGGTATTCAGAAGGCGCCTGGCCAAATTCAGCAGCGGCTTTCAAACGCCTACGGCCAAGACCGCGCCGAGCCTTCCGCGCGGGATTGCCGAATATGTTGCCTGGACGCGAAACGAAGAGCGCCTGGCATCGGTGTCTGCAATTGCCCCCGCCGCCGATGCGGTCAGCAGCGTCTCGACCGGATTCGATCGGGGCCTGCGTTGAGCTCGAGGCCCGCCTTAAGCGTCAGTTCGACTGCTCGCGCGCCACTGCCAGCCAGCCAATGTCGCGGCGGCAAAAGCCTTGCGGCCAGTCGATCCGGTCGAGCGCGGCGTAGGCCTTCTTCTGCGCCTCTCCGACGGTACGGCCGGTCGCCGTGATGTTGAGCACGCGACCGCCATTGGCGACGAGTGCGCCGCCGTTTATGGCGGTGCCGGCATGAAATATCTCGACGCTCTCACCTGCCGCCGCCTCGACGCCGCGAATGACCGAGCCCTTTTCCGGCGTGCCGGGATAACCCCTGGCTGCCATCACCACGGTGAGCGCCGCCTCGTCGCGCCAGCGCACCGAGGTGTGCGCCAGCTGGCCGTCGGCGGCGGCGTTGAGCAGGACGAGCAGATCGTCCTTCAGCCGCATCATCAGCACCTGGCATTCCGGGTCGCCGAAACGGGTGTTGTATTCGATCAGCTTCGGCCCCTTGTCAGTGATCATCAGCCCGGCGAACAGCACGCCGGAAAACGGCGCGCCTGTTTCAGCCATGCCGCGCATGGTCGGCTCGACGATCTCGCGCATGGTGCGGTCGATCATCTCCGGCGTCATCACCGGGGCCGGCGAATAGGCGCCCATGCCGCCGGTGTTCGGGCCGGTGTCGCCGTCACTGAGGCGCTTATGGTCCTGCGCGGTACCGAAGGGCAGCGCGGTGGTGCCGTCGCATAGGCAGAAGAAACTTGCTTCTTCGCCGACGAGAAACTCCTCGACCACCACTTCCGCGCCGGCCTGGCCGAAGGAGCCGTCGAAACAGGCGTCGAGCGCGGCCCGCGCCTCGTCAAGCGTCATGGCGACGGTGACGCCCTTGCCGGCAGCGAGGCCGTCGGCCTTGATGACGATCGGCGCGCCCGTCTTCTCGACATAGGCCTTAGCCGAAGCCAGATCGCCGAACCGGCCATAGGCGGCGGTCGGGATGCCGTATTTGGCGCAGAGGTCTTTGGTAAAGCCCTTCGAGCCTTCCAGCCGCGCCGCTGCCTTTGACGGGCCGAAGACGCGGATGCCCTCGGCGCGCAGGTCGTCGGCTATGCCGGCGACCAGCGGCCCTTCCGGTCCGACCACGACGAGGTCTATTTCATTCCCGCGGCAAAACCGGACCACCGCTGCGTGATCCGCAATATCGAGCTTCACCAGCTCGGCTTCGCGGCCGATGCCCGGATTGCCGGGCGCCGCGTAGAGTTTGGTCAGCAGCGGCGACGCCGCGATCTTCCAGCCAAGCGCATGTTCTCGTCCGCCGGAGCCGATCAACAAAACACGCATGTCCAGATTCCTCGTCATTCCAAGACCAGGACTGCGCTATTGCGCCGCGCGCGACGGGTCAAGACATTTGGCTGGCGAAGCGCCGATTGCGCGTGGCGAGCGTGCGGGGCCTGCTTGACGCTTGACGGCATTCGCCTCTGCTGCCACTCCAGCAAAATGGAAACCGTCCAGTCGAAAGCGGCCCAGGGCCGCGTCGCCGATGCGCCGAGCGGCCACTGGGTCTATCGCGCGCTGCCGAGGGGGTTGTGGCCCTATGCGCAGCTTGCCCGGTGGGACCGGCCGATCGGCTGGCAATTGCTGCTGTGGCCATGCTGGTGGTCGGCTGCCCTTGCCGCGAGCGCCTATCCACGTCCGTCGGATCCGCTGCTCTCGCTGTTGCCGTCGCCCTGGTATCTCCTATTGTTTTTTCTTGGCGCGTTCGCCATGCGTGGCGCCGGCTGCACCTACAATGATTTGGTCGACGAGGACATCGACAACCAGGTGGAACGCACGCGCTCGCGGCCGCTGCCGGCCGGCAAGGTCACGCGCCGGCAGGCCTGGATGTTTGTTGTCGTGCAGGCACTGGTCGGCCTTGCCGTGCTTTTGCAGTTCAACAGCTTCGCCATCTCGCTCGGCATCGGCTCGCTGGTCATCGTCGCCGTCTACCCATTCATGAAGCGGTACACCAATTGGCCGCAACTCATTCTCGGCCTTGCCTTTTCCTGGGGAGCGCTGATGGGATGGGCGGTCGAGTTCGGCGATCTCGATGGGCCGGCAATCATGCTCTACATCGGCTCGATCCTGTGGGTGATCGGCTACGACACGATCTATGCGCATCAGGACAAGGAAGACGACGCCATCGTCGGCGTGCGCTCGACGGCGCGCCTGTTCGGCGACAATACCAAGGCCTGGCTGGCCGGGCTTTATGGCGGAGCGCTGGTCTGCTTCGCCATTGCCTTTGCCTCGGCGCAGGCACCCGTGCCGGCGCTGGCCGGGCTGATCGCCGCCGGCGCGCATATGGCACGGCAGACCGCCGTGCTCGACATCGACGATCCGGACCAGTGCCTAAGACTGTTCAGATCGAACAACCAGGTCGGCTGGCTGATCTTCCTCGGCCTGATCGGCGGCGCGGCTTGGGTGGCGCTGAAGCGGCTGGTTTAGGCGCCTTTTCCCTTCTCCCCCTGTGGGAGAAGGTGGATTGGCGCGTAGCGTCAAGACGGTTGAGGGGTGTTAGAAGAAATGAGGCGTTGGCCTTCCCTGGAACACCCCTCATCCGACCGAGCTCCGCTCGGCCACCTTCTCCCACAGGGGGAGAAGGAAGAGGCGCTCAGGCCTACTCCCGCGAAATAAGCTCCTCGCCGCCGATGACCAGCCTGAGGCCGAGGTCGCCGGCGCGGCGGCGGGCGAGGAAGCGCGGGCGGCGCATGGTCGAGACGCGGCCCTTGCGGCGGTCCTGCGCCGGCAGCGCCTGGATGGCGGCGCCGAGCGATTCTTCCAGCGTGCGGGCAATGCCGTCGGCCTCGATCAGCAGCATCGGCAGGCGGTAGGCGTCGGCCCAGGCGCGCCAGTCGGCGGCGACGTCGTCGAGATCGTCGGCGACCAGCAGCGGCACCGACAGCATCGGGTCGTTGTGCAGAAGCTCAAGCGTCACTGTGACATTGCCATCCGGATCCTCCATGGCGCGGGCGGCGACGCCGCGAAACGCGTTGGCGGGCAGAGCGATGATCGCCGGCACGCCGCTCATCTCCAGCGTGCGGCGGATAACCGCGCCGCGCTGGTCGATGGTGAAGGTGACGTCGCCATAGTCGTCGCGCGTGGCGTAGCTCACCACCTGCGGCAGGCGGAATGGGTCGAGACGCATATTGCGGCCGGCCCAGACTGGCTTCAGTCCAGTGTTCATATCGTGCCTTTCCTGTTTCTCCTGAGAGCCGGTGTTTCCGGTTCTCCGGGCCGGTTTTCCCAGCCTCGTTGTGGAGAAACATTAGCGCGAGCTTCTTATCCTCGCGCTTAAGAAAGTCGGTTAAATTTTGCTGATCCGGGGCGGATGGTTATCGGAATGCCAACCGGCACTGACCGGCGAAAGGATCAGATAACCTTACCCGGATTCATGATGCCGGCCGGGTCGAACGCGGCCTTCACCCTGCGCATCAGCTCGATCGCCATCGGCGGTGCCGTCGCGATCAATTCGTCCCGCTTCAACTGGCCGATGCCGTGCTCGGCCGAGATCGAGCCGTGAAACGAGCGCACGACGTCGTGCACGGCCTTGTTCATGACGTGATAAAGGCCGAGAAACATCTCGTCGTCACCGTCGACCGGCCGGGAGATGTTGTAGTGCAGGTTGCCGTCGCCCATGTGACCGAAGCAGACGACGCGCGCGCCGGGACTGACCGATTGCACGGCGCCGGCGGCCTTTTCGATGAAGGGCGGGATCGACGCCACCGGCACCGAGATGTCGTGCTTGATCGAGGCACCTTCCGGTTTCTGCGCCTCGGGCAGCACCTCGCGGAAATTCCAGAACGCATCGCCCTGAGCCATGCTTGCCGCGATCACGGCATCGCCGACGATCCCTTGCTCGAGGCCTGCCTCCAGCACCTCCTCGATCAGCGCCCGTGCATCCTCGGCCGAGCGGCCCGACGAGATCTGCATCAGCACATACCACGGCCAATCGCCGGCCAGCGGCCGCGCCACGCCTTGTGCGTGGGCAAGCGTGAAGTCGTAGGGCCTCTGGCCGATCAGTTCGAAGGCGGTGAGCGCTGCCCCGGCACGGTCCATCGCCAGGCTGAACAGCGACAGTGCCGCCTCCGGCGATGACAGGCCGGCAAACGCCACCTCGCGCCCCTTGGGCTTGGGGAAAAGCTTGAGCACGGCAGCGGTGATGATGCCGAGCGTGCCTTCCGCGCCGACGAACAGGTTCTTCAAATCGTAGCCGGTATTGTCCTTTTTCAGCTTGCGCAAATCGTCGAACACTTCGCCGGTCGGCAGCACCACTTCGACGCCGAGGCAGAGCTCGCGCGCATTGCCGTAGGCAAGCACGCCGGTGCCGCCGGCGTTGGAGGATAGATTGCCGCCGATCTGGCAGGAGCCCTGCGCGGCAAGCGACAGCGGAAACAGCCGGTCGGCGGCATCGGCCGCTTCCTGCAGCGTCTGCAGGATGACGCCGCTTTCGACCGTCACCGTGTTGGACAGTGTATCGATCTCGCGGATGCGGTTCAGCCGCGACAGCGACAGCACGATCTCGCGGCCGGATGCGTCCGGCACCTGGGCGCCGACCAGCCCGGTGTTGCCGCTTTGCGGCACGATTGGCGTGCCGGTTTCGCTCGCCAGCCGCATGATGCGGCCGACCTCCTCGACGCTGCCCGGCCTCAGCACCAGGGCCGTCCTGCCGTGCCAAAGTCCGCGCCGCTCGGCGAGGTAAGGCGCGATGTCCTGCTGGTCGCGCAGTGCATATTTATCGCCGACGATTGTCGCAAAGCGCGCGACGACGGCGGGGTCGAGGTCGGGGGAAATGTCGTTCATGGGTGGAAACTATGGTGCTCAATCCATCTTGTCACGCGGGGCGATCTTGTCACGCGGGGCGGCGGCGCGCGAAAGCCTGTCGTTGATCGCCTCGCCCAACCCGTCGAACGGGATCGGCTCGACGGCGATGGTTTTGGCGCCGCTGCGATCGAGATCCTGCAGATGAGCGAAGAGATTGCTTGCCGCCTCGCGCAGGTCGCCGGTCTCCGACAAATTGCGCAGTGCGGCTGCATCGCGCCAGCCTTCGGCACGGCGGCCACCGAAGGCCAGCAAGGCTTCGCCTGGGGCGACCTCCGCAGCATTGAGCCGCACCGCCGCACCTGGTGCATAGTGCGAGGCAAGCATGCCGGGCGCCTCGACGACCGAAGCGCCGCGCAGCAACTTTGTCCCGGCGACCGCTTCGATCTCTTCGGCGGCAATGCCGCCCGGCCGCAGCAGCCGCAGCTTTCCAGCTTCGACCTTGACGATGGTCGATTCCAGCCCGACCGGCGTCGCGCCGCCATCGACCACAAGCTTGATCCTGGGACCGAGGTCGGCGGCCACGGCTTCGGCCGTCGTGGCGCTGATCCTGCCCGAGGAATTGGCACTGGGCGCCGCAAGAGCGCGGCCGAACCTGGCGATCAGCTCGCCGCCAAAGCCTTTCGGCATGCGCAGCGCGATCGTGTCCAGCCCTGCGGTGACCAGCGGATGAATGCCGTTGCCGGGCCGTTGCGGCAACACCAGCGTCAGCGGTCCCGGCCAGAATGCCTGCGCCAATCTTTCCGACAGCGGATCGAACCGCGCGATGCGCTCGGCCATAGCCGGATCGGCTATATGGGCGATCAGCGGGTTGAAGCGAGGGCGGCCCTTGGCTTCGAAGATACGAGCCACGGCAACGCCATTGGTCGCGTCGCCGGCCAGCCCATAGACGGTCTCGGTCGGGATGGCGACGACATCGCCGCTCTCGAGCAGCGCCAACGCCCTTTCCATCGCCTCGCCGACGGCACGAATTTCAGCCACTGTCGTTACCTCACGGATGCGGCTGCCTAATACGGCGACGCCGGGCGAGCAAGCCCGGCGTTGGCGAATCGCAAATCGTTAAAATGCTATGTTTCCCCGCAAGCCGGTATCAATTGCCCTCGGCTAAAGGTGCTGTGTTGTTGGGCAAGGGGGATTGTTATGCGTTCGATGCGTATCGTTGGAGCGCTTGGTCTGGCGTTTATGGCCGGCACGGCACAGGCCTCGTCGCTGGTTTTTCTCGGGCAAACGACCGCGACGCCTTCTGTGGTAAGTGCCAGCGCGCTCGAGCGGGGGAAAACACCGTCGATCGTCGTGCTCGGCGAGAAGTTGCCCAACGTCAATGAAACCGTCACCGATGAAAAGGTCGCGGCCATCCCGAGCCAGCCGAGTCATGGCTTCACCGCAAGCCCGATGATCATTCGCGGCGGTATCGTCGGCGATGCCTTTGCAACGCCCGCACCCAAGGCCGTGCCGGCCACCGCTGCCGCGCCGGCCGCGGACAGCAAGGCCGATCCAAAGGTCGCCAGCAAAACTCCTGAACCGGCGGCACCGCAGCCGGCGCCGCTAGCAGCTCCCGACCAGCCAAAATAGGGCCTGAAGCGAAGATTTCTTCGCGGACGTCAGCCGGCTATCTTCGGGAAATCGGCGACCCGATCGGTCGCCGCGCGGATGCGGGCGAGCAACGCCAGGCGATTGGCGCGCACCGCCTGGTCCTCATCGTTTACGAGGACTTTCTCAAAGAATGAATCAACCGGCTCGCGCAACACGCTAAGCGCCAGCATGGCGGCGGAAAAGTCTTCGTTTTGAATTGCTTCGCCGGCTTGCCTCTCGGCCTGATTCACCGCCGCGAACAGCTTCTTTTCCGCATCTTCGCGGAAAAGCGCCGGCTCGACACGGTCGGCGATCAGCGTGTTCTTCTTCTCCTCGGCGGCGAGAATGTTGGCCGCACGCTTGGTGCCGGCAAGCAGGTTCTTGCCATCCTCGGTATCGAGGAAAGAGCCGAGCGCTTCGACGCGGCGGACGATTTGCAGCAGGTCGTCGTTTTGTAATTGGCCAATCTCCCCCCTTGTGGGGGAGATGCCCGGCAGGGCAGAGGGGGGCGCCTCGCGCCGAGAGGCCGGCGGGACAGCGCCCCCCTCTGTCGGCTGCGCCGACATCTCCCCCACGAGGGGGGAGATTGGGCGCGAACCTGCCGCCAGCACCGCGTCAATCAGGTCATGCCGCGCACCCTGGTCGCGGAGATAGACCTTCAGGCGATCGTGAAAGAAGGACAGGAGGTTGTTGATCTCTTGCTGCTGCCTTTCTTCGGAACGCTCAAAGGTATTGTTTGAGATCGCGGAATCGCGTTCGATGACGAGATCGGTAAGCGAATCTCCTCCGAGTTGCTGCTCTAGCTCCGCAGCAATTTCGAACTGTCGGTCGAGTTTGGGATCGCGTATGTGATCTGCAATATCTTCGGACGCGATATTGGCCACAGATTTCAGGGACAACCTAATCCCGTTCTCGATCAGTATCCTCGTTACCCCCAGCGCCGCCCTCCTCAGCGCATAGGGGTCCTTCGATCCCGTCGGCTTTTCATCAATCGCCCAGAACCCGACCAGTGTATCCAGCTTGTCGGCAAGCGCTACTGCGATCGAAACCGGATCGGTGGGAACACGATCTGACGGTCCCTGCGGCTTGTAGTGTTCCTCGATCGCCGCGGCGACGGAAGGATGCTCGCCCTGCAGCAGCGCGTATTTGCGGCCCATGGCGCCTTGCAGTTCCGGGAACTCGCCGACCACCTCCGTGGTGAGATCGGCCTTAGCCAGAACGGCAGCGCGGCGGGCGAGCGCGGTAATCTCCCCCCTCGAGGGGGAGATGTCGCCGAAGGCGACAGAGGGGGTCGTCCCGCGTGGAGCGCCGACTTCCTTTTGCTTCGAAAGGCCAGATCGCGTCGCGTCAGCCGAAGCGACCCCCCCTGGCCTGCCGGCCATCTCCCCCTCGAGGGGGGAGATCGACTGCGCCACGATTGGTGCCAGTTCTTCCGCCAACCTGGCAATCCGCTCCACCCGCTCGCCTTGCGTACCGAGCTTGGCATGAAACGTCACATTGAGATGGTCGAGGCGGGCCATGCGCTGGTCGAGCGGCTTTTTGAGATCAAGTCCGAACTTTTCCGCCGATGCCTGCAGCTGGTCGAGATCCGGCAGGTCACCCTGGTCGGTCTTCCAAAAATAGAGCGCGTCGGACAGGCGGGCGCGCACCACCTTGCCGTTGCCGTGGGCGATCTCCTTGCCGCCATCCTTGGCCTCGATATTGGCGGTCAGGATGAAACGATTGGAGAGTTCGTCGCCCGCGCCGTGCGGTCGTGTCACGAAGCACTTCTGGTTAGCGCGGATGGTGAGCCGGATCACCTCGGCCGGTATGGCCAGAAAATCCTGCTCGAATTCGCCCATCAGTACGACCGGCCATTCGACCAGGCCCGACACTTCCTCCAGCAGGCCCTCGTCCTCGACGAGGTCGAGCCCGCTGGCGAAGCCGAGATTCCTGGCATCGGCAAGAATGATCTCCTTGCGCCTGTCGGCATCGAGCACGACCTTGGCCGCCTCAAGCTTGGCGACATAATCGTCGAAGCGGCGCACCGTGATGGCGCCCGGCGCATGAAAACGATGGCCGTAGGTGACATTGCCGGAGCGGATGCCGTCGATCTCGAAATCGACCACCACCGGCTCCTCGGTTTCGGGGCCGAAGGTGCACAGGATCGATTGCAGCGGCCGCACCCAGCGCAGCGAGCCGGGCTTGGCCGAAGCCGGCCCCCAGCGCATCGCTTTCGGCCAGGGGAAGTTGCGGATGATGCCCGGCACCAGCTCGGCGATGATCTGCTCCGCCGGCCTGCCCAGCCTGGAAATATGGGCGACATAGAAGTCGCCCTTCTTCGGATCGGAATGAACATGCGCCTCGGCAATCGAGGCAAGGCCGGCCTTGCGCAGAAAACCTTGCACCGCCGGCTCGGGCGCCTTGGTCGAGGGGCCCTTGATCTCCTCACTGATGTCCTTCGAGCGGGCGGTCAGGCCGCGAATGTCGAGCGTCAGCCGGCGCGGCGTCCAATATTCGCGCGCAGCCTCATAGGTCAGCCCGGCTTCGACCAGACCGTCGGTCAGCAGCTTCCTGAGATCGCCGGCCGCCTTGCGCTGCATGCGCGCGGGGATTTCCTCGGAACGAAGTTCTAGAAGCAGGTCAGGCATTGAAAGAGCTCACGCGACAAAAAACAGCCGCCGCTTGGCGGCGTCCTCCCCCATCGAGGCGGAGGTAAGCGGGGCATAGCAACTCGGTCGGCTGCTGTCACCCTTCCCAGCAAGATCGGGCCAGCACGATCAGGGCGTCCAACGGCGATTTCCGAAAAAATTCAGCCGCCTGTCGGACACGCGCCGGTCCGCCCGTCCTTGGATCAAAGATTTCCATGAACCGAACGCAGCGCTGAAGCGACCAACGCT
Organism: Mesorhizobium sp. M0166; assembly: GCF_040322255.1. Taxonomy (NCBI): domain Bacteria; kingdom Pseudomonadati; phylum Pseudomonadota; class Alphaproteobacteria; order Hyphomicrobiales; family Phyllobacteriaceae; genus Mesorhizobium; species Mesorhizobium sp. M0166. The sequence goes on along the minus strand of NZ_JAMYTD010000001.1, from coordinate 282,231 downwards.
CAGGCAGAGAGCTATTGGCTGAACGACCATGAAAACGGCATCGACATTCCTGCAGATCCTCGCGCTCAGCGCCTGTTTTACAGCGCAGGTGCATGGCACGTTCTCGATGCCCGGCGTCAGGCAAGCGCTGCGGACAATAGCCGGTGCAAGCGGCCAAGGTGCGTTACAAATCAGCGCTCCTGCCGAAATCGCCTGGAGCTAAGCCGCCATTCCACCCGCCTGCGTCAGCAGAAATGCCTCGCCGCAGGCCTTGGCCAGATTGCGCACCCGCAAAATATAACTCTGGCGCTCAGTGACCGAAATCACGCCGCGGGCGTCGAGCAGGTTGAAGACGTGGCTGGCCTTGATGCATTGGTCGTAGGCAGGGAAGACCATGCGGTGCATCGCTAGATTGTCGTTCGACGCCGGCGCGCCGGCTTCGAGCAGCGCCTTGCACTCGGCTTCGGCGTCTTCGAAATGGCGCAGCAACATCGCGGTGTTGGCGAATTCAAAATTGTGGCGCGAATATTCCTGCTCGGCCTGCAGGAAGACGTCGCCATAGGTCACCTTGTCGGCGCCTTCGCGGCCGTTGAAGTTGAGGTCGTAGACGTTGTCGACGCCCTGCACATACATGGCCAGCCGTTCCAGCCCGTAAGTGAGCTCACCCGCCACCGGTGCGCATTCGATGCCGCAGACCTGCTGGAAATAGGTGAACTGCGAGACCTCCATGCCGTCGCACCAGCACTCCCAGCCCAGCCCCCAGGCGCCCAGCGTCGGGCTTTCCCAGTCGTCCTCGACGAAACGGATGTCATGCAGCAGCGGATCAATGCCGATCGCGGCCAGCGAGCCGAGGTAAAGCTCCTGCAGATTGGGCGGATTGGGCTTCAGGATCACCTGGTATTGGTAATAGTGCTGCAGCCGGTTCGGGTTCTCACCATAGCGGCCGTCCTTGGGGCGGCGCGAGGGCTGGACATAGGCGGCGTTCCAGCGTTTTGGGCCGAGCGCGCGCAACGTCGTTGCCGGATGGAATGTGCCGGCGCCGACTTCCATGTCGTAAGGCTGGAGGACCACGCAGCCATAGTCCGCCCAGTAATTATGCAAGGTCAGGATCAGCCCCTGGAACGAGCAGCTGGGATGCATGTGGGCAGGGATATCAACGGTCACGGCGGCCTCCGGCGGGATGCGGCACCTCGTAGAGTGCCGCTCCGCGACCGTCAAGGCGATGGGATCACCCCTTCGGCGCGGGCGCCGGCACGGGCTTTACGTTCGGGGTTTCCTGCGCCGTGTTGGATTCGATCGGCGGCAGGCCCTTCATCAGCTTTTGCTGCAAGGTGGCAAGCACGTCCGGGTCCGGCTTCAGGTCGCGGGCCTGGTTCCACTGGAAGGTGGCTTCCAGCTTGCGGCCAACGCGCCAGTAGGCGTCGCCGAGGTGATCGTTGAGCACGGGATCCTCTGGCTTCAACGAAACGGCGCGTTCCATTTCGCGCACCGCGTCGTCGAACTGGCCAAGGCGGTAATAGGCCCAGCCCAGCGAATCGACGATGTAGCCGTCGCTCGGCCTCAGGTCGACGGCCTTCTGGATCATCGCGAGGCCTTCCTTGAGGTTCATGTTCTTGTCGACCCAGGAATAGCCGAGATAGTTCAGGACCTGCGGCTGGTCGGGGTAGAGCTCCAGCGCCTTGCGGAAATTCGGCTCGGCCTTCGGCCATTCCTTCAGCCGCTCATAGGCGATGCCGCGCTGGTAGAAGATGTTCCAGTTGGCGGCGGTCGGCGTCTTCAGCACCTCGACCGCCTTGTCGTAAAGATTGGCGGCGGAGCGGAAATCCTCCTTCGAGGAATAGACGCCGCCGAGCGCCAGATAGGCGCGCATGTCGTCGGGATGCGCATCGACGATAGCCTTGAGGTGGGTGATCGCCTCGTCGTTGCGGTCGAGATCGGCAAGGTTGAGGCCAAGCTGCAGGTCCGAAAGCTCCTTAAGCGGCGAACCGGCGGGGATGCGGCGATAGAGCGCGATGGCGCCCTCGCCGTCCTTCAGCTGCTCGGCAACGGCGGCAAGCTGAACGAGCGCCGCGTCATTGTCGGGCCGCAGCGCCAGCGCATATTGCAGATAGAGCCGCACGAACGGCTCGCCGCCGCCGCGGTTGAGCGCGGTGGCGAGATCGAGCAGGATTTCCGAGGCGCCGTCGGACGGACCGGCAACGAAGGGCTCGATTTTTTCGCCCTTGTTGATCTTGTCGCGAAGGGCCGCAATCTCGACCTTCCCGGGCGCAAACGCCTCGGCCTTGTCGAGCACCGACAGCGCCTTAGCCTTGTCGCCTTTGCGTGCGAGGAAAGAGGCGTAGGCCTGCGCGTTGCGCATCCATGTTTCGGGGGCCGCACCGCCTGCCGCCGTGTCCTGCAGGGTGGCGGTGTAGAGCGCATCCGCCCTGTCGGGCAGGCCGGAGGCGTCGGCGATCAAGGCACGGTGGAAGGACTTGAACAGGCTGAACCAGTCGGGGCCTTGCAGCTTGTCGATGGAAGCCATGGCCTCGCCGGCGTCACCCGCACCTTGCTTGGCCCAGCCGGTCATGACGCCGGAGATCAGCCGGTCGAGATCGGATTCGAGCGACAGCTTGAGCCAGTATTCGGCCTTAGAGAAATCCTTCTTGTGGAAGGAATCGATGGCCAGCGCCAGGCGCGAGAAGCGCTCGACGTCGGGAACCGCCTTGAGCTTGTCGGCATAGACCAGGGACTCGTCGAAGCGCCCCTGCGCGATCAGCGACAGCATCAGGCTCTGCTGCAGTCCCGTATCGTTCGGATCGAACGCAAGCGCCTGCTTGTAATAGGAAATGGCGCTGTCGAGGTCGTTGTCGCCATCGGCAATCCGCGCGGCGAGATAGGCTCCCGAGAAGGATGTGATCCTGACCGGCTCGGCGGTCTGTTTGGCATGCGCCGGCAAAGCCGAGATCGCCATGCCCGTCGCGATTGCCAGCCCCGTCAGCCAGCGCGCATATCCTTGCCGCATCATATCCCTTTCAGCCAAACGCCATCTCCGCGTCAGCGGGATCGCCGTAGACTCGATCTTTCCAGGTAAAGCATGGCCTTTTTGGGGTCGTGCTTCAACCCGGCCCGAATTCACAATCGGGTCAAGCAATTAATAAACCATACCGAAAGAGGTCGCACGACCGCATTGCGACAATCCGGCAATGGGAGACCGGCGTCACGGCCCCGAACTCAGGACGTTTGCGAAAGCCTTGCGTCGAGCGCCTGCATGGCGACGGTGACAAGATCGTGCAGCCGCTTTTTCGGCACGCCGTCGCGTGCCTGCACCGAAAGGCCGTGCATCAGCGTGGCGTAATAGTCACCCAGCGCCTCGGCATCGGTGTCCGGCTTCAATTCGCCATCGCGCACCGCTTGCTTCAACCGCTCGACGATCGATGCGGTACGCGCCAACCGGTGCTCCGCCAGCCATTGCAGCACGGCGTCATTTTCGACGGCGCAATTGGTGGCGGCCGTCACCACCATGCAGCCCTGCGGCCGCCCCGGCCTGGTATAGATTTCGACGGCGTCGCGAAGCACGCGCTCGATGACGCGCCGGACGTTTGGTTCTTCCTCCAGCGCCCGCGTGGCGAATCCGCCCTCATTGGCCTCGTAAAGTGCCACCGCTTCGCGAAACAGGTCCTCCTTCGAGCCGAAGGCGGCATAAATGCGCGCCGATGCGAGACCAAGCGCCGATACGAGATCGGCCATCGAAGTGCCCTCGTAGCCGCGCCTCCAGAAAGCGTCGCGGGCTTTCTCCAAGGCATGGTCGCGATCGAACTCCCTTGGCCTGCCTGCCATGGCGGTCTCCAATTTTTGTCGATCAACAAATAATCCGCTTGACTTCGGATTGCAAATCTCAATTCTTTGTCGATCATTAAATAATTGTCGACAAGGAGTCCCACATGAGTTCACTCGATCAAGGCGCGCCGCTCGGGGCAATGGCAGCGCAAGGAGCAAGCAGGGCGAAACATGGCGCAACGCTGGCGCTCCTCGCCTTCGCGCAGCTCATCATCTCGCTCGACCTCAACATCGTCTTCGTGGCGCTGCCGGAGATCGGCGCCGGCCTCGGATTTTCAGGCCAGACCCTGCAGTGGGTGGTCAGCGCCTATACCGTCTTCACCGGCGGCTTCCTGCTGTTCGGCGGCCGGGCCGCCGACCTGATCGGCCAGCGCCGCGTCTTCATCTTCGCGCTCTGGCTCTACGCGCTCTCATCTCTGGTCGGCGGCCTCGCCTGGTCGCCGGAAATCATCATCGCGGCACGCGCCGTACAAGGCATCGGCGCCGCGTTCCTGTTTCCTGCGACGCTGTCGCTGATCAACCGTCTGTTCGCCGAGGGAGCGGAACGCAACCGGGCGCTCGCCGTCTGGGGCGGCGCGGGCGCCAGCGGCCTGACGCTCGGTTCGCTTGCCGGCGGGTTTCTGACCAGCGCCTTCGGCTGGCCGTCGGTCTTCTACGTCAACGTGCTGTTGGCCGGGATCGCCATCATCGCGGCTTTCGCCATCATCCCGCGCGATCGCAAGCGGCACGAGCAGCGCAGCTTCGATATTCCGGGCGCACTGACCGTCACCGCCGGCGCGACGCTGCTTGTCTTCACCCTGGTTCAGGGGCCCGAATATGGCTGGGGATCGACCGCAATCATCGCCAGCGCGGCACTGGCCGCATTCTTCCTGATCGCCTTCACCGTGATCGAGGCGACGAGCGCCGACCCGCTCATGCCGCTGCGCTTGTTCCACAACCGCAGCCTCGTCGCCGGCATGACGATCACCTTCCTCTACATGGCCACTTTCGGAGCGCTGCCCTACTTCCTCACCGTGCTGCTGCAGAACGTGCACGGCTTCACCGCCTTGCAGACGGGCCTCGCCTTTCTCGTGCGGTCGCCATCGCCACCGGCACGCAAGCCGGCGAGCGTCTGGCGACGCGCTTTTCGACACGCAGCACGCTGGTCGGCGGCATGATCGTCGGCGCGGTAGGCACAGCATTGATGGTATCAGGCGCGACCGCGGAGAGCAGCTATCTGTCCCTCGTACCCGGCCTGATCGTCTCCGGCGTCGGACAAGGCATCGTCTGGACCGCAATGTGGATTGCCGCCGCTTCCGGCGTTGCCCTTGACCAGCAAGGCGTCGCCTCGGGCATGGCTTCGACGACGCTCAATGTCGGCAACGCCATCGGCATGGCCGTGCTGATTGCGATTGCGAACAGCCAAATCGGCGAATTGTCCGGCGATGCCTTGAAAACCGCCGTCGCAGACGGCATCCAGGTCGCCTTCTGGCTCGCGGCGGCGGGCATCGTCGTCAGCCTGCTCGCGGCAATCGTTCTTCCGGCGAAGGCTCGATGAGAACAGGCGCGGGGCGCTGACGCCTCTCAGTTCACCCGGCTGATGCAGAAATCGATGACGTCGATCAGCGCCGATTTCTGCGGCGTCGCCTCGAGCGGTGCCAGCGCGTCGCGGGCGATTTCGCCGAAATGGCGGGCGCGCCCGATGGTGTCGGCAATCGCGCCGTGGCGGAGCATCAGGCCGATGGCCTTCTCCAGCCCGGCATCGTCGGCGGCATTGTCCTCGATGGCGCGTTTCCAGAAGCTGCGCTCGGCCTTGGTGCCGCGCCGATAGGCGAGGATCACCGGCAGCGTCACCTTGCCCTCGCGGAAATCGTCGCCGACATTCTTGCCGAGATCCTTGCTGGTGCCGCCATAATCCAGCGCGTCATCGATCAGCTGGAAGGCAAGGCCGAGATTCATGCCGTAGGAGCGGAGTGCTGCGCGATCGTTGCGCGTCGCCTGGGCGATGACCGGGCCGACCTCGGCGGCGGCTGAGAACAGCGCCGCGGTCTTGGCCTTGATCACCGCGAAATGCTCGTCCTCGGTGGTTTCGAGGTTTTTGGCGGCGGCAAGCTGCATCACCTCGCCTTCGGCGATCACCGAGGCCGCACTCGACAGGATGTCGAGCGCTTCCAGCGAGCCGACATCGACCATCATGCGGAAGGCCTGGCCGAGCAGGAAATCGCCGACCAGAACACTGGCCTGGTTGCCCCAGATCATGCGCGCCGTCTTCTTGCCGCGCCGCATGCCGCTTTCGTCGACAACGTCGTCGTGGAGAAGTGTCGCTGTATGCATGAATTCGACCGATGTGGCGAGCTTGACATGGCCGTCACCGGAATAGCCGAACATCTGGGCGGCGGCGAGCGTCAGCATCGGCCGCAGCCGTTTGCCGCCGGACGAGATCAAATGGTTGGCAATCTCCGGAATCATCTCGACATCGGAGCCGGCCTTCGACAGGATCAATTTGTTGACGCGCCCCATATCGGCGGCGGTCAGGTCGATGAGGTCCTTTATCGAGGCGGCTTCGCGCTTCCCGTTTTCAATGTTGAGAACGACACCCACGGCAAAACTCCCAACCTCGATATGCACGACGGCAACATGGTCCCTGGACAGACTCTAGGGTGTCACCCACCGGTGCGGCAAGAGGCGAATTGGCGCGCCGGCTCTGGTACATGATCACGCCTACGTTTACATCAACGCCGCAAACTGCGAGTTTCATCCGATGATAGAGCTCATCCGCACCAACGACGCCGTCATCATTTCGTTTGTCGAATCGCTGATGCGCGATGCCGGTATCGGCTGTTTCGTCGCCGACCAGAACATGAGCGTGCTCGACGGCTCGATCGGCATCCTGCCCCGCCGTGTCATGGTGGACGCCGACAAGGCCGATGCGGCACGGCGCATCCTGACGGATGCCGGCATCGCCAACGAGATCCGCCAAAAATAATGTCCGCGTCGCCCGCTGCCCTTGTCCCGGACATGCCGGCTCATACGGTCGATGCCTTCCATCGCGGTCGCTTCTGGCTGGTGCAGCCGAGAAAGGCAGGCCACCGCGCCGGCATGGATGCGATGATGCTGGCGGCTGCGGTGCCGTCCTCGTTCGCCGGGCGGCTTGCCGACTTTGGCGCGGGCGCGGGTGCCGCCGGCCTGGCGGTACTGTCGCGCTGCCCCGGTGCCGCGGCCGTGCTCGTCGAGCGTTCTCCGGAAATGGCGGCCTTCGCCACAACCACGCTTGCCCATCCCGGCAATGCGCATCTCAGCGACCGCGCTTCGGTGCTCGTCGCCGATGTCGCGCTTTCGGGCCGGGCGCGAACGGCCGCCGGCCTCGAGGACAACAGCTTCGATTTCGTTATCATGAACCCGCCGTTCAATGCCGCCGTGGATCGAGCGACGCCCGATCCGCTGAGAAAGGCCGCGCATGTCTCGGAGGACGGATTGTTCGACAGCTGGATCCGCAGCGCGGCCGCGGTGGTCAGGCCGGGCGGCGGGCTGGCCGTCATCGCCCGGCCGGAACAGCTCGGCGCCATCCTCGATGCCATTGCCGGCCGCTTCGGCGACGCCGAGATGCTGGCCGTCCATCCTCGCCCCGAAGCGGCGGCGATCCGCATCGTCGTCCGGGCAGCACTCGGCGCACGCGGCAAACTGTCGATCCAGCCGCCGCTGATGCTGCATGCCTACTCAGGCAATGGCCCTTCGGAGAGGGCAGAGTTGATCAATAACGGGCTGGCGTCGCTGTTCGGAGATTGATCCATTTTGATTGCCAGGGTGACGGCATTGCCGTTGGCCGGCGAATTCCTACATGCCTCAAGCAAATCGACCGGAGACCGCCCCCTCGTGAAACGCCTTTTCAACCGCCTGCTGCCGAAATCCTGGCGCTCCACCGTCGTCACCATTCCGGTCATCCGGCTGCACGGCACCATCATGCCCGGCGGCGGCCAGTTCCGGCCCAGCCTGTCGCTCGCTTCCACCGCCGGTCTTCTCGAAAAGCTGTTTTCATTCGACGCGCCGGCGGTCGCCATCTCGATCAATTCGCCAGGTGGCTCGCCGGTGCAGTCGCGGCTGATCTTCAGGCGCATCCGCGACCTGGCCAGCGAGAAGAACAAGAAGGTCCTGGTTTTCGTCGAGGACGTGGCGGCATCGGGCGGCTACATGATCGCGGTCGCCGGCGACGAGATATTTGCCGACCCGTCCTCCATCGTCGGTTCGATCGGCGTGGTGTCGGCCTCGTTCGGCTTTCCGGAGCTGTTGAAGAAGATCGGCGTCGAGCGCCGCGTCCACACCGCCGGCCAGAACAAGGCGGTGCTCGACCCGTTCAAGCCGGAAAAGAAGGAAGACGTCGAGCGCCTGAAGGCGCTGCAGCTCGAGGTCCACGAGACCTTCATCGATCTCGTCAAGGACAGGCGCGGCAGCAAGCTGAAGGACGATCCCGACCTGTTCACCGGCCTGTTCTGGACGGCCAAGAAGGGGCTCGAGCTCGGGCTGGTCGATGCGCTCGGCGACATGCGCAGCGTGCTGAAGAGCCGTTTCGGGCCGAAGACCCAGCTCAAGCTGATCACCGCGCCGCGCGGCCTGTTCGGCCGCTTCGGCCTGTTCGGCTCGAGCTTTTCGGCGCCCGATATCGCCGCCGCCGCGGCAAGCGGCGTCATCGATGCGGCGGAAGAGCGCGCGCTGTGGGCGCGCTTCGGGCTTTGAAAAGCCGGTGAAAACGTCTAGCATAAATCATCAACCGACCCGACCGGCCGCTCCGCCGGCCTTGCGAGGGAGGAGTTTGACATGCCGCAGATCATTTTCTTCGCCGTCGTCGGCATTGCCGCCTATTTCGGCTACCGCTCCTTCGTCAGGGAAGCCGAGCGGGTGACCGCCAAGGTACGTCGGGCCGAAAAGCAGACGGCCAACGGCACAATGGGAACACTGGTCAAGGATCCGAAGACCGGCGAATACCGTCTGGCCAAGGATTGACCGTCGTCCCCCTCGCAGCCGAGCCAATGAATTCCGGGGCCAGCATCCGGGTGTCGCATGCGCATGCCAAGATAAATCTCGCGCTGCACGTCACCGGCCGGCGCGCCGACGGTTATCACACGATCGAAAGCCTGGCCGTGTTCACGCGCTTTGGCGACCGCATCGAGACGGAACTTGCCGACAGCGATGGGTTTTCGGTGTCCGGCAAATACGCCTCCGCAGTACCAGCCGACGACGGCAATCTGGTCGTGAAAGCGCGCGACGCGGTACGGCGCGAGGCCGGTCTCCAGCAGGCGCCGGCTGTCGCCATCAGGCTCGAAAAGAACCTGCCGGTCGCGTCCGGCGTCGGCGGCGGATCGAGCGACGCGGCGGCGGTGCTGCGCGCCCTGGTCCAGACCTGGGGACTTGATGTCGGCGATGCCCAACTGGCGCGGATCGGCCTGTCGCTCGGCGCCGACGTGCCGATGTGCTTGGCAGCCAAGCCGCTGATAGCCCGCGGTATCGGCGACGAGCTGACGCTCGTGCCGGGTTTCCCGGCGCTGGGTCTGGTGCTCGTCAATCCCGGCACTGCCGTCTGGACGGCCGACGTGTTCGAGGCGCTTGGCCGCCGCGACAATGCGGGGCTGCCGCCGCTGCCGCGCAACCTAGACTTCCACAGCATCCGCAACTGGCTGGAGATCACCCGCAACGATCTCGAGCCTGCGGCGCGCGCAATCCAGCCCGCCATCGGCAAGGCGCTTTCCGTGCTGAACAAGGCCGGAGCCGGTTTTGCCCGGATGTCGGGTTCCGGCGCCACCTGCTTCGGCCTGTTCGAGACCGGCAATGTGGCCAAGCGCGCAGCCGTCGATATCCGCGGCCGCCATCCTGACTGGTTTGTCGCAGCGACGCGAAGCGTGACATCGGAGGCTGATGCCCATGGCCAGGATTGACGAGAGCCGCCCCTTCGTTCCCGTGCGCATCGCGGTACTGACCGTTTCCGATACGCGCAGCCTCGCCGATGACAAATCCGGGCAGACGCTGGCCGACCGCATTGCCGAGGCCGGCCATGTCCTGGCCGCCCGCGACATCGTCACCGACGATCGCGACAAGATCCGCGACAAGGTCCTGGGTTGGTCGAGGGACGAAGCGATCGATGTCGTCATCACCACCGGCGGCACCGGCTTCACCGGCCGCGACGTGACGCCGGAAGCGCTGGAGCCGATCTTCGAAAAGCGCATGGACGGCTTTTCCGAAGTGTTCCACCGCATCTCCTACGACAAGATCGGCACTTCGACGATCCAGAGCCGGGCAACTGGCGGCGTCGTCAATGCCACCTTCGTCTTCGTGCTGCCGGGCTCGCCCGGCGCCTGCAAGGACGCCTGGGACGGCATCTTGAAGCCGCAGCTCGACTATCGGCACATGCCCTGCAACTTCGTCGAGATCATGCCGCGCCTGGACGAGCATTTGCGCCGCGGCTGAGACGGAGCGAGGCGTCAGCCGGGCGATCCCGCCTCAGCGAATGACCGGCTCGCCGTGAAACCGGCGGCGCGACGGCGGTGACACGCCGAAGCCGACTTCCATCATCAGCCGCGGCGTGCGCGTCGGCACGGTGCCCATATGGAAGCCGAACGGGTCCTCGACAAAGCCGAGACCGGCCTGCCCGGTCAGCGTGACCGGGCTCTGCTCGCCATAGACGCCCAGCACCTCTTCCGCCGAATGGCCGACCAGAAGCGTCAGCTGGTGCTTCAGGATGCGGCGGTTGTGGGAGCCGCGGACATAGACATGCGGCCCGGTGTCGGCGTCGACCGGCACCAGGTAGAAAAAGAACTTCAGCATGCGCCAGTCGTCGAGGTCGAAATGGTATTTGCCGAGCGAGGCCATGTTCTTGTCGGCGTCGGAGACGCCACCGGTCGGAAAGCTCCACCAGATGCGGGTGGTGATCAGCTTGGCCTGGCTGCCGAGATAGTGCGCTGCGACATCGAGAAGCAGCGGATCGCGCTGCACGGCGACCGCAGCGTTGCAGTCGAGGACCCGCTCGAAATAGTGGCCGCTGAGCAGCGGGCGGCCGAAATGCTTTTCGGCATCTGCGTGTTTTTCCGGCAGGAATTCCAGCCGGCGGTCGAAATTGCCGAAGCATGGCGTGCGCTCGGCGAAGCGGGCAATCTCCTCATGGATGGCGGCTGGCAGCATCAGGCCCGAATAGAGCCCCTCCGTCCGCAGCGCGCCGACGACGGCATCGCGATCGACGCCGGCGAACATCGTTTCAGCGACATTACGCGCCGGCGGAACCGGCTTCGCACCGCGCCAGTGCAGGCGCCGCGCCGGCATGGTGCGGGCCAGCATGAACATCGGCAGCCATGCCGGATTCTCGCGAAGGTCGGACAGATAGGTCGGGATGCGGGCGGCGATGCGGCGCAGCGTGCCGCCGTTTCGTGCGATCGCCTCGAGGCTTGCAGCGCCGGACTTGTCAGGGCTTGAAAGGGTCATCGGCGTCCTCAAAATATCGAGGGAACAGCATCGACGACAGTCGTCGTCACCGCTCCGGCACACCCCAAACCCATTCGCCCGTATCGCTGGGAATGGTAACCCCCGGGCAGATTTTGTGCAATGCACAATAAACGACGACCCGCCAGAAAATTTGCTTGGGCGGGTACCCTGAACCGTCACGGTAAGCCGTCACTTCCGCGGAGCGACCCAGATCTCGGCCTGCAGCCTCCTGGTCGCCAGGCCGCGGGCGATCGCTTCGGCGCTGCGGGCGTTCTTCGACAGTGCCGCGGCCTGACGCTTGCTGATCACCAGGCCTTCTGCAAGAGCGCGATTTCCGGCAAAGACGCGCGACAGGAACGGCGCGCGGCTGCCGCGTGCCCGCGAGAACCGCGCCGCCATGGTTTGCCTCGCCGTATGGGCGACGACCTCATCGATCCAGCCCTCCCCCAGCCGCGCGCCCGGTTCCAGCAAAAGCAGCCAGTCGCCCTTGGCCTGCCTGATGCCGGCGGCGATGCCGCCGCTGACATAGTGGCAGCCGGCATGTTCGGCGACGCGGTGCGTCTGATCGGTCGAGCCGGTGTCGCAGACGAGAACGTCGCGCACCACGCCTTCGACGGCGCCGCCGATCAGCGAGGCGAGCGTGCGGGCAAGGCCCTCCTCGTCATTCAGGGTTTCGATCAGGACGCTGAGCATGTTTAGCCGAATAGCGGAAAGCAATGGGCAGCGCCAGTTTTTGCCGCGCGCCGCGAGAAAGTTCTTGCTTTGTTCTCATCGATACGATAGGAATACATTCATGAGCAGAGCGATTCGACAGCGGGCGGACAGTCCCTGGGAAAGGGCCAAGATGGAACAGATCGTGCGTGCCGACATTGCCGCCTTCGGCGCTGGCAGGGCCGAGATGGCGAATGCGATGATCGAGCAGAGCGGCATGCGCGTGCGTCCGGACCGCAATCGCGGCAGGTCGGCGGGCATCAATCCGTCCGGCCGTTTCGAGCCGGTCAGCCGGCATGTGTTCGACGATGGCTGGAATTCGCTGGAGGAGCTGCCGCCGTTCAAGACCGAGGTCCAGGTCGAGAAGCCGCGCACTATCATCACGCGCAACGAATCGCCCGACATCTCCTTCGACCGCTCGATCAATCCCTATCGCGGCTGCGAACATGGCTGCGTCTATTGTTTCGCGCGGCCGACGCACAGCTTCATGGGTCTGTCGCCGGGGCTGGATTTCGAATCGAAGCTGTTTGCCAAGCCGGATGCAGCGCGGCTGCTCGACAAGGAATTATCCAGGGATAATTACCAGCCGCGCACCATCGCCATCGGCACCAACACCGATCCCTATCAGCCGATCGAGAAACAATACCGGATCATGCGCGAGATCCTCGAAGTGCTGGAGGCGCGCGGACATCCGGTCGGCATCGTCACCAAATCGGCGCTGGTGACACGGGATATCGACATTCTGTCACGCATGGCCGAACGCGGGCTGGCCAAGGTGGCATTGTCGGTGACAACGCTCGACCGCATGCTGGCGCGCACCATGGAGCCACGCGCGTCGACGCCGACCAAGCGGCTGGAGGCGATCAGGCAGCTTTCGGACGCCGGCATTCCGGCCTCGGTGATGGTCGCGCCGATCATCCCCGGACTGACCGACCCGGAGATGGAGCGCATCCTCGATTCGGCGCAGGCTGCGGGTGCGCGCGAGGCCGGTTATGTGCTGCTGCGCCTGCCGCTGGAGGTCGCGCCGATCTTCAAGGACTGGCTTCTGCGCCATTATCCCGACCGCTATCGCCACGTCATGTCGCTGATCCGTTCGATGCGCGACGGCAAGGACTACGATTCGGAATGGGGCAAGCGCATGAAAGGCTCCGGCCCCTATGCCTGGCAGATCGGCCGGCGCTTCGAGATCGCCGCCAAACGGCTCGGCCTCAATGCCGAGCGGCGCTCGCTCAGGACCGACCAGTTCGTCCCCGCTGCCAAGGCAACCGAGCAGCTGATGCTGCTGTGACAAAGCGTCTCGCGCCAGCCGCTTGAAGCGGCCGGCAGCAGGCGAAAAAATCCCGTCCGGCCTGTCCTGTCCCCGGGCTTCCGACGGTAGCCCCTCCAGGTCCGGTGCCCCGCCCGACCTGGAGGGACTTGCGGAGAATCGGAGCCGATGCGAACCTCGCCGCACCATGGCTCGCCCGCGTTCCGATTCTCCGCTTCTCTTCGAAATCGTCGAGAGACCCGACTTCTCCTTCGAGACGAAGGCGATGGCCGAAGGCCTGTGGCCGGTGGCGGGAACGGACGAGGCCGGCCGCGGCCCGCTCGCCGGGCCGGTCGTGGCGGCAGCGGTCGTTCTCGATCCCGCCAACATCCCCGACGGCCTCGATGATTCCAAGCGGCTGACGCATTTGCAGCGCGAGGCGCTGTTCCTGAAAATCCTCGGCTCCGCACTCGCCGTATCGATGGCCTCGGTCAGCGCCGAAGGCATTGATGCCTCCAACATCCTCAAGGCCAGCCTGGAGGCGATGCGCCGTGCCGTGGCCGGCCTGTCGATCCGGCCGAAGCTGGCGCTGGCCGACGGCCGCGACGTGCCGCCCGGCCTGCCCTGCGAGGGCAAAGCCCTGATCAAGGGCGACCAGCGCTCGCAGTCGATAGCCGCAGCCTCGATCGTCGCCAAGGTGTTGCGCGACCGCATGATGTGCGGCTGCGGCAGCCATCATGCGCGTTACGGCTTCGAACTGCATATGGGCTACGCCACCGTCCGCCATCGGACGGCGATCGATCTGCACGGGCCAGTGGCACGGCTACACCGCGCCTCCTTCGCGCCGTTCCGGTTCGGCGGCACCGAGGTGCTGGAGGAAGAGGGTTTTTCGGACCTGGATTGAGATTGGCGAAAGCGGCTAGGCGCGTATCTCCCCCCTCGAGGGGGAGATTACGCTCCGTTCAGTTCAGCTTCGACTTCAAATCCTGCAGCGAGGCGTTGAACAGATCGGCGCCGGCCTTGGCGTCGATCTTGCCGGCCAGCAGCGCGCGCGCGGCTTCGACCGCGATGTCGACGGCGCTGGCGCGCACTTCGCCAATTGCTTCGCGCTCGGCCTGGCCGATCTTCTGCTCGGCCAAGGCGGTACGCCGGGCGACATAGTCCTCGGTCTTCTTGTGCGCCTCGGCGGCAAGCATGTCGGCTTCGCGCTTGGCGGCGGCGACGATGGCCGCGGCCTCCTGCTCGGCTTCCTTGCGCTTGCGCTGGTATTGGCCGAGCAGCTGCTGGGCCTCTTCGCGCAACCGGCGCGCTTCCTCGAGCTCGGAGCTGATCTTGTCGGCCCGCGCATCGAGCGCCTTGGCGATCATGCCCGGCACCTTGATGTAGATGGCAATGCCGAGGAAGATTACGAGGGCAACGGTTGCCCAAAGCGTCGCGAGAGATGTGGCGTCCATGATGCGCTCCTCACCCGGCCACGGATTTGACCGCGGCCGCGATTTCGGCCTTGCTGGCCTTGCCGCCGACAAGCGCCTCGACGATGGCCGAAGCGGTGTCCTCGGCGATGGTGCCGACTTCCTTCATGGCATTGGCCTTGATGGAAGATATGCGCGCCTCGGCCTCGCCAAGCTTCTGGTCAAGCGCTGCCTCGATCGTCTTGCGGGCAGCTTCGGCTTCCGCCTTAGCCGCATCGTTGGCCTGCTGGCCGATCGCATTGGCCTTGCCCTTGGCTTCCGCCAATTCCTGCTCATAGGCGGCAACGGCGGCATCGGCCTCGCTTTTCAGCCGGGCAGCATGATCGAGATCCTGCGTGATGCGGTCGTTGCGAACGTCGATGATGCCGCCGACGCGCGGCATCACTACCCGTTTCAAGAAGAGGTAGAACAGCCCGAAAGTGATTGCCAGCCACAGCAGCTGTGACGGGTACGTCGCCGGATTGAATGGCGGGAACGTGCCATGCGCCTCGGCAGGCACGCCGGTGGCGGCGTGCGTTTCGCCTTCCGTTGCGGCGGGCGCGGACTCTTGCGCAAAGGCAGATGTCACAAACATGGACTATCCCCGAAATTCAGACCCGCCGCAGGATCGCGGCCGGCCTGTTCAATTCTTCCCAATGTTCAGCCGAACAAGTATTCAGCCGAACAGGGCGAGAAGCGCGATGAGAAGCGAGAAAATACCAAGCGCTTCGGTCACGGCGAAGCCGAAAATCAGGCGGCCGAACTGGCCGTCGGCGGCCGACGGGTTGCGCAGCGCGCCCGCCAGATAGCTGCCGAAGATGTTGCCGAGGCCAATGCCCGCGCCGCCCATGCCGAGGCATGCGATGCCGGCGCCAATGTACTTTGCTGCTTCTGCGTCCATTTATTCAACTCCTTTGGATCTAAAATTCCGTTGCGATTCCATCCGGCGGCAATGCCGGAAACCTTGTCAGTGCCCGGGATGCAGGGCGTCGTTGAGATACATGCAGGTCAGCACGGCAAAGACGTAGGCCTGCAAGAACGCGACCAGCAGCTCCAGCGCAGTCAGCGCCACGGCCATCGCCAGCGGCAGAACCGAGCCCGCTACGCCGACCGCGCCGAGCGCGCTCAGGCTGACGACAAAGCCCGAGAACACTTTCAGCGTGATGTGACCGGCGAGCATGTTGGCGAACAGACGAACCGAGAGGCTGACCGGGCGCGAGACGAAGGAAATCACCTCGATAAGCACCACCAGCGGCAGCAGGTAGACCGGCACGCCATGCGGGACGAACAGCTTCAGGAAGCCAAGGCCGTGCTTGGTGAAGCCGTAGACGACAACCGTTCCGATCACCAGCGCGGCGAGGCCGAAGGTCACGATAATATGGCTGGTGACGGTGAAGAAATACGGGAACAGGCCAAGCAGGTTGGCGACAAGCACGAACATGAACAGCGAGAACACGAAGGGGAAGAACTTCATGCCCTGGGTGCCCGCAGCGTCCCTCAGCATATTGCCGACGAATTCATAGGCCATTTCCGAGACCGACTGTAGGCGGCCGGGAACGAGGCTGCGGCTCGATGTGCTGAGGTAGAGAAACGCCGCCGCCACAGCAACCGTCGCCAGCATGAACAGCGCCGAATTGGTGAAGGACAGGTCGTAACCGCCGATGTGAATCGGAATAAGCGGATGGATCTGGAACTGGTGGATTGGATCGACCTTGTCAGCAGCCACTTTTAAATCCCCATCGAAGCCGCACGCGACTCTACTATCCGTTCATCGCGCCCAGTGAGTGCGCCTTAATTCATTCCTTCGGATCGCGCGATTTCTCGCTTCGTCCGAACTCTGCCATAAGCCCTGCTGAGCGCATGACATTGAGCACGCCGGCGCCAAAACCCAGCAGCAAAAAAACGATCAGACCCCATGGCGTTGTCCCCGCCACACGGTCAATGACCCAGCCGATGCCAGCCCCGACCACTATCCCGGCGATGAACTCGCTGGACAGCTTGAGCGCCTGGCCGTACCCGGCCACACTGCCCGCTTTCGCGTCGTCTTTCCCCTCGAGCCGATCCGGCCGCCTTGTCGCAAGCGATGCTTCAAGGTCGCGCCGGCGGCGCTCAAGATCGTCGTCGCGGATGTCGGCTTCATGCTGCTTGCCGCGACCGGTTTTGCCGGTTCCGTCTGGCCCATTCTTGTCGGCCACGCAACCCCCCTGCCCGGTCAGACCGTCACCGTCCGTCCGCTTCTTAAAGTCGCCGGCAACATAGTTAGAGGGTCCGCGCCCGTCAAGCCACGGGCCGACGTTCAAGCTCAAGTATTTTTCCGTTATAAATCAGCTACTTGCCCGGGTGCGACATCGTGCCCGACACAGTCTCTGGCGGGCCGCGGCCGAATCCCCGCGGCGATGGGTCTTCGATCGGCCGCTCTCCCGCGAAAGACGCAACGGCTGCCCGAGCACTCAGCTCCAGCCGCCGCCATAGGTACGGTAGAAGATGTGCAGGCCGATCCTGGTCATTTTCTGCATCGTCCTCGCCCAGCCCGGATGGACGTAGTTGGCGTAATAATGGGTCGACGAGCCGACTTCCGGAATGAAGATCTTGCCGGCTGTGACGGCCATGGCGACATCCTGTGCGGTCTGGTAGGCGGCGGGGTTGTCGATGCGCTTCTTCCTGCCGTCGCAGGCAAAGGAAAACTGGCAGCGATTGAACCAGTTGTCGTTCTGGTAGACGACGCCGCAGATCGAGTTCGGATAGGCCGGGTTGCGGACCCGGTTGAGGATGACCTGGGCGACGGCGGCCTGGCCACGCACGGATTCGCCGCGCGCCTCGAAATAGATGCCCTTGGCGAGGCAGGCCTGCTCCGGCTTGGAAAAGACGCTCGCCGGCAGCGGCGTCTGCATCCAAGAATGATCGCCCTTGCTCAGCGGCGGAATGAACCGGCCATCGTTCGGGTCCTCGTCCTGCAGCAAGGCCTCAAACGGCGATGCCTGCGCGTAATCGGGAGCGGACGATGCATAGGCGGTCGCCAGCACGTCGGGATGATCGTTGTTGACCAGCGCGGCAAGCATCGCCGGCACGCCGGGATCCGGCTTCTTGTCGACGCGCGCGTGGAAGGCGGCGGCGATCTGGATTTCCTTGCCTTTGATCTCGGGCTTGGCGAAGGCCATCCTCAGGCCGCTGTCCATGCTTGGGCGGAGCAGCGAAGAGGTGCGCTCGAAGATCGAGCCGGCGTTGAAGTTCTTCGGCGGCGAGACAGGCGAGACCTGAATGATGCGGCCCTTCTTGTCGGCGCGCATGATGCGGTCCTCGTCCGGCGTCGTGCCGGCGATGCTGCCCTTGCCGCGAAACGAAACGGCGCCGATGCCGGGCAGTTGGACACCGGAGCCGGAGAGCGAGCCGGTGCTGCTTGAATCGAGGAAGGGCATTTCGGCGGCGTGAACCGAGCCGGCGACGGATTTCTCGACATAGGCGTTCCAGCGGACGCTCGGCGCCTCCAGGCCGGAGACCAGGCTGGTCATGTCCTGATAGGCAACGACACTCGGGAAGCCGATCCAGATACCAAGGCCAATAACGAGCGGAGACAGAAAGGAACGCTTTTTCTCACCGGCGGCGGCGACAAGCCGCGTCAAAACACGTCGATGCACGGAACTCTCCAGAAACGCGACGGACCCCACTGGAGAGCTACAATGATGCATTAACCTTGATGGGGCGTTAACAGCTTAGAACGTTGTTTTCCCATCTCGTGTCGAAGTCAGGCGCTTTTGCGGCCATCGCTTGACGGAAGAAAGATCGGCCAGGCGACCAGCGCGCAAATAGCCGCACCCAGCCAGACGCCTGCCCATGAGCAGAGCACGAGAAGCCCCGGAATGGCGATCGGCACCAGGAAGAAGGCAATGAAAACCAGACTGTTGGCAAGGCCGAGCGCCGTTCCGGCCTGGCTCGCGCCGGCCAGCGTCGCAAGCTCGGTGTAGGCAACGCCGTGCCAGGAGGAGACGCAGATGCCGGCCACGACCAGCACCGCAACGATCGCCGGCGAAAGCATCGGCGCTTGGCCTGACAAGAATTGGGCCGAAAACAAGACGAGCGCCGCAAGCACGGTGAAGGCGGCCACGCTCAGCATGCTGCACAGACGCAGGAACGGCCGGCGGTTGCCATGACGGTCGGTGTAGCGGCCGCTCCAGACGCGCATGACCATGGCGCCGACCTGCACGGCAGCGAGGCTGGCGCTGATCACGGCTGTTCCCATGCCGGCGAAATCATGCAGGAAGACGGAAGCAAAGGTGAGCACCGCCACCTGCGGAAAGCACAGCAGGCCGATGGCTGTTGCGATGCGCCAGACGGCCGGGTTGCGCAGCGGCGCCGGGCCGGCCGGCGATGCCGTGCCGGCCGAATTGGCATCGTCATGCGCCGGCGGCTGATGCAGCCAGCGCCAGGCGAGCGAGGTCGAGACGGCGGATGCAGCCGCCAGAAGTCCGAAGACCGCCGTGAAGCCATGGGCTGAAGCGAGCGATGGCAGCACGAGCGCGCCAAGCCCGCCGCCAAGCGGCACCGCCGTCTGCCTGATGCTCATGGCAAAGCCGCGCTCGCCTTCGCCGAACCAGGCCATGATGGCGCGGCCGCTGGAGCCGTTGACGCTGCCGCCGAGCAATCCGGTGACCAGCAGGGCAGCGGCGAGAAGCGCGATGCCGGGAATGTGGGCCGGTGACGGCACGACCAGCGCGGCCATGACAAGCAGCCAAACCGCGGTTGCGCCGAGCCCTGTCAGCAGCACGCGGCGGTCGCCCCAGCGATCGGTCAGCAGTCCCCACGGCAATTCGCTCAGCGCCACGCCCAGGCCGAGAAGGCCAAGCGCCAGGCCGAGTTCGCCATTGGAGAGCTGATAGCCCGAGCGCAGGAACACCGCCGTCGCCGGAATGCCGGAGAAGGTCGCGGAAAAGCACGCATTGGCGGCGACGCCGATGCCCAGCACCTTCCAGCGATGGGTGGCTCGACGTGCCGCCGCTTCTGACGGGGCGGCAACGGCGGCCGGGCGAAACGGTTTGCAATCTGCTCGTGTGGCGATAGCGGACATGGTTCAGCTCCTGCATGGGTCGGCTGCATTCGGTCTTGACGCGCTGTCTTTACCGCCATAGCTTCGTACTGAATATCAGGAAGTTTTGGATGTAATGTCCCAAATATCAGGATTATTTCCATGCGACGCGTGACATTCGATCTCGACGTCCTGCGCAGCTTCGTCACCGGCATGGAGCTGGGCAGCTTCGCCAAGGCCGCCGACCGGCTCGGCCGCTCGACCTCGGCAATCAGTGCGCAATTGAAGAAGCTGGAGGAGCAGGCGACGACGCCGATCTTCCGCAAATCGGGGCGCGGCCTGGCGCTGACGGACGCGGGCGAGACCATGCTTGCCTACGCGCGGCGGCTGATCGAGCTCAATGACGAGGCCGCCTCCGCCATCCACGATGTCGAGCTGGAGGGTTGGGTGCGGCTTGGGCTACAGGAGGATTTCGGCGAGGCGGTGCTACCGGAGGTGCTCGGGCGCTTCGCCCGCGCCCATCCCAAGGTCAAGATCGAGGCCAGGATCGCACGCAGCCATGAGCTTGCCGAAAGGATCATGTCGGGCAGCCTCGATATCGCGCTTGCCTGGGACAATGGCGCGACGCTGCCCTACAGCCGGCATGTCGCCGACGTCCAGATGCGCTGGATCGGCCCGGCAAAACAGATCGAGACCAGCCTGGGCGATGGCGAGCCGTTGCCGCTGGTGGCGCTCGAAGCGCCGTGCCTGCTGCGTAGCGTGGCGACCGAAACGCTCGACCGCGCCGGCCTGGCATGGCGGATGGCCTTCTCCAGTCCGAGCCTTGGCGGTATCTGGGCAGCCGTTGCCGCCGGGCTCGGACTGACGATCCGCACCGATATCGGCCTGCCGGCCAGCGTCAGGGCGATGACGCCGGAGATCGCCGGGCTGCCCGCCTTGCCCAAGATGGCGCTGTTCCTGCATCGCAAGGAGGCCGAGCTCGACCCGGTAGCGGCGCGGCTTGGCGACATCCTGCTGCAGGCGGCGCTGGAAGCGTTGCCGGAGACGCAAACAGCGCCTGTTCTGCGCAACGTGGCGTAGAGGAGAAGTGGCGCTCAGCGGCGCTTCTTTGCCCTGCCGGCGAAAGGGTTGTCCGAGGTGCGCAAGGCGATACGGATCGGCACGCCTGGCATGTCGAAAGCCTCGCGCAGGCTGTTCGAGAGATAGCGGACGTAGGATTGCGGCATCGCATCCGGCCGTGAGCAGGAGACGACGAAGCCGGGCGGGCGCGTCTTGGCCTGCGTGACATATTTGATCTTCAGCCGGCGTCCGGCGACGGCGGGCGGCGGATGATGCGCCAGGATGCCTTCCAGCCAGCGGTTGAGCTTGCCGGTCGAGACACGGCTGTTCCAAACTCGATGCGTCCTGATGACAGCATCCATCAGCTTGTCGAGGCCACGCCCGGTCTCGGCCGAGACCGGCACCGCCTGCATGCCGCGCGCCTGCGGCAACAGCCGCTCGGTTTTTTCGCGCAGCTCGGCCAGCAACTCCTGGGGATGGTCGATAAGGTCCCATTTGTTGAAGGCGATCACCGGGGCACGGCCCTCGCGGATGATCAGGTCGGCAATCTGCAGATCCTGCTTCTCGAAGGGAATGGTGGCGTCGAGCACAATGATGACGATTTCGGCAAAGCGGATGGCGCGCAAGCCGTCCTGCACCGACATGACTTCGAGCTTTTCGTGGATCCTGGCCTTGCGGCGCATGCCGGCGGTGTCGAACAGCTTTAACCGGCGTCCATGCCAGTCCCAGTCGACCGAGATGGAATCGCGGGTGATGCCGGCCTCGGGGCCGGTCAACAGCCGCTCCTCGCCGATCAGCGCGTTGATCAGCGTCGACTTGCCGGCGTTGGGGCGGCCGACGACGGCGATGCGCATCGGCTTGGTGTCGTCATAGCTCGGCTCTGCGTCCGGGTCGGTGATGTCTTCGCCGATCAGCACCTCGCTGGCGGCGACCTCCTCCTCGCCGGCCTCTTCGTCCTCGCCGAAGGCGCGCGCCTCGCCCAGTGCCGCGATCACCGCGTCGCGCAAATCAGGCAGGCCCTGGCCGTGTTCGGCCGAGACCGGGATCGGCTCGCCAAGGCCGAGCTCCCAGGCCTCCAGCATGCCGCCCTGGGCGCCCCGCGCCTCGGCCTTGTTGGCGACGACGACAACTGGCTTGCCGGACTTGCGCACGATCTCGGCGAAGGTCTTGTCGTCGGGCATCAGCCCGGACTTGGCATCGATTGTGAAAAAGATCAGGTCGGCCTCGCGGATCGCGATCTCGGTCTGGGCGCGCATGCGGCCGGGCAGCGTCGAGGCGGCCGCATCCTCGAAGCCGGCGGTGTCGATGACGTCGAAATGCAGATCGTAGAGTTTTGCGGCATGGACGCGGCGATCGCGGGTGACGCCCGGCGTATCGTCGACAAGCGCCAGCTTCCTTCCCACCAGCCGATTGAAAAGGGTCGATTTGCCGACGTTAGGCCGGCCGATGATGGCGACTTTGAAGGTCATGGAATATCACGACACGCCGCCCGAGCCGCGGATCAGCTCGGACATCAAAGTCGCCCGCTCGCGCGTGTTGCGCGGGGCGCCGTCATCCGCGGCGATCTGGTCGAACAGCTTCAATGCATCCGCCGCCTTGCCTTCCTTCCAGGCGGCAAGGCCAAGCGCTTCGCGCGCCGTATGGCGCAGCGTGTTGGTGTCGGCGGTGAGCGCCTCGACGCGGCTGGAGACATCGGCGAAAGAGCCGTGATCGACCAGCAGCAGCGCGGCCCTGAGGCGCGCCATGTCGCGAATGCCGGAGGGGATCTTGGTGTCGGCGGCGACCTCGTCGAAATCCTTGACGGCGGCGTCGACGTCGCCCTTGTCCGCCTTGACGGTTGCCGCGCGCATACGGGCGAGCAGCGGATAGGCGCCGTAGCCGTCCTTCTCCAACGCCTCCAGAGCGGCAAGCGCCTCGTCGTTCTTGCCGTCATTGGCGAGCTTGAGCGCCTGCGAAAAAGCATCGCCCGAGCGGTTGGCGCGGGTCTCGTCCCAATAGCGGTAGCCGACGACGGCAGCAGTGCCGAGCACCACCAGCACGGCCAGCACGAGCAAGGCGGGACCGAAGCGGTCCCACAGCGCATGCGCCTGGTCGCGACGAATCTCTTCGTTGACTTCGCGGATAAAACTGTCGTCCGACATGGATCAAAACCATTCATGCCCCGGCCGGGGCGGTTGATGAGCCCGCGTTTTAGCGAAATTTTGCCGGCATGGAAGGGGTTCGGCAGGAAAATCGCCTATTCACGAGGCAGTCGCCGCCAAAGGCGGGCGCACAGGTCGATCGTATCCGTGCCATATTTCACCGGTAGGCGGTGCTTCTACATTCCTTGATCCGGTCAGATGCCTTTGCCCCGTTTGTCCCGCGTTATTGCGTTTTCGATTGCCGCGCTTGCTACCGGCGCGGCTTTTGCCGACCCGCCGGCGGCGCCGGCAAAGCCGAAACAGGTCGTCATCATCTCGTTCGACAGTGCCCGGGACATTTCGCAGTGGCAGCGCAGCCGGGCGCTGGCCCAGCGCACCGGTGCGCATTTCACCTATTTCGTCTCCTGCGTGTTCCTGCTGTCGCCGCAGACACGCAAGGAATACACCGCGCCAGGCAAGACAGAAGGCAAATCGAATATCGGCTTCGCCGCCTCCAAACAGGAAGTCGCCGACCGGCTCGAGCAGATCAACCTCGCTGCCTCGGAAGGCCACGATATCGGCAGCCATGGCTGCGGCCATTTCGACGGCAAGGACTGGAGCAAGGCCGACTGGCTGAGCGAGTTCGGCTCGTTCAAGCATATTCTCGAAAACGCCTATTCGATCAACGGCATTGCTCCTGAACCGAAGGGCTGGGGCGATTTCGCGCGCAAGTCGGTGGTCGGGTTCCGCGCGCCTTACCTGTCGGCAAACAAGGCGCTCTACGAGGCGCTGCCCGCGGCCGGTTTCCTGCTCGACGCAAGCGGCGTCTCGAGTGGGCCGGTCAAGCCGCCGACCGTCAACGGCCTCACACGCTTTTCGCTGCCGCAGATTCCGGAAGGGCCGAACTCAAGGCGGGTGATCGCCATGGATTACAATCTCTATGTCAGGCATTCCGGCGGCTTCGAGCGGCCGAGCATGGCGGAAGAGTTCACTGAGCGGACCTATGATGCCTTTCGCGCCGCCTTCGATGCGCAATACCAGAGCAAGCGCATTCCGCTTGAGCTCGGCTTCCACTTCACGCTGATGAACGACGGCGCCTACTGGAACGCGCTCGAACGCTTTGCCGGCGAGGTCTGCGTGATGAAACAAGTCGAGTGTATCAGCTTTCGCGATTATGTTTCGCGGCAAGGCGAACGGCAGGCGGCGGTGGGCGGCTGAGCCCAAGTGATCGCCGCCCGCCATCATCAGCTTACCGGCTGGTCCTCAGGGCGCAAGCCGGCTTGCTCACGTTCCAGATAGCGCTGGTCGATTTCAGGCAGCGGTTCCCCTTCCAGTGTCGCCTCGAAGGCGCGCAGGCGTTTGTGCACCGACTGCAATTCAACGATGGTCGACCAGGATGTGAGCAGGAACTGGAGCGATCCTGTTACTCGGCCGAACGCGTTGGAAATCTGACTAAACGCCCCGAAACTTATCTTATGAGCCACAAAGGACGGCCCCAGGATCAACATTGAGAAGATACCGTCGGCTTGCAGATAGGTGTAACGGACCACATTGAAATAGATATAGTGAAAATACAGTCTGAAGTAGTTGTGACGAACGTTGGCGAACAACTCCGAAGTGGTTGCCGGTTGGGCCCTGTCCGCATGATCCTCGCCGTAGACAAGTTCCTTGCGATAGGCAGCCTCGACACGTTGGTTGCGAAACTGCAACCCAGGCAGCTTCAGACCTGCAACCATGACCGAAATCGTTCCGAACAGGCACCAGGCAAGCGCGGCAAAGACCAATGGCTGCGGGATGGCACCGACGATCGGCAATTCGCTAATGTGGCTCTGCAGTTGAATCATCACCGGCAGGAATGCAATCAAGGTCATGATCGACTGGACAAAGCTGGAGCCCAGATCCTCCATGATCTGCGAGAACCGCATCGTATCTTCCTGGATACGCTGAGAGGCGCCTTCGATGTGGCGAAGCCTGCTCCAGTTCTCAATGAAGTAATTGTTCATCGCCGTTCGCCAGCGGAAAATCCAGTGACTGACAATGAAGGCGTTGACCACCTGCACGTTCATCCCGACCAGCGCAAGCCAAGCGAAGCTGCCTAGTCCGGCATAAAACTCTCCGGCGGTCGACTTGACAGTCCCCGACATAAGTCCCTGGATATAGTCATAAAAAGGGCCGTACCAGGCGTTGACCGCTACACTGACCTGCACATTGAAGTAGATGAGGAACAGGATGACCGCGCTGATCAATATCGACCAGTTTTGCCACGGATGCGGTGCATACCAGCTCCAGAATGCATAGAAGACGGCAACGCAAAAAGCGAAATAGAGATAGAACCACAGAAACGGGTTCGACCAGAGTACGGTGATACCGATAACGGGCGGTGCATCAGCCGCAGCCGGCGGCAAGCCGAACACAGCGCCCAGCTGCTCGCCACCGAAAAACCAGAACAGGATAGCGGCAAGGCTCCAGACGGCTACCGAAGAGAAGAAGAGCTTCGGCTGCGGAAAAAACGATACAAACACTGTGCGAAAATCCTCGGTCGATGCGCAAATCAGCGGGTTCAGCGCGCATAAAGTCACACATTAGTGGGAAAGAAAATGCCCGCTACCCGACGCCCGGTGCCGAGCAAGACCATAATCATGGCGATTTTGGCGCAGCCGACCAGGCGATCGCACCCGAGGCCAGCAGGACGGCGGCGGCCACGATCGAGGCAAGGAAAAAGTCTCCCGAGGCCTGCGCAAGCAGCCCGGCGACGATCGGGCCGATGATCTGGCCGAGGCCGAAGGCGGCCGTCATCACCGCCAGCATCCGGCGTCGCGCTTGCGGAGCGAGCTGCCTGCCGGCCTGCAGGCCAAGCGCGGTGATGGCGATGAAGGTGCCGCCGACAAGAAGGCCGCCGAGCAGCGGCCCGGTGCGCCCGCCCATGACGACACTGGCGCTGACGCCGACCACCTCGACCAGGCACCCCAGGGCATAGGTGGCATAGAGCCCGATCCTGGCCGCGAGCTTCTGCCACAGCCAGACCGACGGGAAACCGGCAAGGCCGGTGACCATCCAAACGACGGCCTCGAAGACGCGGCCGCCACCGCCCTGGCGGACGATGGCGACGAGGAACGTTGCCGTGACGATGTAGCCGAAGCCGAACAGGCCGTAGGCCACGATGATCTTCACCAGCGAGCGGTTTTTCGGCAGTGCCGGCTCGCTCCCGGTGGCGCTGTTCGCGGCCGAGGTGCCGCCGGCCAGCAGGGCGACGGCGGCAAAGCCGCCGGCCGAAATCACCGCCGACCACAGCCAGCCCGCCGCCCAGCCGGCATGTTCGGTGACGAGGATTGCCAACAGCGCCGAGGACGCCGCGATGCCGAGGCCGACGCCGCCGAAATACAGCGCCTGCAGGTCGCTTCGCCCGGCCGCGGCGAGATGACCGAAAACGATGCTGGTCATGAAGACCAGCACGAAGGCGCTGGCGAGGCCGGCAAGAAAGCGGATGAGGAGAAAGGCGGGCATGGTGCCGGTCAGGCCCATCAGCCCGGCGAGGGTCGCAGTGGCGGCAAGGCCGGCCAGCATCAGGTGGCGCTCGCGGCCTTGCGCCCAGCCGCCGGTGGCGGCAAGCGCGCCGACGAGGTAGCCGAGATAATTGGCCGATGCGATCCAGCCGGCATCGGCCGGCGACAGGCCGAGCTCTTCCATCATGCCGGGCAAGATCGGCGTATAGACGAAGCGGCCGATACCCATGGCGACGGCCAGGGCGATCATGCCGGCGATTGCCGGGCGCAAGGGTGAAGCGATGTTCATCGCGGTGCACCATAGGTGCGCCTGCCGGTGAGACAATCCGCCTTTTATTGTGCCAGAAGGGCTGCGCAGCCGCGTCGGCGGCCGGCTCACCTGAGGTGCCAAGCACGATCCTCGTTCAGGAACTCAGCAGGTCGAGGCCGTCTCGAAGCGGGTACGACGCGCGGTCAGCCTAAACGGCATGTCGGCGAGTTCGCGCTCCGACATGGTGTCGAGCACCGGATGCGACAGCGGATCGGTCACCCAGCTGGTGGCCTCGCTGTCATGCGGGTACGGCTGCGTTCCGATCGGGGAAAAGGCGCCGAGCCATGACAAAATCTTCATCAGATTGCCTCCTCACTCTGAGTAGCCCACTTAGAATCCGGCATCCCGCAGTGTCTGGCAATTGAGATTTCAGCCGTTCGAGTTTACAAAAACTGTATGGCTATGCTGAACCGCGTCCATCTCAACGGCTTGCGCGCCGTCGAAGCCGTCGCGCGCCTGGGCTCGCTCGCGGCGGCGGCCGGCGAACTCAACGTCTCGGTCAGCGCCGTCAGCCAGCAGATCAACCGGACCGAAAAGCAGCTCGGCCGGGCCCTGTTCGAACGAACGCCAGCTGGCCTGGTGGCGACCGAATTCGGCACCGTCTTTACCGCGCGGCTCAGCGCCGGGTTTCGCGAACTCGCACAGGCGATAGCGCTTGCCGACGAAAGCTCGGAGTGCACGCTGGTGGTTTCGGTGGCGCCGGCTTTCGCCTCGAAATGGCTGCTGCCGCGGCTGTCGCGGCATTTCGCCCGGCATCCGAATGTGCTCCTGCGCATCGACGCATCGGTGCGGCTTGCCGATCTCGACCGTTCGGACATCGACGTCGCCATCCGGCTCGGCGACGGCAAATGGCCGGGCGGGCGGGCCGAATTGCTGCTGGCGCAGGAGGTATTTCCGGTCTGTGCACCGGTGATCGCCAGCAAGCTGAAATCGATAGAGGACCTTGCTTTGACCTGTGCGATCACCGACGAAAGATCGATGATCAGTTGGGAGAGCTGGTTCGAAGCGGCCGGGGTGAAGCCGGTCACCTTCATGAAGGGCGCGCGCTTCACCGATCCGATGCTGTGCCTGGAATCGGCGATTGCTGGTCACGGCGTGATGCTCGGCTGGCAGTTGCTGGCCGCCGACGCGCTGGCCGACGGCCGGCTCGTCGCACCGTTCGGCGTGAGGGCGCAGAGCGGGCTCGGCTACTGGCTGGTGACCTCGGCCAGCAAGAGCGAAAGCCGCAAGGTCAGGGATTTCAAGATCTGGGTGCGCGAGGAGATCGAAGCGACGATGCCGCAGTTCAGGTCGCTCGAGAGCGCCAGCTGAGTCTGCAGCACATCACGGTGGAAAGGTCGGTAGCGCCGGTCTATGTAAGAAACAGTCCCCAATCACGGCAGGCAGGATCATGACCACACATTCGCGCGGCGTTTCCGCAACCATCGACCCGGTGAAGCTCGACAGGCTGGCGGAAGTCGCCGTCAAGGTCGGGCTGCAATTGCAACCGGGTCAGGATCTGGTGCTGACCTCGTCTATCGCAGCGCTGCCCTTGACGCGGCGGATCGTCGAGCACGCCTACAAGGCGGGCGCCGGCCTAGTGACGCCGATCTTCAACGATGACGAGATCACGCTGGCGCGCTTCCGCTACGGCGCCGACGCCGGTTTCGACCGCGCCGCCGGCTGGCTCTATGAAGGCATGGCCAAAGCCTTCGCCAACAATGCGGCGAGGCTTGCCGTGCGCGGCGAGGATCCGTCGCTGCTTTCGGCTCAGGACCCGGCAAAGGTGGCGCGTGCCAACAAGGCGAATTCGATGGCCTACCAGCCGGCGCTGGAGAAGATCACCGGCTTCGACATCAACTGGAACATCGTCGCTTATCCCGATCAGGCCTGGGCCAAACAGGTTTTCCCGGACGACGCCGAAGACGTCGCCGTGGCCAAGCTTGCCGACGCCATCTTTGCCGCCTCGCGGGTGGACGTCGAAGACCCGATCGGCAACTGGACGGCGCACAATGCGGCGCTGAAGAGCCGCACCGAATGGCTGAACGGCCACAATTTCCACGCGCTGCATTTCACCGGCCCCGGCACCGACCTGACCGTCGGGCTGGCTGACGGCCACGAATGGATGGGCGGCGCCTCGACCGCCAAGAACGGCATCACCTGCAACCCCAACATCCCGACCGAAGAGGTTTTCACCACGCCGCATGCAAGGCGCGTCGAAGGCCATGTCACCAGCACCAAACCGCTGTCCTACCAGGGCACGCTGATCGACGGCATTGCGGTGCGTTTCGAGGCGGGCCGTATCGTCGAGGCAAAGGCCTCGAAAGGTGAGGATGTACTGCACAAGGTGCTCGATACCGATGAAGGCTCGCGCCGTCTCGGCGAGGTGGCGCTGGTGCCGCACTCCTCGCCGATCGCGAAGAGCGGGCTCTTGTTCTTCAACACGCTATTCGACGAGAACGCCGCCAGCCACATCGCCCTCGGCCAGTGCTACTCGAAGTGCTTCGTCGACGGCGCCTCGCTCAGCCAGGACGAGATGGCGGCGCGCGGGGGCAACAAGAGCTTCATCCACATCGACTGGATGATCGGCTCGGACAAGATCGACATAGACGGCGTCCATAAGGACGGCAGCCGCGTACCGGTGATGCGCAAGGGCGAGTGGGTTTAGGCCCGGGATCGCTAAGCGAAGGCCAGCAAGCAACGGCGCCTGCTGGCCCATGCGGAGTTGGCAATGGAGCTCGCGGTAAAGCGCATCTATGAGCCGCCGGCGCCCGATGACGGGCAGCGGGTGCTCGTCGACCGCATATGGCCGCGCGGCGTCCGCAAAGAGGACGCGGCACTGACGCTATGGCTGAAGGACATCGCGCCAAGCAACGCGTTGCGCAAACGGTTCGGCCATGAGCCGGCGCGCTGGGCGGAGTTCCAGCGGCGATACCGCGATGAGCTCGACCTGAACGGCGAGGCCGTGGCGGAACTGCGCGCCTTGCTCCGTGAAGGCAAGGTGACGCTGCTCTACGGCGCCCATGACGAGGCCCACAATAATGCGGTCGCGTTGGCGAGCTATTTGCGGGGGATCAATTAGTCACGCCGGCGGGACAGCGCCCCCCTCTGGCCTGCCGGCCATCTCCCCCACGAGGGTGAAGATCGGCAGCTTCGCCGAAAGCGCCCTTCTTTGGCGACTAGCGAAAGCCGAAGTGACGTCCAATCTCCCCACTTGAGGGGGAGATGTCCGGCAGGACAGAGGGGGCGCGACGGATCGCGGCGGGTCGGTTCTACTTCCTACCGATCGCCTGCTGATAAACATCAGGCTTGAAGCCAACCAGTATCCTGTCGCCCAGTTCCAGCACCGGTCGCTTTATCATCGTCGGTTTGGCCAGCATCAGCGCCTTGGCCTTCTTCTCGTCCAGGCCCAGTCTGTCCTCCTCCAACAGTTCCCGGAACGTCGTGCTCGCCTTGTTGAGCAGGATTTCCCAGCCGACCTTGCCTGACCAGCCGTTCAGCCGATCCGCGTCAAGCCCGTCTGCCCTGTAGTCGTGAAAGCGATAGGCAACATCGTGGCTTGCCAGCCAGACACGCGCCTTCTTGACCGTATCGCAATTGGTGATGCCGTACATGGTAATCGTCAAAACGCGTCCTCGGACCAGTCGAATCTGACGGCACCCTAAAACCGCGCCTCGCGGTTTTCCAGCGGCCTCGCCGGGCTCCGCGATTTTCGCGCTTGCCAATAGTAAGGAATTTCCCTAAGTGTTTTCTAAGCACGCGGAATGGCCGAGGCAAGGAAACGACCATGACGGGCCTGCAGACCGAAAGCCCCCAGCCGATCGACGGCATTTTCCGGGCGCTCGCCGATCCGACCCGGCGACGCGTGGTCGAGCGACTGAACCGAAGCCCCGCCTCGGTCAGCGAGCTTGCGCAGCCGTTCGAGATGGCCCTGCCATCCTTCATCGAGCATCTCAGGGTTCTGGAAGGCTGCGGGCTGGTGTGTTCGGAGAAGGCAGGCCGCGTCAGGACCTACCGGCTTGCGCCGGAGCCGCTGAAGCTCGCGGAAAACTGGCTGGCCGAGCAGCGTGCGCTGTGGGAGCGCCGTCTCGACCAGTTCGACGACTACGTGCTGAAACTCAAGGAGACAGACAGATGAATATGGCGCCGTTGTTCCAGCCCGATCCGAAGCTCGACCTCGTGCTCGAACGCACGATCGAGGCGCCACGGGAACTGCTGTGGATGGCCTTGACGAAGCCCGAGCATGTCCGACAATGGTTCACACCGAAGCCGTGGATCATCACCGATTGCGAGATCGACCTGCGGCCCGGCGGCCTGTTCCGCACCCGCATGCAGTCGCCCGACGGCACGGAGGTCAACGACAGGCGTTGCTGCTACCTCGAGATCGTCCCGAACGAGCGGCTGGTGTGGACCGATGCGCTGCTGCCAGGCTACCGGCCGTCAGGCGATCCATTCATTACAGCGGTCATATCGCTGCAATCGCATGGCGAGA
The DNA here is from genome assembly GCF_040322255.1 of Mesorhizobium sp. M0166. NCBI lineage: Bacteria > Pseudomonadati > Pseudomonadota > Alphaproteobacteria > Hyphomicrobiales > Phyllobacteriaceae > Mesorhizobium > Mesorhizobium sp. M0166. Next base: position 251,099 of record NZ_JAMYTD010000001.1, on the reverse strand, counting down.
CGACGCGCTATACCGCCACCGCCATCCACCGCGACGAAGCCACGCGCAACAGCCACGAGGAGATGGGCTTCTACGACGGCTGGGGCACGGTGGCGGATCAGTTGGCCGGCTATCTCAAGACGATCTGAGGCGACCCTGCTTCGCACTCACATTGCGGCCACGGAATCGTCGTGGCCGTTCAAGCGAACGCCGGTGCCGAAGGCACCAACCATTGCAATAAACTTGACGGTTGCGTAATGCCAATGTCGAGGCTCAGGCGCCGTAGCCGATGATGCCCTTGATCTCGAGGAAATCGTGGATCGCCCAGTCGGCGTATTCGCGGCCGTTGCCGGACTGCTTGTAGCCGCCGAAGGGCGCAAACGTATCCCATTCCGGATAGTTGATCGACACCTGCCCCGCGCGCAGCCGGCCGGCAATCTTGCGGGCGTGTTCGATATCCCGGGACTGCACATAGGCGGCCAGCCCATAGACGGTGTCGTTGGCGATCTTCACCGCATCATCATCGTCATCGTAGGAGATGACCGACAGGACCGGCCCGAAAATCTCCTCCTTCTCGATGGTCATGCCGGGTCTGACGTGGCCGAAAACGGTCGGCCGCACATAGTAGCCACGGTTGAGGTGCTCCGGCCGGCCGGGGCCGCCGGTGACCAGCGTCGCGCCCTCGGCGATGCCTGCCTCGATCAACCGCTGGACCTTGTCGAACTGGATGTTGCTAACCACCGGTCCGAGCTTGGTCTCCTCGGAGCGTGGGTCGCCGACCTTGTGCCGTTCGGCGGCCTTCTTGGCGATGGTCAGCGCCTCGTCGTGACGGGCGGCCGGCACCAGCATGCGGGTCGGCGCATCGCAGGACTGGCCGCTATTGCCGAAGCAGGCGTTGACACCCTTGCGCACGGCCGTCTCGAAGTCGGCGTCGGGCAGCACGATGTTGGCCGATTTGCCGCCCAGCTCCTGCGCGACGCGCTTGACCGTCTCGGCCGCCGTCTTGGCGACGATGATGCCGGCCCGGGTCGACCCGGTGAACGAGACCATGTCTACGTCGGGATGGCCAGCCATGACCTGGCCGACATCGGGACCAGTGCCATTCACCATATTGTAGACGCCCTTCGGCATGCCGGCGGCGTCCATCACCTCGGAAAAGATGATGCCGCTGATCGGCGCGATTTCGGAAGGCTTTAAGACGACGGTGCAGCCGGCGGCGAAGGCCGGCGCCACCTTGCAGACTATCTGGTTGAGCGGCCAGTTCCACGGTGTAATCAGCGCGCAGACGCCGATCGGCTCCTTGACCACCATGGTGGTGCCGCGCTTCTCATTGAATTCGTAATCCTCAAGCGCCTTGATGGTAGCTTCCATATGCGCCCTGCCCGCCCAGGCTTGCGCCTCGCGCGCCCACCTGATCGGCGCGCCCATTTCCTGGCTGACCGCCTGGGCGATGTCCTCGTAGCGCTCATTGTAGACTTCGAGGATACGCTTCAGCAGCTTCAGGCGCTCGGCCTTGCTGGTTTGCGAAAAGGCCGGGAATGCCGCCTTGGCTGCCGCAACGGCCTTGTCGACATCGGCCTTCGAGCCGACCGAGATTTTGGTGTAGGCCTCTTCAGTGGACGGATCGATCACATCCAGCGTTGCCGGCACCACGGGGCCGACCCACTTGCCGCCGATGAAAAAGTTGAGATGATTGCTCATGGGCCGTGCTCCGGTTTTCTAGAAATGAGTGAGACTAGCTAGGCAGCATAGGGCAGTTGGCGCCACGGCGCAGGCTGATATACGCTACGTCGCCGACGCTGAATTGAAAACCCTCTGTCCGGCGTGGCGCGTCGATCACCACCTGTGTCCCCTGCCCCAGCTCTGCATGAAGGCGCAAGGTGCGGCCGTGAAAGACGATACTGTTCACCCGCACCGGTGCGGTACCGGCCGCGGCCTCGGTCGTGGCCAAAAGGTCCTCCGGACGCACGCCGATGGTGCGAACCGTGCCCTCGCTAGGCAGCTCGCCCGTCTCCGAAACCGCTTCCAGCGGCAGAGTGCCCGCGGTGAACCGCAAGCGCTCGCCATCACGGCCGACAAAGCGCGACTGCAGAAGGTTCATGGTGCCGATGAAGCTGGCGACGAATTTGGTGGCGGGCCGGTCGTAAAGGGTCGCCGGCGGCGCAATCTGCTCTATGCGGCCCTTGTTCATGACGACGATGCGGTCAGAGATCGACAGCGCCTCGGTCTGGTCGTGCGTGACCATGACGAAAGTGGTGCCAAGCCGCGACTGCAGCCGCTTCAATTCGACCTGCATTTGCTCGCGCAGATGCGCGTCGAGCGCCGATAGCGGCTCATCGAGCAGCAGCACACGCGGCTCGCAGACGATGGCGCGAGCAAGCGCGACGCGCTGGCGCTGGCCACCCGACAATTCGGACACGCGGGCGCCGAGCTTTTCGGCAAGGCCGACCATGTCGAGCGCTGCGCCGACGCGCCTTGCCTGTTCGGCACCGGAGAGCTTGCGCAGCGACAGGCCGAAGCCGACATTTTCGGCGACGTTCATGTGCGGGAACAGCGCGTAGTCCTGGAATACGGTGTTGACCGGGCGGTCGAAGGGCCTGAGCGCCGTGATGTCGCGGCCGTCGAGCAGGACCCTGCCGTTCGACGGGCTCTCGAAGCCGGCGATGACCCGCAGGCTGGTGGTCTTGCCGCAGCCGGACGGTCCGAGCAGGGTCAGGAACTCGCCGCGCGAAATGTCGAGATCGACGGTGTCGAGCCCGACGATGCCGCCGGGGAAAATCTTGGAGACCTTGTCCAGCCGGACGAGCGGATCAGGCGCCATCGCGAACCTCGGACGGTTTGGTGGTGTTAACCCACAGGATCTGGCAGCGCTCGCTGCCCGGATTGCGGAAGGCATGCAGCAACGTGCTCTTGAAGGCGAAGCTGTCGCCGGCCTTCAGCCCGTATCTGGTCGAATCGACCACCAGCTCGACCTCGCCCGACAGGACGAAGCCGAATTCATGGCCGGCATGAGCGTAGGCTTCGGCGGTGCCGCCACCGGCTTCCACGGTTACCAGCATGCCGGTTAGCGTGGCGGCCGGCGGCGACAGCAGTGCCTTGGCGATGCCCTCCGACTTGACCGGGATCTGACGCCGGCTGTTGGCGCGCACACAATAGAGGTCGTTGCCGACATCATTGCCGTCGGCGATCAGCGCCGACGGCTCGATGTCGAGGGCGGCGGCGAGCGGCCAGATCACGCGCACCCGCAATGACGACATGCCGCGCTCGATCTGGCTCAGTGCACCGATCGACACGCCGGCTTTGGCGGCAAGTTCGGCCAGCGAGAGATTGCGCTCCAGCCTGAGCGCCCGCACGCGCCGGCCGACCCTGACGTCGGCGTCGTCCTTCGGCTTCCCAGCCGCTTCGTCCAGCATGTCCATTCGTTCGTCCTTGTTTGGTAAGGTTTTCCCTTCTCCCCTTGTGGGAGAAGGTGGATCGGCGCGAAGCGCCGAGACGGATGAGGGGTGTTGGCCGGAGTGCCGTCGGTGCCATCTGGAACACCCCTCATCCGTCGCCTTTGGCGACACCTTCTCCCACAAGGGGAGAAGGAAGAACCAGGCTCAGCCTCCTGCCTTGACCTTCTCGAACATCTTGGCGAGTTCGTCATTCTGTTTCATCGGCCCGGTGAAGATGGTGGTCTTCAGCATCACCTCGGGATCGGAAGGCAGCTGCAGTTTCTCCAACTCCTCCTTCGGCACGGCGGCGAAAGCCGAGCTGGTCGAGCTGCCATAGCCGTAGGCCTGGATCAGGTATTTTCCGGAATCCGTCTCCAGCCGGCTGTTGATGAAGTCATAGGCAAGGTCGACGTTCTTGGCGTCCTTGAGCATGACGAAGCCGCAAGCCCAGGTCAGCATGCCTTCTTTCGGCTTCATGAACTCGACAGGCACGCCCTGCTTCTTCAGCGAGGTGGCCGAGGCGTTCCAAGTCATGGCGGCGACCAGCTGGCCGCTCGCCAGCGCCTGCTCGACCGAGGTCATGTCGGTGGTGTAGTTCGAGAGCAGCGGGCGCTGCTCGCGCAGTTTTTCCGCCACCTTGTCCATCTGTTCCGGTGTCATGTCGAATGGATTGACGCCGGCGAGAAGGGCCGCCACCACCGGTGTGTCGTGGACGGCATCGATGGTCGCCATGCGCCCGGCATATTGCTTGTCCCAGAGCAGGTTCCAGCTGGCTTCCGGGTTCTTCACCAGATCTGTGCGGTAGAGGATCGAGGTATTGCCCCAGTCCCACGGCACCATCCAGACCTTGCCGTCGCCGGCCTGCAGGTCGGGCAGGTTCTTGAAGACCGGGAAGATCGAATCCCAGTTCTTGATGCGCTTGGTGTCGATCGGCTGCAGCAGGCCTTCCTTGTTCCAGCGCGCCACCTTGTCATAGCAGGGATGCGCGATGTCGGGGCGGAAGCCGGCCTTGACCTTGGTGAAGGCGTCGTCGTCGTCGCCGAACATCGAGGCTTCGACACCATCGGGGTGCGCGGCGAGGAAGCTCTTGTTGAAGTCGGGCAGTTCATAGCCCGACCAGGTGAAATATTGCAGCTTGTCGCCGGCAAAGGCGACAGTCGACGCAAGCGCCAGCGCGAAGGCAGCCAGTCCGGTTTTCGCTGTCTTTGCCGTTATCGATTTCAGGTCGAATGCCATTGCAGTTCTCCTCCTTCGGTTTCTTCTGGTTTTGACAGGTTGGCGGGTGCTGGCCGCCGGGTGGCAACAAGCCCGCGATGACGCAGGATTTCAGCGAGTGCGGCGATGACGAACGACACGGCCAGGATCGCGGTGCCGAGCGCCATGACGGTCGGCAACGATTTCGGGAAGCGCAGCTGGCTCCAGATATAAAGCGGCAGCGTCGGCTCGGTGCCGGCAAGGAAGAAGGCGACGATGAACTCGTCGAACGAGGTCAGGAAGGCCAGCATGAACGCCGAAATAATGGCGGGCAGGCTGAGCGGCAGCATCACCCGTCTGAAGGTCGTCCAGTCCGAGGCGCCGAGGTCGAGCGCTGCCTCACGGATGGTCTTCGGGATGGCGGCGAAGCGGCTGCGCATGACCACCACCGTCGTCGGCAGCGCCACCGATATGTGGCCGAGCACAATGGCAATGCGCGACGGCCCGAAACCGGCGAGATTGACCAGGATCAACAGCGAGATGCCTATGATAACGCCGGGGATCAGGATCGGCAGCCGGGCAATGGCGCTGATCGTTGCGGCCAGCGGCGAGCGGCCGTAGAGGTCCATATACGACACGGTGATGCCGCAGAGCGTTGCGCCGATGGCGGCAATAGCGCCGATGACGAGGCTGGTGGCAAGCGCACCGGACAATGCCGAATTGCCGACCAGCGTGCCATACCATTCAACCGTGAAGCCTTGCAGGGGAAATGCCGCCTGGATCGAATTGTTGAAGGAAAACAGCGGGATCAGCAATATCGGCAGATATAGGAACACCAGATAGGCAAGGACGTAGGCTCCGAGCCAGCCGCCGCCTTGCTTTGCGTCCAGGCGCGCGGTGTTCATGTGCGGCTGCCGTATCGGCGGTCGGCGAAGCGCACCACCAGCACTACGGCGAGAATGACCAGCATGACGGCGACGGCGAGTGCGGCGCCGAACGGCCAGTCATTGGCCTTGCCGAACTCGGCCTGGATCAGTGTGCCGATCATGGTACTGGCAGGGCCGCCGACCAGCGCCGGCGTCACGTAATCGCCGACCGTCGGCACAAAAACGACGAGGGCCGCCGCCAGCACGCCCGGCATCGAGTTGGGCAGCACGATGCGGCGGAAACTGGTGAATGGTTTTGCGCCAAGATCGGAAGCGGCCTCGAGCAGCGATTTCGGGATCGTGTCCAGCGCCACATAGATGGGCAGGATGGCGAACGGGGCATAAGCGTGGGCAAGCGTGACAACGACCGCTGCCGGCGTATTCAGGAACGCCAATGTCGGCTCCGACCAGATGCCGCTTTCGATCAATGCCGAGTTGAGCACGCCATTATAGGCCAGTACGATCTTCCAGGCGAAGACGCGCAGCAGATAGCTGGTCCAGAACGGCAGGGTCAGCAGGAACAGCAGCAGCCCACGCCGCCGCCCGGCATGGAAAGCCAGATAGTAGGCGACAGGATATGCTGTGACGACGGTTGCCAGCGTTACCAGGCCGGCGATGCCCAGCGAGCGCAGCGTCACCGTCCAGTACAGCGGATCGGTGGCCACCGTGGCGAAATTCGCAAGGGTGAAACCGGCCCCCAGCAGCGAGCCGTCATTGCCGCGAAAGGCCAGGAAGAACACCAGGCCAAGCGCGAAAAGGATCAGCAGAAAGGTGACCAGCCCGCCGGGCAGCAGCATGGCGAAGCGAAAACCCGACGAAGACCGGGTTTCCGGCAGCGGCTGCGTTGCGGCGATGGTCGACATCGACTGCCCATCGGAATTTGAAATCAACCAAGCTTTTTTCATATTCGTGAAAGTGTCAAGCTGTTTCACGCTTGGGAATGAAAGTCAGCGTTCGAACGCGTCCAGCATCCGGTACCAGGCGATGGTCGCGGCAACGCCGACCTGCCGAAACGCGTGAAAAGGGATCGGCCGGATCGGCGATATCGGGAACGGCAATTGCCTGGTGTCGCCGCTCGACAGGTAGGAGGCGATGCGCTCACCAAGCGCGGTCATCAGGCCGATGCCGCGGCCTTGGCAGCCGACGACCGCCAGCAGACCCATCTCTGGCTCGTGGATATGCGGGAGATGGTCCGGCGTCATTGCCACCCGGCCGAACCAGCGCTTTTCAATGGCCACATCGGACAGCGCCGGGTAGAGCCGCAGCAGCGCGCGTTCCAGATGCGCCCAGTCGGCCGGGCCGTTCGGCAAGGCCATGCGGCCGCGTCCGCCGAGCACCAGCCGGCCGTCGGCACTCTTGCGGTAATAGACGAGGATGCGGCGCGAATCCGAAACCGCCTGCCCTTCCGGCAAGATCGCCGCCGCGAGATTGGACGATAGCGGCGCTGTCGCGATCTGGAAGGAATGCAGCGGAACGATCGTCTCGGCGAGGCCGGGGAGCAGGCCGCCGGTATAGGCGTTGGTCGCCAGGACAATCGCCTTGGCCTTGAGTTCGGCGCCGCTTTCCGTAGAAACGTGCCAAATGCCAGCATTCTTGCTGATCTGCATCACGTTCTGGCGTTCGGCGATCTTCACGCTCGCCGCTGCAGCGACGCGCGCCAGTTCCGACGTGTAGGCAAGCGGATCGATGACACCGGCGCGGCGATCGAGCCAGCCGCCGAGATAGCCTTGCGCGCCGATCATCGTCGCGATCTCCGTCGCGCTCAGCAGCCGGACATCGGCGCCGCGCGCCCGCCACTGCCGATCCCGGCTTGCCGCCGCTTTCAGCGCGGTCTCGGTATGCGCGGCCTGGATCCAGCCATTGCGGACGAACGGCACCGTGAGCTTTTCGTCGCGGATCAATTCGAAAACGGCGTCCACCGTCGAGGCGGCAAAGTTGACGAGCGCCTCACCGCGTTCGAGACCAAAATGCTCCAGCAGCCAGTCCGGATCGTATTTCAGGCCGGGAATGACCTGACCGCCGTTCAGGCCGGATGCGCCACTGCCGATTTCGCCGGCCTCCACCACCTGGACGGCGAGGCCGAGCCGGGCAGCGTGCAAGGCCGTTGACAGACCCAGAATGCCGCCGCCGACGATGACGACATCGACGCATTGGCCGGCTGGAAAAAGCGACTGGAACGCGGTGGCTGTCCGCGGCTTCTGCCAGATTGGATCGGAAAACCGTAAGAGCAAGCGTCACCTGGAGATTTTCAGTGGGTGAAAACCCTAGCGACGGTTTCATTATTTTGAAAGAGCGTTTTCCCTCGCCATTGGCGCACGTCAGGCTCGATCAAGGTCCAGCGATGCGAAGACCGCTTGAAAGAATTGACAAAGCTCGCCCTGCAAGCGGGATAGACCTTTGGCGGGAATTTGTTGAAAGTGCCGCGGCCGAAGGACAAGACAACAGGAAATGTAAGCCATGACGAACGCCACACATTTGCCCGCCGAAGGCCTCTTCGTAGGCCGCGCCTGGGCGAGCGATGCTTCCCATCCGCTGGTGGTCACGGTGCGTGACGGCACGATCTTCGACATCACGTCAAATGTGGCGCCGACCGTACGCGACGTTTGCGAATTGCCGGATCCGGCGGGGCACGTCCGCTCGGCCAAGGGACGGCCGATCGGCCCGCTCGATGCCATTGCCGCCAACAGTTTCGAGACAGCGCGCGATGCGGGGAAACCGTACCTGCTGTCCCCCGTCGACCTGCAGGCGATCAAGGCGTCTGGCGTCACCTTTGTCGTCAGCCTGCTCGAACGGGTGATCGAGGAGCAGGCGCGCGGTTCGGCCGAAAAGGCCGACGCCATTCGCGCCGACATCGCCGGGCTGATCGGCCACGATCTGTCGAAGCTCAAGCCCGGCTCGCCGGAAGCGATGGAGATCAAGGCCAAGCTGATTGCGCGCGGCGCCTGGTCGCAATATCTGGAAGTCGGCATCGGCCCCGATGCCGAGATCTTCACTAAATGCCAGCCGATGGCCTCGGTCGGCTTCGGCGCCGATGTCGGCCTGCATCCGGTTTCGACATGGAACAATCCGGAGCCGGAGATCGCCATGATTGCCGCGAGCAGCGGCAGGATCGTCGGGGCGACGATCGGCAACGACGTCAATCTGCGCGACGTCGAGGGACGCTCCGCGCTGCTGCTCGGCAAAGCCAAGGACAACAACGCTTCGGCAGCACTTGGCCCCTTTATCCGGCTGTTCGACGAGACGTTTTCCATCGGCGACGTGAAGCAGGCGATCGTACACCTGAAGGTCGAGGGCGAGGATGGGTTCTCGCTAGAGGGCGCCAGTTCGATGGCTGAGATCAGCCGCTCGCCGGAAGAGTTGGTCGCCGCCGCCATGGGGCCGCACCACCAGTATCCGGACGGGCTGGTGCTCTATCTCGGCACGATGTTCGTGCCGTCGAAGGATCGCGGCGAACAAGGCAAGGGCTTTACCCACAAGGTCGGCGACATCGTCACCATCTCGTCGGAGAAGTTCGGTGCGTTGGTCAACCGCGTGCGGCTGTCGCCCGACTGCCCGCACTGGACCTACGGCGCCAGCCATCTGATGCGTGACCTCGCAAGGGCCGACCTCATCTAGTCCCCCAGCCTAACATCCGATAGATTCTAGAATTCTCTGATTGGAAATTACCTGCTCGTCGGCATTCGGGAGAGTCCATTGATCGTCGCTCTTGAGGGCAAGACCCTTGTCGTTACCGGCGGGACGCAAGGGCTTGGCGAGACCATCGCCCGGCTGGCCTCAGCCGGCGGCGGCGAAGGGATCGCCATTGTCGGCCGCAATGCCGAGCGTGGCAGACGCATCGCCGAAGAGCTTTCACGACCAAGCCGGCCCGTCGTCTTCATCCAGGCCGACCTTGGAGATCCGGCCGCGCCTGCAGCTGTCATGGCGGAAGCGATCAAAAGACTCGGCCGCATCGATTGTCTGGTGAACGCCGCGGCCCTCACCGACCGGGCCTCGCTGGAAACTGGCACAATCGACGACTGGGACAGGTTGTTTTCCGTCAATGCGCGCGCGCCGTTCTTCCTCATGCAGGCGGCCGTAGCCGACATGAAGACACGGCGGGCGGCGGGCGCCATCGTCAACATACTGTCGGTGAATGCGCATTGCGGTGCGCCGGACCTTGCCATCTATTCCGCAACCAAGGGCGCGCTTTCGACGCTGACCAGAAACATTGCCAACGCGCATCTCTCCGATCGCATCCGCGTCAACGGCATCAACATGGGCTGGGTAGCGACGCCGGCCGAACAAGAGATGCAGGCGCGCACGCTGGGCAAGGGCGAAAACTGGGCAAAGATCGCCGCCGCCGGCCTGCCGCTTGGTCGATTGCTGACCATGGACGAAGTCGCCCGGCTAACGCTGTTCCTGCTCAGCGACGCCTCCGGGCTGATGACCGGGACGCTTATCGACCTAGAGCAATCCGTGCTCGGCGCGCCGCCGCGCGGCATTGCATGACGGTCGCAAGGACGATCGTCGGCCGCCTGGAAAATATCAGCCAAACTGATGCAATCTGATGGGATTGCTGATGGCGTGGTGCCTTGCGCCAACGTCCATTGGCAATCGAGGCTTGCCATCGATCGAAAAAGGGAATGCTCTAATGCGTCCAGGTCGACGCTGGCAAAATGCGACCACCGTTTTGGCCGCGCACGGCTTTTCGCGGTGATCGTCGGAGGAGGAGGAGGTTCAAATGGGAGGAAATCAAATGCTGACGAGGCTAAGACTGCTTGTACTTGGCTTGGTGATGGCGCTGGCCATTCCGGCCGCGGCACAGGCCAAGACGTTCTACTGGATTTCGCATGGCGGCCCGGCCGATCCGGTCTGGACCTACTTCCTTGCCGGTGCCAAGCAATGGGCGGCGGACACCGGCAATACCGTCAACACCTCGTTCCACAACGGCGACGTGGCGTCGCAACAGGAAGCCGTCCGCGCCGCAATCGCCGCCAAGGCCGACGGCATCACCACGACCAGCCCCGATCCGGGCAGCCTTGTCGAGATCGTCAAGGAAGCGCGGGCGGCGAACATCCCGATCATCAACTTCAACACGCCCGACCCGAAGGCGGATTTCAACGCCTATGTCGGCGGCGACAACGTCACCTTCGGCAAGCATTGGGCGCAGTATCTGGTCGACAAGGGCCTGGTGAAGAAGGGCGACTTCGTCTGGATGCCGGTCGAAATTCCCGGCGCCACCTATGGCGTCCAGGAAGAGGAAGGCATCAAGAGCGTCTTCGAGCCGCTCGGCATCACCTATGAAATCACCGAAGCGACGCTCGACCAGGCCGAAGTGATCAACCGCATGGTCGATTACCTCACCGCCAACAGGGCCAAGGTCAAGGCGATCATCGGCCTTGGCGACCTTGTCACCGGTTCGATCAAGCGGGTGTTCGACCAGGTCGGCGTCAAGCCGGGCGAAATCCCGGTCGTCGGCTGGGGCAACTCGCTCGACACCACCCAGGAAGTGCTGAACGGCTACGTCAATGCCGGCCAGTGGCAGGATCCGCAGGCGACCAGCTATGTCGCGCTCTCGCTCGCCAACATGGCGGCAAGCGGTATTCCGCCCGGCTTCGACGTGATCACCGGCGCGCTCTACGAGAAGGACACCGCGGCAGTCTACGACAAGATCCTGTCCGGCAAATAAATCCGCGATCGAGTTGGTCACGGCCGCTTCGGCGGCCGTGACTGTCTCATCATTCCGCCGAAGCCGGTTGCGGTCTCGGCCAAATCCAATCCTATCGCGGGTCCAAGGTGGAAAATCGTTCTCTTATCCAACGCTCGATCGCGCGACCCGAGTTCGGGCCGTTCGTGCTGCTCGTCGTCGAGATCGCTGTGTTCTGGGGCATCAACCACGACTTCCTGTCGCCGCAAAACATCTCGAACACGCTGGCCTTCACGGTCGAGCTCGGGCTGATCGCGCTGGCGATGACCCTGTTGATGACATCAGGCGAATTCGACCTCTCGGTCGGCTCGGTGTTCGGCTTCTCGCCTGTCCTGATGTGGACGTTGTTCAACAGCGGCGTCGCCTCGCTCGAAGCCGCCTTCGTCATCGCGCTGGTGGTCGCTGCGTTCATCGGACTGGTCAATGGCTGGTTCGTGACGCAGCTCAAGATCCCGTCCTTCCTGGTGACGCTGGGCATGCTGCTGGTGGTGCGCGGCACCGCATTGTTCGTCACCAACGGATTTCCGCAGCGGACCTGGAGCGCCGAGGGCAGTTGGCTGGCGGAAGCGCTGGTCGGCGATTTCTTCATCGGTCCGTTCCGTATCTACATGTCGCTGTTCTGGTTCATCGCCGCCGCAATCGCGCTCGGCTACGTGCTGACGCAAAGCCGGACAGGCAACTGGATCCAGGCGGCCGGCGGCAACCCGAGTGCTGCAAGGGCGCGCGGTGTCAATGTCAGCGGCGTCAAGATCGGCCTGTTCATCCTGTCGTCGATCCTGGCCTCGCTTGCCGGCGTCATCTCCTCGCTACGCACCTCTGCGGCCAACCCCAACAGCGGCACCGGCTACGAGCTCGAAGTCATCGCCATGGTGGTGATCGGCGGCACGGCGCTGACCGGTGGGCGCGGCACAATCATCGGCACTGTGCTCGGCATCCTGATCCTGCGCGTGATGCGCAACGGCATCGTGCTGATCGGCGTGCCGGGCCTTGCCTACAACATCTTCATCGGCGCCATCATCCTCGGCATGATGGCGCTCCACTCATGGCTGGAACGCCGGCATCAGGCAGGGACTTGAACCATGGCCGAACCGCTTGTCCGCATGGAAAACATCCGCAAGTCCTATGGGCGCGTGCAGGCGCTGGTGGATGCCAATTTCCATGTCAACGAAAGGGAGATCGTCGGGCTGCTCGGCGACAACGGCGCCGGCAAGTCGACGCTGATCAAGGTGCTATCGGGCGCGGTTCCGCTGACCAGCGGCGACATCTTCATCCGAGGCAAGAAGGTGAATTTGCGCAGCACCAGCGACGCCATCGCCCACGGCATCGAGACGATCTACCAGGACTCCGCGCTGGTGACGCAGCTGTCGATCGCGCGCAACCTGTTCCTTGGACGCGAGCCGGTCAAGCCGCCGCGTTTCCTCAACCGCATGGACCAGGAGGCGATGAACGTGGTTGCCCGCGACCTGCTCAAGCAGGTCGGCATCTCGAAGAACATCCCGCCGACGACGCCGATCGGCTCGCTCTCCGGCGGCGAGCGGCAGGCGGTGGCGATTGCGCGCGCCATGCATTTCGACAGCGACCTCATCATCCTCGACGAGCCGACCAACAATCTCGGCGTCGCCGAAACGCAAGGCGTGCTGAGCTTCGTGCGCAGTGCCCGCGATTCCGGCCATTCCTGCATCTTCATCGCCCACAACATCCACCACGTCTTCCAGGTGGTCGACCGCATCGTCGTCATGCGCCGCGGCAAGGTGGTCGCCGACGATATAGACCCGAAGAAGACCAGCGTCGCCGAAGTCGAACGCGTCATCACCGGCATGTCCGACAAGGAGATCCATGACGCGCTGGTCGAGCGCACGCAACGGCCCGGCTGAGCAGCCGGGCCGGGCTTATCGTCGAGGCACTGGATCGCATCGCTACATGGTTGCGATATGAAGGCCACCGTTTCGGATATTGCCAGAAGCTGCGGCCTGTCGACCGCGACGGTCGACCGTGTGCTCAACAACCGGCCGGGAGCCAGTGCCGCCAACCGGCAGCGCGTAATGGAGGCGGCCAAGCAGCTCGGCTATCTGCCGGTCGTCGACCAGGTCGCGTTGCCCTCGCGGCCGGCACATCTCGAATTCTTCCTGCCGATCGGCAGCAATGCCTTCATGGCCGATCTGGCCAGGCACATCGAGGATTATGCGGCGCGCCTGCCGCTGGTTGCCTCCTGCCGCATCCACGAGCTCGCCGGCATTTCGCCGAGTGCCTTGCAGGCGGCCGTCGAAAACCTCTCGCTCAAGGCGAACGGCGTCGGTGTCATCGCCGTCGATCATCCGAGAACGCGCAACATCTTGCGCGAGATCGTCGAGGCCGGCATCCGTCTGGTCACGCTGGTGTCCGATGTTCCCGGCGCGCCCCGCTCGGCCTATGTCGGCATCGACAACAGGGTGGCCGGCCGTACGGCGGCGCTGCTGATGGGACGGTTCCTCGGCGGCCGCCAGGGCCATCTGGCGATGGTCGTCGGCTCACGCTCCTATCGCGGCCACGAGGAACGCGAGATGGGCTTTCGCTCCGTGCTCGGCGAAGAGTTTCCGAACCTGGCCGTCACCAGCGCCGTCGAGATCAACGACGAACCGGAGGTCAGCTATACCGCGACCATGAAGGCGCTGCACAACGAGCCGGAGTTGCTCGGCATCTACTGTGTCGGGGCCGGGCGCTCGGGCGTGGCGAAGGCGCTGCGCGAAGCCAGGCCGCACAAGAAGCCGGTGTTCATCTGCCATGATCTGACGCGTGAGACGCGCGGCTATCTCGTCGACGATCTGCTCGACGTCGTCATCGACCAGAATGCGCGGCTGATCGCCGAACAGTCGGTCATTCGCCTGCTCGGCTCGATCGCCTCATCGGCGCCCTATCTGACGCGTAAATTCATCGAGCCGCGCCTGATCTTCAAGGAAAATGTCCCGGTGCAGTGATGCCGCGCGTGGGCGATGGCGCTCGGGCCTTCATCGTTAAAATTCGGTTGATACCGCAAATCTGCACATCACCTATGCAACTTTTGTGGTTGCCGAATCATTGGGCAATCGATAATTTCGCAGGTGTCGGCCATCTACTCCTCCCAGATGCGATGCCGACGCTGAGTGCGGTACACCTCCTCCCGTGCCGTATTCGAAATCGAGCCCGCTGCCACCTCCTCCCGGCAGCGGGCTTTTTTTATTCCGGCTCCGGGATAGCGGCCGACGCTTGGGATCGTGACCAGCACCGGACACGACTGTTGATCCGCGGATCGATGAGCTTCGCTGCGATCGCCGCGACTTGTCGGGCGGAATCCTGTCACACTTGTCACTCTCACCGGTTCGCCGGCGGCCCTATCCTGCCTCACGACCAGCAAACAGCGCCGCGCAGGCATTGCTGCTGCGGAGGACCGGCAAGGGAGACGCGAGATGGCACATCGCAATGGGACGAGACATCACCCGGCGGCGCGGCCCGCAATCGAAACGCCACGGATCGTTTCGCCGCTTGCGAGACTATCTGGCCCTGAAAGACGTGATCAGGCCTTCCGCCATGCGGACGAACTGCGCGCTCGGGCCCTCGGCGCCGACGCTTTGCAGGCTGACGCGGGCGCCCTCGAGCAACAGCGACAGCGTGTCCGCAAGAAGCTCGGCCTGGCCGATGCCGGCATCGCGACACAGCGAGACCAGCCGCTCGCGCTGCGCTTCCTTGAGTTCCTTAATCACTTGCCTTGCCGGATGATCGGCCTCGCTCAGCTCGATGGCGGCGTTGGCCATGTCGCAACCGCGACGATCCGACATCAGGCAATCGGCCGCCATCCGGACCCAGGCGTGCAGCTGCGCCAGCTTGTCGCCCGGATTCTCGGCCTCGAACTTTTCCCACATCGCGTTGGCGCTGCAGGCGGTCGCCCGCAGACATTCGATGATCAGGTCGTCCTTGGACTCGAAATGCCGGTAGAGCGTCATCTTGTTGGTGCCGGCGGCCTCGGTGATGGCGTCGATGCCGACGCCGCGAATGCCATGCTTGTGAAACATGTCCCGTGCCGTCTCCAGGATCCTGTCCCGGGGGCGAACACGCTCCACAACACCGTCTGTCATCAAAACCTCCGTGATTGCGTTTCCGAAATTCCCTCGGTGCACCTCTTGACTAGGGTGTTACCGGTCTGTAACGTTAGAGATGTTACTTACCTGTAACACCCGCATTGCATCATGTCAAACTCGCAAGTGCCGGCCATCAGCCCCGCCCCGATCGGCAAGGGGACGAACCGCACCTCACGGCCTCGGCCGGCGAGCAAGAGAACACCCGATCCGCGGCTTGCCGCGGATCGCCAAAAACCAGGAGCCGCTTCGATGTCGCAGCGCAATGATCTGACGATCGATGAAGTCGTGAGGGATCCGATGATCCGCATGCTGATGAAGGCCGACCGCGTCGACCCGCGGTCTTTCGAGGCGATGCTGCGTGCGCTGGCTGATGAGCAGGCCGAACGCCGCAATGCGCCGCGCCGCCCTCTGCAAGATTTCGGCTTTCTCGAAGATTCCGGCTCAACGCGCAGCCGGCGGCTGTCCAGGGTAGCCAGGGCCTTTGGCCGGGCCAGAGCATCGGGCGAGGCGTGCATCTCATGGTAAACTTCTTCATCCATCGTCCGATCTTTGCGTCGGCGATCGCCATCATCATGGTGCTCGCCGGAGGGATTTGTTATTTCCTTCTGCCCGTCTCGCAATTTCCCGACATCACGCCGCCCCAGGTCGTGGTCAGCGCCCACTACCCGGGCGCCAGCGCGCAGGTCGTCGCCGACACGGTGACGACGCCGCTCGAACAGCAGATCAACGGCGTCCAGGGCATGACCTATATGTCGTCGTCGAGCTCCAATGACGGCTCCTCGACGATCACCATCACCTTCGACGTTGGCTACGACCTGAGCACGGCGGCCGTCGACGTCCAGAACCGCGTTTCGCAGGCGGCGTCCTCGTTGCCGGCCATCGTCAATCAGGGCGGCGTGACGATCAAGAAGCAGAACCCGAACTTCGTCCTGATCGTCGACCTCACCTCGCCGGACGGTTCCGTCAACCCGGTCGCGCTGAGCAATCTGGCCTATCTGCAGGTGGTCGATCCGCTGAAGCGCCTGCCCGGCGTCGGCGACGTCCAGATCTTCGGCGAGCGGCGCTATTCGATGCGCATCTGGCTCGATCCCGACAAGCTCGCCAATCTCGGCATTACTGCCGTCGACGTGCAGAACGCCGTCGCCGAGCAGAACGTCCAGGTGGCGGCCGGCAAGATCGGACAGTCGCCGGCTCCGGCCGGCACCGCCTTCGAGATGCAGGTCAACGCCGTCGGCAGGCTGAGCGATCCGAAGGAGTTCGGTGACATCGTCGTGCGGGCCAATACCGCGAACGGCTCGCTGGTCAGGCTGCGCGACGTTGCGCGCATCGAGCTCGGCGCGCTGCAATATTCTTCGTCGGCCTTCTTCGGCAAGGACCCGACGGTGGTGCTGGCGGTCTACCAGATGCCGGGCTCCAACGCGCTCGATCTGCAGCAGCGCGTCAAGGATAAGATGCAGGAGCTGTCGGCCCGCTTCCCGAAGGGCGTCAGCTACGCCATGCATTACGATACGACACGTTTCGTATCGGCGTCTATGCACGACGTGCTGATCACGCTCGGCGAAGCGCTGGTCCTGGTCGTCGCCGTGGTGTTCATCTTCCTGCAAAGCTGGCGCACCACGATCATCCCGACGATCGCAATTCCGGTGTCGCTGGTGGCGACGCTGGCCGTCATGCATATGCTTGGCTTCTCACTGAACATGCTCAGTCTGCTCGGCATGGTGCTGGCGATCGGCCTCGTCGTCGACGATGCCATCGTCGTCGTCGAGAATGTCGAACGCCAACTTGAGGCCGGCCTAAAACCGCTGGCTGCCACGCGCACGGCGATGGCCGAGGTCACCGGCCCGATCATCGCGACGACCGCCGTGCTGATGGCCGTGTTCGTGCCGGTCGCCTTCATTCCCGGCGTGTCCGGCCGGCTCTACAACCAGTTCGCCCTGACGGTGGCGATCTCCTTCGGCATCTCGGCCTTCGTCTCGCTGACGCTTACCCCGTCGCTCAGCGCCGCCTTCCTGCGCCACCGGCCGGAAACGCAGTTCGTGCTATTCCGCTGGTTCAACATGGGCTTCGAACGGCTGGCGCATGCCTATGCGAATGGTGTGCGCATTCTCATCCGCCTGCGCTGGATCATGCTCGGCGTGTTCGCGGCCGGACTTGTCGCGACCTATTTCGTCTGGCAGCGCCTGCCGTCGACCTTCCTTCCGGTCGAGGACCAGGGCTACTTCTTCGTCGTCATCCAGCTCCCCGACGGGGCCTCGCTGGAACGCACCGACGCGGTGGCGCAAAAGGCACGCGACATCCTGCAGAATACGCCCGGCGTCGATATCGTCGGCTCGATCAGCGGCTTGAACTTCCTGACCAGCGCCGCGCAGTCGAACTCGGCGGTCGAATTCGCCATCCTGAAGCCATGGGACGAACGCGGTCCCAACCAGAGCGCCTCGAAGCTCGTCGCCGACGTGCGCAACAAGCTGCTGCAAATTCCGGAGGCTTTTGCGCTGAGCTTCGACCCGCCGTCGATCCCGGGCATCGGCACCACCGGTGGCTTCGAGTTTCAGGTCGAGGACCTGACCGGCCGCGGCAGCGTGGCGCTCAACGATGCGACGCAAGCGGTGATTGCCGAGGCGCGCAAGCAGCCCGAGCTCAACCCGCAGCAATTGTTCTCGTCGTTCTCGACCTCGACGCCGCAGTTCAACTACGATCTCGATCGCGCCAAGGCGAAGCTGCTCGGGCTCAACCTGCCGGACGTCTTCAATACGCTGCAGATCTATCTCGGCTCGCTCTATGTGAACGATTTCAACTTGTTCGGCCGCACCTTCCGGGTGACGATCCAGGCCGACAAGGACTCTCGTGCGGGTCCGGCCGACATTTCGCGGCTCTATGTCCGCAATGCGTCGGGTGGCATGGTGCCGCTCAGCACGCTGGGCAAGCTTGTGCCCATCGTCGGTCCCGAGACCGTGCCGCACTACAACAACAATGCGTCGGCCCTGATCAATGGCGGCGCCGCGCCCGGCTTTTCGTCCGGCCAGGCGGTGGCGGCAATGGAGCGTGCCGCTGCCACGGCGTTGCCGAGAGATTTCGGCTACGAATGGACCGGCATCACTTATCAGGAGCTCAAGGCGGGATCGATCGCATCCGTCGTCTTTGGCCTCGCGATCGTCTTCGTCTTCCTGATTCTCGCCGCGCAATATGAGAGCTGGGCGATGCCGTTCATGGTGCTGCTGGCGGTGCCGCTCGCATTGTTCGGTGCGTTCGTCGTGCTGTGGCTGCGCGGCATGCAGATCGACGTCTATTCGCAGATCGGCTTCGTCATGCTGATCGGACTGGCGGCCAAGAACGCGATTCTGATCGTCGAGTTTGCCCGGCGCCGGCGCGAAGAAGGCCTCAGCATCGTCGATGCCGCGATGGAAGCGGCGCGGCTGCGGCTGCGACCGATCCTGATGACCGCCTTCGCCTTCATCCTCGGCGTGCTGCCGCTGATGTTCGCCACGGGTGCCGGTGCCGCAAGCCGGCAGTCGATCGGCACCACCGTCTTTGGCGGCATGGTCGCGGCGACGATCCTGTCGCTGGTGTTCGTGCCGGTCTTCTATGCGGTGATCGAGCAGCTGCGCGAGCGCCGCAGCGAGAGCGAACCGGTTTCCGAAGCGACCGAACAACCAACTGCCGAACCCGTATTCGAGCCATTGGCCGAAGCGGCTGAATAGGACTGGAGAATTGATCATGCGTAAATGGAAAATCGCGCTGGGAACGGCCGTCGCCCTTGGGGCGATTTCGGTGGCGAGCGTTCACCTGCTCGACATGGGCAGCCTCAGCCTCAACGCCGGCACAGCCGGGGCGGCGACACCCAAGCCGGAAGCCTTTGTCATGCCGGTGCCGGTGGTGAGCGTCGTCAAGAAGACGATCCCGATCTATCTCGACTATGCCGCCCGGGTGGAGCCGATCCGCAGCATCACGCTGCAGGCGCGCGTACCGGGCTATCTGCAGGAGCAGGTCGCTACAGACGGCAGCGACGTTGCAAAGGGCGACCTTCTCTACAAGATCGCCCCGGAGGATTTCCAGGCTGCCCTCGAGCAGGCGAAGGCGCTTATCCAGCGCGACACGGCAACACTCGACTATGCGCGCTCCAATCTCGGGCGCGGCAGCGAGCTCGCCAAGAGCGGCTATCTCGCCAAGGACGTGTTCGACCAGCGCACCAGCACCTTGCGCGAGGCTCAGGCCTCGCTCGCCGTAAACCAGGCCGCCTTGCGGACCGCCGAGCTCAATTTGAGCTATACCGAAATCCGTGCCCCGTTCGCGGGACGCATCGGACGCAGCCAAGCATCCGTCGGAACGCTGGTCAGCGTCGCCGGCACCGTGCTCAACTCGCTGGTGCAGCTCGATCCGATCTACGTCACCTTCAATCCGAGCGAAACCGACCTGACTCAGATCGAGGAGGCCCGGGCCGCGGGACCGATCAGTGTCGACGTCCTGCTTCCCGGTGAAACGGAACCGCGCCAGAAGGGCGATCTTACCTTCATAGACAACACGATCGATCGCTCGACCGGCACGATCACGGCACGGGCGACGATCGGCAACGGCAAGTTCACGCTGCTGCCCGGCCAATATGTCCGCGTCCGGCTGCACGTCAAAGAGCAGCCTGATGCGCTGATGGTGCCGCAGACGGCACTCGGCTCCGGCCAACTCGGCAAATACCTCTATGTCGTCGGCAAGGACAACACCGTCGACCAGCGCATCGTTTCGCTCGGACCGACCAATGGCGATCAGGTTGCCATCTTGAGCGGTGTGGCCGAAGGCGACCGGGTGATTACCGGCAATCTGCAGAAGATCGGCCCGGGAATGCCGATCTCGCCGCTGCCCGAGAAACCGGCCACCTGATAACCCCCATCAGGTCCGGTCCCGCGGCGCCCTCGGCTCCCACGCCAAGGGCGCCGTTTTTGCTGATAGTTTCGACGCGGTCGATTCAAGCCGTCGCGCGAACGGCGGCTCTGGCGACGATGGCAGCATAGAGGCGCTCTCTAGCTGCGAAAGCAGTTTGTGGATCAGCAAGCGAGACATCCATCCAGCCGACGGCTTGTCGCGGCTGCACGTATCACTCACGCGAAGGCCCGCTTCGACCCTGGATGGATGGACTGCTGGATTTAGCCGGCATAAGCCAGGTCAAATCTTGAGCCTGGCGCAACAGTTTCGCCGGTCAGGCCGCCTGCAGGATCTGGATTCCGTGCCGTCCGGTAAGCTCGATCACGCGGTTAATCATGTCAGCGGTCGGCGGGCCGGAGGGCGCGTCCTTGGATGCAGCCTCTTCGAAGAATGCGATCATCTCGTCGTCGACGATCGCCATGAACATAGCCGGCACGGGACCAGCATTGCGATAGCCATGGGGCGCGTTGCCCGGAATGGTGACGACATCACCGGGTTCCACCTCGTATTCTTGCGCGACACCATCGATCACTGTCCACATCGTGAGAGTGCCCTCGAGAATGCGGAAAATTTCCGCGGAAGGATGCGTGTGGGGCGGCGTGCCGCTTCCAGGAGGCACCGTGACGTCGATCACGTTGAGTGCCGTCCCAGCGAGCTTTGCCCGGACAGCGACCTGATCGCCCATTACCCAGAAGCTTTGAACCGAATCGGCCGGATGGACCGTTGCTTTGGTCTTATGCCAAGTCACTTGCTTTTTCCCTTTCGAACAGCGCCCTGCTGCGATTTTGCCGCATTGAGCAAGGCGCGAATTGCCCAGGCGGCTGCCTCTCCGGCCTCACGGCCGTTAAGACCCCAGTAGTCTTTCATCGTCTGCCAGGCAGTGGCGCTGAACAGGAGCTGGATCACGGCCTCAAGCTGGCGCGCCGCCTTCGGGTCCATTCCTTTAGCGACTTGCGAAAGGCTGCTCCGAAAGGCACGTTGCCGCTCACCATTGGCTTGCAGGCGCATCTCGCGCCCGGTAACGCTCGCATGCGAGGCCCTGACTACGCCTTCGATTGCGTCCAACGAAGCGAAAAGATCGGGAGGAAGATCGATCAGATCCTGCTCCCGCTCAGGCCAGAACCGCACTCCCAGCGAGGCATTGGTGCTGGCCCAAAAGGCTTCCAAAAGCGCTTCCTTCGTCGGGAAGTGGCGGAAGATCGTCCTTCGGTTCACGCCCGAAACCTCGGCAACCTCATCGAAGCCAAGGAGGCTGTACGGATTTTGCTCCAGGATCGTTCGAATGGACGCGAGGATCCGCTCGCGCGTGGCCTGCGCCTGCTCTGCCCGCAGCGGGCTCTCGTATTTCTGAGTCATCATTTGTGAATTCATGTCACTGCTAGTGACACAAAGCTTCCCAGTCGTCAATGGACATTGCGAAGGCTACGCACCAGTCCGTTTCGCGCTGCGAGAAGCCAGCTGACGCTCAGCGAGGGGAGCGGGAAGGCTGGCTGAGGCCGGAAGGCCGCCAATGTCATGCAGGGTCGAGAATCCAGAAATTACTCTTGTTAGATTGTCGACAATCTGCTTGTGTTGCTTTTGGTCTCCTGGAGCAGCCGGATGGCAACGCTGGATTTCAGTCCGATCGCGGATACGACACGCAGGGCCGAGATCGTGGCGCTGCTCCGGCGGGCGATCCTGACCGGCCAGCTGGAGCCGGGGCAGAAGCTCAACGAACTCAGGATTTCCGAGCAGATGCGGGTGAGCCGTGCGCCGCTGCGCGAGGCGATGCGCGAACTGGTGCAGGAAGGCATCCTGACCAGCATCCCCTACGCCGGAACCTTCGTCATTGATGTTACCGCCAAGGACATCGACGATGCCTATTCGCTCAACAAGGTGCTGGACGAGTTCGCCATCGCGCGGACCTGGCCGCTTCGCGACCAGCGGTTCTTCGACGAACTCGACCGGCGTCATGCGGCGGTGAAGCAGGCGACGCGCGAACTGGACACGACGCGGCAGATCGAAACGGCGCTGCAACTGCATGGCCTGATCCACGAATGGGCCGACAATTCGGTGCTGCTTGAAACGTGGCAACGGCTGACCAGCCGGCTGCAGATGTATTTCGCGCTGCACCAGCGGGCCCGCAACGAGCCTGTGCCTGCCGAAGATGCTCACGAGACCTATGTGCGGCTGCTCAAGGGCAACGACATGCCCGCTGCACAGCACCACGCCAAGGAGCACATCGATTTCGATTTCGAGGCATTGCTCGCCTATGCGCGCGGGCTGGAGCGACGCGGCCCAAATGACGCTAGTCGTGCAAGCCCGACCCGCGGCCGGCCCGAAACCGCCTGATGAGCCCGATAAGTTTGGCGGGCCACCCTTAATATCGCAGATAACGGACAGAAAACGTGCAGATCAAAACCATCAAGGCCTACCATGTCGTGCAGCCCTTCGTTGACGGGCCTTACCGCATGTCCAGGGGGCGCGTCGCCGATGCGTTCGACGCGGTGATCGTCGCGGTCACCGCCGACAGCGGGCTCACCGGCTGGGGCGAGATGGCGCCGCTTGGCAATTTCTATTCGCCGGCCTTCGCCGCCGGTGCTCGCGCCGGCGTCGTCGAGATCGCGCCGTATCTTGTCGGCCATGACCCGCGCGGGCTTGCCAGTATCAACAGGCTGATGGACACGGTGTTCAAGGGCCATCCCTACATCAAGTCGGCGCTCGACATGGCATGCTCGGATCTCGCGGCGCGCGCCGCCGACGTGCCGCTGGTCACCCTGCTTGGTGGGCGCGAAAGCGAGACGGCCGAACTCTACAAGGTCGTCACCCACGGCACGGTCGATGCGATGGCCGCACTTGCCAAGCGCATCGTCGACCAAGGGTTTCGCCGGCTTCAGGTCAAGGTCGGCGGCAACGTCCATGACGACATCGAACGCGTCACCGCCGTCGCCGCCGCGGTGCCGAAGGGCACCGTCATCTTCTGCGACGCCAATGCCGGCTGGACCTCTTACCAGGCGCGCCAATTCGCCGATGCGACGCGCACCATCGACTACACGTTCGAGCAGCCCTGCACGACGATCGACGAATGCATGTCGGTGCGCCGCTCGCTCGACAAGCCGATGGTGCTCGACGAATCCGTCGCCTCGTTGGACGATATGCTCGACATCCACCGCAAGGGCGCGGCCGACGGGCTGACGCTGAAGATCTCGCGCCTCGGCGGCGTTACCAAGACGCGCCAGATCCGCGACCTTGCCGTCGACCTGGGCTTCATGATCACCGTCGAGGACACTGGCGGCGCCGAGATCGACACATCGGCCATGGCGCATCTGTCGCTGTCGACGCCGGAGGAGCGCCGGCTGCACGCCATCGCCTTTCACGAATGGGTGACGGTGCGCACCGCATCCAACATGCCGCCGGTTTCGGGCAGCCGCATGGGCATTCCGGACGGGCCCGGACTCGGCATCGATGTCGTTCCCCACCTGCTCGGCGCGCCCTTCTTCGAGATCGGCAGCTGAGCGCAACAACGCTGCACCCCATTCAACCTGAAATTTGCCGCGTCCTTCTGACTGCAGAGGCACGGCCGCTAGATTGACCACTCATCCAATCGTCTTCGGCCGATTGCAGAGCGACAATGCCCAATTGCCGGTTGAAATATTTTTCATTTGCAAATAGAAATGTTCAAAACGTTGATTTGGACGCTGCGGCGCGTCCGGAACTGGAGGAAGCGACATGTCCCATCCGCAATTTGCAGCGGAACTTCTGCAGCGCGCTGAACAGCACGGGCCGATCACCATCGGGCTTGCCGGCGCCGGACAGATGGGCACCGACATCGTCGTCCAGGTCGCACTGATGCCGGGCATGCGGATCGGCGCCATTTCCGAAGTCAGGCCGCAGGCAGCGATCGACGCGGCGCTGCTCGCTGGCCACGACCGTTCCGACATCGTCCAGGCCGGCAATGCGGCGGCGATCGACCGCGCCATCGAGGTCGGCAAGATCGCGGTGACCGAAGATTTGCATGCGCTGGCGGCGGCCGGCCGCATCGACGTCATCATCGACGCGACGGGCAATCCCAACATCGGCACGCTGTTCGCGCTCGAAGTGATGAGGAACGGCAAGCACATCGTCATGCTCAATGTCGAGGCCGATATCACCATCGGCCGTTTCCTCAAGGACGAAGCGCGCAAGGCCGGCGTCGTCTATACGGGTGCGGCCGGCGACGAGCCGGCCTGCACGCTGGAGATCATCGGCTTTGCCAAAAGCCTCGGCTTCAACATCATCGCCGCCGGCAAGGGCAAGAACAATCCGCTGAAGATCGACGCCATGCCGGCCGACTACGAGAAGGAGGCGGCCGAGCGCAATATGAATGCGCGCATGCTGGTCGAATTCGTCGACGGGTCGAAGACGGCGATCGAGATGGTGGCGATCGCCAATGCGACCGGGCTGGTGCCCGACGTGCCGGGCATGCACGGCCCGACCGCGACGCTGGAGGAACTGGCCAGCGTGCTCTGCCCGCGCGAGGATGGCGGCGTGCTGCACCGCAAGGGCGTGGTCGACTATTCCATCGGCAAGGGCGTCGCGCCCGGCGTGTTCTGCATCATCGAGACCCGGCATCCGCGCGTGCTGGAGCGCATGATCGACCTCAAGGTTGGCAAGGGCCCCTACTTCACGATCTTCCGGCCCTATCATCTGACCAGCCTGGAAGTGCCGCTGTCGGCGGCGCGCGCGGTGGTCTACAAGCGCGCCGACATGGAGCCGCTCGACCATCCGGTCGCCGAGGCGGTGGCGGTTGCCAAGAGCGATCTTGGCGTTGGCCAGTCGCTCGGCATGATCGGCGAGAACGACTATCGCGGCTTCGCCATGACGTGGGACGATGCTCGCGCCCGCGGCGCCCTGCCGCTCGGCCTTGCCGAGCGCGCCAAGGTGGTCAAGCCGCTCAAGACCGGCGACTTCCTGACCTATGAAAATTGTGTACCCGACGATTCGATGGTGATAACCCAGATCCGCCGCCGTCTCGACCAATCGGACGGACGGTTCGCAACAAACGCAGCCTGACCCCGCCGGATCTCCGCTGATGGACGATGTCGTAATCGGGATCGACGCCTCGACCACGGCCGTGAAGGCGATTGCCTTCACCCGCGACGGCGAAGAGCTGTTCCAGGCGCGCAAGACCTACCCGCTTTCAAATCCGCAGCCCGGCCATTTCGAGCAGGACGCCGAACATTGGTGGGCCGCGCTGCTTGGCGCATTGAAGCAGGTCACCGAGGCGGTCGGCGCTGCGCGGGTGGCGGCGATCTGCATTGCACATCAGCGCGAGACCTTCACGCTAGTCGACAGCGCCGGCAAACCACTCATCCCTGCGATCCTGTGGCTGGACGAACGCGCCCGGCCTCAGGTTATCAGGCTTTCGGCCGAACTTGGCCGCGAGGCGATCCGCGACTGGAGCGGCAAGCCGCCGGACCCGACGCCGGCGCTGTATGCGATCGCCTGGCTTGCCGAACACCAGCCGCAGGTGCTGCACCAGGCAGCGGCGCTGGTCGACGTGCACGGCTTCTTCGTTCAGCGGCTGACCGGGCGATTGGTCACCAGCACCGCAAGTGCGGATCCGCTCGGGCTGCTCGACGTCGAGAAAGGCACTTGGCGTCCAGAGCTCGTTGCGGCGGCGGGGCTGCAGCTGGAGCAATTGCCCGAGCTGGTCGCGCCGGGCGCAATTTGCGGCGGGCTTTCCACAACCGCGGCGCAACTGACGGGCCTGAAGGCTGGCACGCCGGTTGTGGCAGGAGCCGGTGACGGGCAAGCTATGGGCCTTGGCATGGGCGTCTACGGCGAGGGCAAGAGCTATCTCTCGCTCGGCTCCGGCGTGGTCAGCGGCTGCTATTCCGGCAAGGTGAAAACCTCGGACGCCTTTCGAACGCTGGTCTCGCCGACCGGCTCCGGTTTCATGCTGGAGACCGTACTACGCTCGGGCATGCAGCTGGTCGACTGGATCGTCCGAACCACCGGCTCGCCGTCAGCCGCTGCGCTGGAGAAAGCTGCGCTGGATGTTGCCGCGGGCAGCGACGGCCTGCTCATCATGCCCTATTGGGCCGGCGTCATGAGCCCCTATTGGGACGGTGCGGCGCGCGGCGCCATTGTCGGCCTGTCGCTGGACCACCGGCCGGAGCATCTCTTCCGCGCTGTCCTGGAAGGCATCGCCTTCGAGCAGGCCGTTGCCACCGAGGCCATGGAAGCCCAGGCCGGCGGACCGGCGACGATGATTGCCGCCGGCGGCGGTACCAATTGCGCGCTGCTCATGCAGATCATGGCAAGCGTACTCGAGCGGCCGCTCTCGGTTTCGCCGGTCAACGAAGCCGCCGCGCTCGGCGCTGCCATGCTGGCGGCAGCGGCTGTCGGCTGGTTTGCCTCGCCGGAAGCCGCCGCGGAAGCGATGGCGGCAGCGCCGAACAGGCATGTCGACCCGGTCGGCGAGCTGATGTCCTTCTACCGCACGCGCAAAGCGATCTACCGCGGCCTCTATCACGCGACGCGCGATATCCACGCGCGGCTGGCTGAGGTTGGGCAAGTTTAGAGATTTGCTGGGTGAGGTTGGGCAAGTTTAGAGATTTTGAGAGGTCGGAGACCTTTTGGACCCAGCCTTTGAGATGTCGGCGGGACAGCACCCCCCTCTGGCCTGCCGGCCATCTCCCCCGCAAGTGGGGAGATTGAGCCTTCATCACCGTTTTCGCTAACCACAAGCGTTGCAGGATGAGCGACGGCATCGCAATTGCCGATCTCCCCCTTGCGGGGGAGATGTCCGGCAGGACAGAGGGGGGTGGGACGGATCGCTACAGAGCGAAATTCTGCGCCGCTGTCTTTGAGCTCGGTTGCGACAGCCTCGATCTCTTTCAAATCTTCAGCGCAGCAATATCTACCGGCCCAGCAAGCCTTTCGCCGCGTCTTCGTCGGTGATCAGAACCGATACCTTGATGTTGGCGAGCGCCGCCCGCATCACCGCAACCTTCTCGCTGCCTCCCGACACCAGGATGATGCTCGGGATATCCGACAGATCCTGCAGCGGATAGGCGCAGACGCGGCGGTTGACCTCGTGATCGACCGGCCGGCCCTCGGCGTCGATGAAATGACACAGAATATCGCCGACGGCACCGGCCGCCTGCAGTTCCTCGAGTTCGCTTGGCTTGATGAAGCCGTAATTGGCGATCGGGCTGTCGTTGGAAAACGAGCCGACGCTGAGCACAGCGATGTTTGCCCGGCGTGCACGGAAGACGACGTCCTGAACGCTGCGCTGGCTCATGAAAGCGTCGCGCTGCTCCGGCCTGTCGGCATAGACCGGCACCGGCAGCAGGAAGCACTCCGCACCGATCTTTTCGGCGAAATCCCAGGCGCTTTCGGTCGGATTGAGCGGCTGGGCATGGGTAAGGCCGCCGAGCATCGAAACGACCGTCGTCCTGGCGATCGGCCGTCGCGGCAATTCATTGATGGCGAATTTCAGTGTCCGCCCCCAGCCGAGTGCGATGACATCGCCGGCATTCACATGGTCGGCCAGGTAGGCGGCGGCGGCGTGGCCGATCATCAGCGGCGCGTTGCTTCGGTCGGCCGCCGACGGCACGACAACGGCCTGGCTGAGCCCGAACCGCTGCTTCAGGCTTTCCTCCAAAACCACGCATTCAACGACGCTGTCGCGGATGCGAAACTGGACGACACCCTCTTCGCGGGCGGCGGAGAGAATGCGATGCACCTTGATGCGGCCGACGCCGAGAATTTCGGAAATCCGCTCCTGTGTAAGACCCTCGACATAATAGTGCCAGGCGGCGCGGGCCTTGAGTTCGGCGTCTGGGAAGCGCGAGGCTCTTTCGTTCTCTACGATCGTCATCTGTTTGCCTTGCCGCAGCCGCCGGCTCTGCCCATGATATTCCAATCCGGCGACTTCGAAATGCCCAAGATTTCCGAGACCTTGCGTAAGGCAAACCGGCGGACAGCGCAAACCCGTCGTCGAATGAAGCGGCAGGCCTTGACAATTTTCCGACGAACAGTTTAGCTGAACAAAATTGCATACTAAAGATAAATTGTTCACAGGGAGGGGCCTGGGTGAACAAAGTGACCCGGTGATGCAGCGCCGGATTGCTGTGGAGGAGACAAAGTGGCTGTGAGCAACGACGCAAGCGAGTTGAAAGCAGGCTCTGGTGCGCAGGCTACGGCGGGCGCAAAGTTTTCGGCTGTCTTTGCCGGAACCATGGGTCCGCTGATCGGGCTGGTTCTGCTGTGCCTGGCGCTCTCGCTGACCACCGACACCTTCCTGACTGTCCGCAACATTCTCAATGTGCTCGACCAGGTCACCGTGCTCGGCATCATGGCGATCGGCATGACGCTGGTCATCCTGATCGGCGGCATCGACCTGTCCGTCGGCTCAGTGCTGGCGCTGGCTTCCATGGTGATGGGCTTCGTCGCCCATCCGGACTATCTCAATCTCGGCCTGCCGGCCGGCATCGCCGCAGCCCTCGTCGTCGCCGGCCTTTGCGGGCTGGTTTCGGGCCTGCTGGTGACGGTCACCAAGCTGCCGCCCTTCATCGCCACGTTGGCGATGATGTCGGTGGCGCGCGGCCTCGCCAACATGATCACCGACGGCTCGCAGATCGTCGGCTTTCCCGACTGGTTCACCAGCCTGTCGATCATCCGCCATTTCGGCTTCCTGTCGGTCACCGTCGGGCTGATGATCGTGCTTGCCGTCATTTTCGCGATCTTCCTGAACTACCGCGCCACCGGCCGTAGCCTCTACGCAATCGGCGGCAGTGCCGAAGTCGCCCGGCTGTCCGGCATACCGGTCAAGTCGCTGACAAATTGGGTCTATGCGATCTGCGCCGTGCTGGCCGGTCTCGCTGGCATCGTGCTTGCCGCGCGGCTCGATTCCGTCCAGCCGAGCTCCGGCCTCGGATACGAACTCGACACGATCGCGGCGGTGGTAATCGGCGGCGCCAGCCTGTCGGGCGGCGTCGGTTCGATAGGCGGCACAGCCATCGGCGTCCTCATCATTGGCGTGCTGCGCAACGGACTGAACCTGCTCGGCGTCTCGCCCTTCATCCAGCAAGTGGTTATCGGCGTGGTGATCGCGCTGGCGGTGGCCACCGACACCTGGCGCCGCAGGGCGCAATGAAGAATGGGGCGCAATGAAGAATGGGGCGCAATGAAGAATTGGGCTCAATGAGATTCGCCCCGATATTCGGGCGAAAACGGATCGGTGATCCGAAACTGGGAGTTGTTCGGCCAAGGGGCGCCGCGATGCGCGGGCAGGACAGATTGAACATCAACGGAGGAATAACATGCTGACCAAACGTTCATTGCTGCTTGCCGCAGCGGCCGTCATCCCGCTGCTTGGCCTGTCCGACATGGCCTCGGCCAAGGAGGCCAAGAAGCTCGGCCTCGCCGTCGCCAATCTGCAGGCCGACTTCTTCAACCAGATAAAGCAGTCCGTCGAAGCCTACGGCAAGGAAAAGGGGATCGAGGTCGTTACCGTCGATGCCAAGGGCGATTCGGCGACCCAGGTCAGCCAGGTGCAGGACCTGATCACGCAGAACATCGATGCGCTGATCTACATTCCAGCCGGCGCCACCGCCGCCACCGTGCCGACCAAGACCGCCAAGGCTGCCGGCATCCCAGTCATCAATGTCGACCGCAACGCCGACGGCGCACCCGGCGATACCTTCATCGCCACCAACAGCGTGGCCTCGGCCAAGGCGGTTTGCGACTACATCGCCAAGCAGGCTGGCGGCAAGGGCGAGCTGATCATCATCCACGGCCAGAAGGGTACGACGCCCGAGGTCGATCGCTCGAAGGGCTGCGGCGAAGCGCTGAAGGGCTATCCCGACATCAAGGTTGTCGGCGAATTGTGGAGCGAAGGCTGGCACCAGGACGAAGGCTTCAAGCTGACGCAGGATTTGTTGCAGTCGCACCCCGACGTGTCGATCGTCATCGGCCAGGCCGATGCGCTGGCGCTCGGTGCGGCGCAGGCCGTCAAGGTCGCCAATCCCGGCCACAAGGTCTGGGTTGCCGGCTTCGACGGCGACGTGGCGGCGCTCAAGGCACTGAAGGACGGTGTCTTCGACGTGACCGCGACGCAGCAGACCCAGGGCATGGGCCGGCTTGCCGTCGACGCGGCAATCAAGCTGGTGGCCGGCGAGACCATTCCCGCCGAACAGCTGCAGGATGCGACGCTGACCACCAAGGACAATGTCGAGCAGTTCATCGCCAAGCATCCCTGATTGAGACCAGTCCGGCAGTCGACGAGCGCAACGATGTCCACCGATCCTCGCCACACGCACAGCCCCCATAACGGGCTCGTCGTCAGCGGCCTCTGCAAGAGCTACGGGCCGGTGCAGGTCCTGGCCGATGCGAGCTTCGAGGTGCGGCCGGGCGAGGTCGTGGCGCTGCTTGGCGAAAACGGCGCCGGCAAGTCGACTGTCTCGAACATCATCGCCGGGTCGACGAAACCCGATGCCGGCACCATCACCTGGCGGGGGAACGCTTATTCCCCCGCCAATCCTGCCGCGGCGATCGACGCCGGCATCGGCATGATCCACCAGGAGCTGAAGCTCTTGCCCGATCTGTCGGTCGCTGAAAACGTCTATGTCGGGCGCCTGCCGATGCGCGGCGGCCGCATCGATCGCGCGGCAATGAACGCACGGGCATCGGCCCAGTTGAAGCGCCTCGGCCTCGATGTCTCGCCCGAGCGCAAGGTGCGCACGCTGCGTATCGCCGCCCAGCAGCAGGTCGAGATCGCCAAGGCGCTGACGCTCAATGCCGAGCTGCTGATCTTCGACGAACCAACGGCGGCCCTTGGCGGCGAGGAAACGGAGCTCCTGTTCCAGCAGATCCGCAAGCTTAAGGCGGAAGGCATGTCCTTCATCTATATCAGCCACCGGCTGGACGAGATCGCCCAGATCGCCGACCGCGTGGTGGTGATGCGCGACGGGCGCATCGTCGCCCGGCACGAGCGCGCCGACATTCCTGTGCGCACTGTGGTCGAGCAAATGGTCGGCCGCAGTGTCGAGCGGATGTTCCCTACGGTATCGGCGCCGGGCAGCGACACGCTGCTCGAAGTCGAGAACCTGTCCTCGCCGGAACGCAGCTTTCAAAATGTCAGCTTTTCAGTGCGGGCCGGCGAAATCCTCGGCATTGCCGGGCTGATCGGCGCCGGCCGCACGGAGCTGGTGCGGGCGATCGCCGGTGCCGATCCGATCTCATCCGGCTCGGTGCGCGTCGCCGGCAAGCCGGTGCATCTCAATGGCCCGGCGGCGGCGATCAAGGCCGGCGTCGTGCTGGTACCGGAAGACCGCAAGGCACAAGGCGTGGTGCTCGACCAGACGATCGGCGAGAATCTGGCGATCGGCAATTTCGACCATGTCGCGCCGAACGGCTGGGTGTTTCCGAGGGCGGTGCAGAAATTCGCCGAGGCTGGCATTCGCAGGCTCGGCGTCAAGGGCCGGCCGAACCAGGCCGTCAGCAAGCTTTCAGGCGGCAACCAGCAGAAGGTGATCATCGCCAAATGGGTGTCGCGCCCGCCCAAGGTGTTCATCCTGGACGAGCCGACGCGCGGCATCGACGTCGGTGCCCGCGCCGCGATCTACGATGTCATCGCCGACCTTGCCCGTTCCGGCATGGCGGTGGTGGTGGTGAGCTCCGACCTTGAGGAAGTTCTCGGCCTGTCGCATCGCGTGCTGGTGCTGAGCCGCGGCCGGCAACGCGGCATTCTCGACCGCAGCGAAGCAAGCAATGTCGCCGTGATGGAACTCGCCACGAGCTAGGACGGCCCATCGAAACAAAGCGCAGCAGGTGGTATCCTCCCGGGCACCAGACCGCGCGGGGCGCCAGCAACAGAGAGTTGGCGCCCCTTTATTTCCGGAGGACGGCGGTTGGAGCAGAGGGACCGACGATGAAACTATTCGAACTTCATGGTGACGTGGCACTTGTGACAGGCGCCGGCAGCGGCATCGGGCAAGCGATCGCCATTGGGCTGGCCGAGGCCGGCGCCGACATAGCCTGCTTCGGCCACGCCTCGAAAGGCGGGCTGGAGGAGACCGCGCACCGGATAACGGCACTCGGCCGCAAAGCGCTGGTGCTGAACGGCACAGTGACTTCAGAGGCCGATCTCGCGGCTGCGATCGAGCGTACGGAGGCGGAACTCGGCGCGTTGACTATCGCCGTCAACAATGCCGGCGTCGCCGGAGCTGAGCCGGCAGAGACGCTGTCGCTGGAGAAATGGCAGAAGGTCTACGACGTTAATGTCAGCGGCGTGTTCCTGTCCTGCCAGGCCGAGGCCCGCGCCATGCTGGCTCGGCGCAAAGGCTCGATCATCAACATCGCGTCGATGTCGGGCTCGATCGTCAATCGCGGCCTGACCCAGGCGCATTACAATTCGTCGAAAGCCGCAGTGATCCACATGTCGAAGAGCCTCGCCATGGAATGGGCGGATCGCGGCCTGCGCGTCAATGTCGTCAGCCCCGGCTACACGCTGACGCCGATGAACAAGCGGCCGGAGGTCGCCGACCAGGTCAGGATCTTTGAGCGCGACACGCCGATGGGCCGCATGGCGGCGCCGGAAGAGATGGTCGGCCCGACCGTGTTCCTGGCCAGCCGCGCCGCGAGTTTCGTCACCGGCATCGACCTGATCGTCGATGGCGGCTTTGTCTGCTGGTAGGAGAAAAGATGCAGAAGCGATT
The DNA here is from genome assembly GCF_040322255.1 of Mesorhizobium sp. M0166. Lineage (NCBI taxonomy): Bacteria > Pseudomonadati > Pseudomonadota > Alphaproteobacteria > Hyphomicrobiales > Phyllobacteriaceae > Mesorhizobium > Mesorhizobium sp. M0166. The sequence goes on along the minus strand of NZ_JAMYTD010000001.1, from coordinate 218,192 downwards.
CCAGGGAAAAACGGCGGTCATCACCGGCGCCAGCGGCGGCATCGGCGCGGCAATAGCCAGGCGCTTCGCGGCGGAAGGTGCCGCGGTCGTCGTCAGCGCCATCGACGCGCGCGTCGACGAGGTTGCCGCCGATCTGAAGGCTGCGGGCGCCAAGGTCGCATCGCTGCGCATGGACGTAACCAGGAAAGACGAGGTCGTCGCCCTCTATGACCTGGCCGAGCAGGAGTTCGGCCGCGTCGACATCTCCGTACAGAATGCCGGTGTCATCACCATCGCCAGGATCGAGGCGATGACCGAGGCCGAATGGGATAAGGTGATGGCGGTCAACACCAAGGGGGTGTTCCTGTGCTGCCAGGAGGCGATCGCGCGCATCCGCAAGCATGGCGATGGCGGCCGGCTGATCAACACCGCATCCGGCCAGGCGCGGCAGGGTTTTATCTACACGCCGCATTATGCGGCGTCGAAATTCGGCGTCGTCGGCATCACCCAGAGCCTGGCCAAGGAAGTGGCCAAGGAGAAGATCACCGTCAACGCGATCTGCCCCGGCATCATCGACACCGACATGTGGGCCTATAACGATGCCGCGTGGGGCAAGTTGATGGGCGATTACAAGCCCGGCGAGCTGATGGCCGAATGGGTGAAGAACATCCCGATGGGCCGCGCCGGCAGCGGCGAGGATGTCTCCGGCCTGGTCAGCTTTCTGGCCAGCGACGATGCGGCCTACATCACCGGCCAGACCATCAATGTCGATGGCGGCCTGATCATGTCGTGAGCGGCGCGGGTCAACCTACCATCGACCGGGATATGAAAGCCGCTTCGCTGCGTTCAGGCTGCTCGGCCCGCCCGTGCCAATCCATGTTCCACGAGTCGGTCGATGATTTCGGAATAGCTGACGCCGCTTGCCGCCATTGCCTTGGAATACATGCTGATATCGGTGAAGCCGGGGATGGTGTTGATTTCATTGACCAGGAACTGCATGTCCGGCGTCAGGAAAAAGTCGATGCGCGCCATCCCGTCACAGCCGACGGCTCTGAAAGCCCTTGCAGCCACATCCCGCATGCCTGCCTCGACCTCGGGCGGCAGTTCGGCCGGCACTTTTAGCACAGCGCCGTTCTCGTCGATGTATTTGGCATCGTAGCTGTAGAAATCGTGGCTTTCCGCCGGCACGATCTCGCCTGGCCGCGAGACGAACAGGTCGCCTGCCGGTTCCTCCAGCACGCTATATTCGATCTCGCGCCCACGAATGAATTCCTCGGCCAACAGCTTGCAATCGTGCCGGAAGGCTTCAGCAAGCGCTCCATCGAATTCCTGGCTGGCATGGACTTTTCTGACGCCTACAGACGATCCCTGACGCGCCGGTTTGATGAAGAACGGCAGGCCGAGTTCGCTTTCCAGCATGGCGAAGGCAGGCGCCGCACCTTCATGGATCGTCACTGAGCGCGCGATTGGCAGCCCCGCGGCTGCCAGGAGCCGTTTGCCGATGTCCTTGTCCAGCGCGGTTGCCGAACCCAGGATGCCGCAGCCGGCGAGCGGCACCCGAGCCACCTCCGCCACCCCCTGCACCGAGCCATCTTCGCCGTGGAGGCCGTGCAGGACCGGAAATAGGATGTCGATCTTTGGCAGATCATAGGGCGTGCCGTGGGCCGGGATCGCCATCATCCGCCCATGCCCGCCCGGAACCAGGCAAACTTCCATGCCGCCCGCAGGCTTTGCGAGCGTACCATCCTCAAAGCTGCTCAGCAGCCACTGTCCTTCGCGCGTGACGAAGATGGGGACGGCATCGAATTTGGCGGGCAGCAGCGCCCGCATGACATTGGTTGCTGAAAGCACCGAAACGTCATGTTCGGCGGAACGTCCGCCAAAGAGCACGGCAATTCGCAGTCTGTTCAAGGAAGAGGTCATGAAAGCCTCGGATATGATCTGATGTTGAAACGGTCAGAAGCCGACGGCGATACCGCGGTTCGCAAAGAAGTAAGGCGCTTTGGTCTGCTGCATTGTGTCGATATCCTGTCCTCGCGGCTCGCATACGGGATGACCGGCAACCTTGGCTTTTTTCAAACCCATCTACGGGTCCATGCAAAAAGACGGGCCGTGAAATTGGCACCGGGGTTCGTTGCGCGACGTGAACGTTGGTATATATAATTTCATCTCATGAAAGTGGCTCTGGTCGAGTTGCCGAGCCAACAGCCGAGATCATGGGACTTTGATGGTTTGCCCTCAAGACCGGCGATCGATCCGTGGATGACTGCTTCGGCAGCAATCCTTCGGCGATCATGACGCGGCCGGTCCCGCCACATCTTCACCAATTTGGGCACCACCCCGTTTTGCGCCGGCATCCGCTTCGGCAGCATTGTGGCGCCTACGGCCTTGCGCAACGACCAGCTTTTCCAACACAATCAAAAAAAGACGCAAGAAGGGAACTAACGATAATTTCCACCAGAGCTTGACAGGAGAACAAGCATGTCACTTCGGAGCATGATTTCAAATTTCTCAATGGGAGCCTTAACACTTGCCGCCGCAAGTGCACTGACACCTTCGGCCTATGCGGCGGCGCCGGAATCCAACGACCCGATCAAGATCGCGCTGTTCGACTGGACCAGCGTCAATCTGAACGCCAAGATCCTCGGCGGCATCCTCGAAAAGCTCGGCTATACCGTCGAGTACCCGACCGCCGACTATCTCTCCAGCCTGACCACCGGCCTTACCAATGGCGACATCGATGTCGGCCTGGAATTCTGGGACACGACGGCCGGCGAGGCGATGAAGGCCTCGGACGCGACGGGCCAGACCGAACGCCTCGGCAAGCTCGGACCCAAGGCCAAGGAAGAATGGTGGTTTCCCGAATACATGAAAGAGAAATGCCCCGGCCTGCCGAACTGGGAGGCGCTGAAGGACCCAAAATGCGCGGAGGCCTTTTCGACGGCCGAAACGACACCGAAGGGGCGCTATCTCGGCGGCCCGGTGACATGGGAAGGTTTTGACGACGAACGCGTCGAGGCGCTGAAACTGCCCTTCACCGTCATCCATGCCGGCACCGATGCGGCGATGTTCGCCGAACTGGACTCGGCCTATCAGCGCAAGGCGCCGATCATGCTGTGGATCTATTCGCCGCATTGGGCGCCGGCCAAATACAAGGGCGAATGGGTCGAATTCCCCGACTATACGACAGAGTGCTACACCGACCCGAAATGGGGTGTGAACCCCGACGCGAAATATGACTGCGGCAAGCCGCATGGCGAGATCTGGAAATATTCCTGGGCCGGCATGAAGGACAAATGGCCGGTGGCCTACAAGGTCGCGAAAAACTACACGGTCGATACCGACGAGCTCAACAAGATGAGCGGCCAGATCGATCTCGAAGGCAAGACGCCGGAAGACGTCGCCGCCGCCTGGATCGCCGCCCACGAAGCCGACTGGAAAGCCTGGGCCGAGTGACCGTCTGACTGGAAATCCGACGACCCGGCCATTCGTGGCCGGGTCTCGATCCCGTGTTCCAGAAGGACGATCGCATGACCGATACGATTGAACAGGCGGCGAAAGCGGGCAACGATGCCCGCCCGATAAAGCTTGCCTGTCGCAATGTCTGGAAGCTGTTCGGGGCGGACGCAGCCAATTTCATCCGCCGGCGCGACGGCAAGGCCAGCACGGCGGACATCGCCGCCGCCGGACTGGTTGGCGCGGTGCGCGCCGTCGATCTCGAAATCCGCCAGGGCGAGATCTTCATCATCATGGGACTTTCGGGGTCAGGCAAGTCGACGCTGGTGCGCTGCATGTCGCGGCTGATCGAGCCGACCCACGGCAAGGTCGAGTTTGAAGGCAAGGACCTGCTCAAGATTTCCGATGCCGCGCTGATCGAGCTGCGACGCCATCGCATGGGCATGGTTTTCCAGAATTTTGCCTTGCTGCCGCATCTCAACGTACTGGAGAACATCGCCTTTCCCCTGGGCATCCAGGGGCAGGACCGGCCGACGCGCGAGAAGCGGGCCCGTGAAGTCATCGAGCTGGTCGGCTTGCGCGGCCGCGAGCATTTCTATCCGCGCGAGCTTTCCGGCGGCCAGCAGCAGCGAGTCGGCATCGCCCGCAGCCTCGCCACGAAGCCGGAAATCTGGTTCCTCGACGAGCCGTTCTCGGCCCTCGATCCGCTTATCCGCCGTGAGATGCAGGACGAGCTGATGCGGCTGCAGACCATGCTGCACAAGACCATCGTCTTCATCACCCATGATTTCGACGAGGCCATCCGGCTGGCCGATCGTATCGCCATCATGAAGGACGGCGAGGTCATCCAGATCGGCATGCCGGAAGAGCTGGTGGTCAACCCGGCGACCGACTATGTCGCCGAATTCACCCGCGACGTCGACCGCGCCAAGGTGATCTCGGCGCGCAGCCTGATGCGCGCCTGCGACGGCACTGAGTACGGCGGCACGGTCGCGCCGGATGCCAAGATATCAAGTTTTTCGGCAGATATTGTCTCTGCCGGCAAGCCCTTCGCGGTGGTCAACGGCACCGGCAAGCCGATCGGTGAAGTCACGCCGCAGGCGGTGATCGATCTTCTCGCAGGCATCGAGCGTCGTGGGGCCGGCGCATGACCGTCGCGGCAAGCGCCAGCGCAGCGAGGCCCCGGCCGGTTCAAACCTGGCTGGCGATCTGGGCCTGCGCGCTCGCCGCCGTGCTTATCGTCTTCCTGCTGCAGGAAAGCCTGCCCTGGGCGGTCAATTATCCGGCCGGCGCGATCGTTCCTGTCGCAGACTGGGTCGGTGCGCTGATGAACTGGGTGAAGTCGAACTTCTCCTGGCTGACCCGCTCGATCACCGCGGTGCTCGGCGTGCCGCTCGATTTCGCGCTCGGTCTTCTGGCCAAGAATTTCAAGATCGGCCATGGCGCGGATATGATCGTCTTGCCGCGCCTGTCCTGGGTCGGCGTCTGCGCTGCCGCCTATCTTGCCGGGCGCGCCGCCGGCGGCTGGAAGCTGGGCGCGCTGGTCGGCGGCTGTTTTCTCTACATCGCGCTGTTCGGGCAGTGGACCAGCGCCATGCTGACGCTGGGCCTGATCTCGATCGCCGTGCCGTTTTGCATTGTCGCCGGGCTGTTCGCCGGCATCTGGGCATGGCGCAAACCTTGGGCGGAGAGGCTGTTGATCTCCCCTGCCCTCGATCTGATGCAGACGATCCCGACCTTCGCCTATCTGATCCCGATGCTGCTTCTGTTCGGCAACAGCCCGGTCTCGGCAATGATCGCGACGGCAATTTTCGCGACGCCGCCAATGGTGCGGGCGACGATGCTCGGCCTGTCGCGGGTGCCGTCGGAGATCGACGATTTCAGCGAGATGGCCGGCTGCACGGCACGGCAGAAACTGTGGCGGGTGCTGTTGCCGTTGGCGCGGCCGACATTGATGGTCGGCGTCAATCAGGTCATCATGCTGGGGCTCAATATGGTGATCATCGCCTCGATGATCGGCGCCGGTGGGCTCGGCTATGACGTGCTTTTGGCGTTGCGCGCGCTCAGGGTCGGCGAGGCGATGGAAGCTGGCCTCGCGATCGTCGCACTGGCAATTGCCCTCGACCGGCTGAGTCAGGCGATCGCGCACAATTACGCCAAGGGCAATGTCCGCCATCAGGCCAGCACCAGCTTCTGGCGGCGCTATCCCAATCTGACGCTGGCCGTTGCCATCCTCGCCGTCACCACGCTGCTCGGCCTGTTTGTGCCGGCCTTCGCCGCGGTGCCGAAAGCGACCACCTTGACCACCGCGCCTTTGTGGCAGGCGGCGGTGAACTGGACCACCATCAACTTCTTCGACACGATCGAAGCGTTCCGCGTGGCGCTTATCCTCAATGTGCTCAACCCGGTGCGCGCCTTCTGCGAGGGCTTTCCGTGGCTGGGCGCGGTGTGTCTCCTCGGCCTTGCCGGCTACCAGCTCGTCGGCTTGCGCCTCGCCGCCCTGGTTGCGGCATTGACCGCGTTCTGCGCCGTCACCGGCCTTTGGGAAAAGACCATGGCGACGGTCTATTTGTGCGGCATCTCGGCCTTTATCGCCTGCCTGATCGGCATCCCGATCGGGCTCACGGCATCGCGCAGCGACCGCTTCGAAAAGATCGTCACGCCGGTCATCGACACGCTGCAGGTGCTGCCGTCGTTCTGCTTCATCATTCCAGTGGTGATGCTGTTCAGGGTCGGCGACGTCACCGCGATGATCGCCACCGTCGCCTTCGCCGTGGTGCCGGCCATCCGCTATACCAATCACGGTATCCGGCAGGTGCCGCCGGCGCTGATCGAGGCGGCGAAGGTTTCCGGCTGCACCAGGCGGCAGACCTTCTTTCGCGTGCAACTGCCGCTGGCGTTGCCCGAGATCATGCTCGGCGTCAACCAGACCATCCTGATGGCGCTGGCGATGATCATCATCTGCGCGATGGTCGGCACTCGCGATCTCGGCCAGGAGGTGTTCATCGCCCTGTCCAAGGCCGATTCCGGCCGCGGCATCGTCGCCGGCCTGGCCATCGCCTTCATCGGCATCGTCGCAGACCGGCTGTTCAACGCCTGGACGGCGAAGGCTCGGGCAAGGCTGGGATAGTCCGGAACAGGACGGCCTCAGGAAGCTGCCGCCAAGCGCGCCGGTAAACGGGGCACCGATCCCTACGCCTAAAGACATAGCCATTCGGGATTATTGCTCGTTTTTGCCTCACATCGTACGGCTGTCATGGGACGGGTAGGCTCAACAGGAGAGCGGATAATGTCTAAACGCGTTCCCTTTACTACCGGTGATCTAGCAGATCATCAGTGGGGTATCGATGACGCCCTCACAGGCGATCCAAATACGAATATCTTGACCGGCGATGCTGGCGGCAGCCTGCTCGATTTCTCAAGAGGCGGCAACGACACCTTTACGGAAACCGCACCGTCGACCTACACCTTCTACGGCGACGCGGCTCGGAGCTTGTTCAATTTTGCTCGGGGCGGTGACGATACCTTCACCACGGGGCTGTCATCCTCCACCACCACTGCCTTTGGTGACGCGGGCGACGACATGTCGGACCATGGCAGGGGCGGCAACGATACCTTCAACAGTGGAGTGGCAAGGCAGGTAGTCGATACCTTCTATGGTGACGCCGGCGGCAAGATGTTCGGCTATGCCCGGGGCGGGGATGACACTTTCCTGACCAGCACTGTACAAGGAGCTACCCACACCTTCTACGGTGATGCTGGCGGCGAAATGTCGGATCACAGCAAGGGCGGCAACGACACCTTCCAGGGCTCCAGGCAGGCCACGAACACCTTCTTCGGTGACTCCGGCAGCAACATGTCTGGCAACGCGCAGGGCGGCGACGACAACTATACGAGCCGGACCGACTCGCTCAACACTTTCTACGGCGATGCCGGCGGCGATATGTCGGGCAACAGCAAGGGCGGCAACGACACGTTCACGGGCGCCTTCTTTTCCACCAGCACTTTCTTCGGCGATGCCGGCGGTGACATGTCGGACCATGCTCAGGGCGGCGACGACCATTACACGGATCTGGGTGGGGCGATCCCGAACAAAACCCTCTTTGGCGACGCGGGCGGTGATCTTTCCGGTTTTGCCAAAGGCGGCAACGACAACTTCACGAGCGCTGGTGGATCCCTGATAAGTTTCTACGGTGACGCGGGCGCCAACATGTCCGACCACGCTCGCGGTGGCGACGACACGGCCGTGCTGCAAGGCACTCATAACTTAGGGTATGGCGATGCGGGCACGATACTCGGCAACGCTGTGGGCGGCAATGATTCCCTGACTGGCGGCGACAGGAGCTCCGGTCCGGATGTTCTAAGCGAGTTGTACGGTGACGCCCTCGCCATGTCTGGTTCCGCCCAGGGCGGCAACGACATTCTTACCGGGGGCAACAACAACGAAAGCGGCCAGGTCCGTAACTTCCTGTGCGGCGACGCCCTGCAAATGTCCGGTTCGGCCAAAGGTGGAAACGATACCCTGTACGCCGGGAGCGCGGCACCCGGCTGCACCGTCATCAACGACATGTGGGGTGACGGGCAACTGAGCGAACTGGCTCAGGGCGGCAGAGATCAATTCATATTCAAGGACGATGGTTCAATGACGGTCGGAACCCAAAACACCATCTACGACTTCAGCCAGACCCAAGGCGACACCATTGTGTTTAGTGGCGTGGAGGGCGTGCAATCGTTCGATGATCTCACAATTGCGCAAAGTGGAACCGACACCATCATTACCGCGGGAGTCGATCAAGTTACTCTCGCAAACTTTACGAACCCGCTGACGACGAGTGACTTTTTGTTCGTCTGAAACCGAAGCTCTTATCGCATTCGAAGAGCGGGAATGCGTGAGAATTCGTTGTGCATCGTCGCGCGGCCGGTCGCCCCAATTCTGCTCGACCGGCCGATCGACAATCCAAGCCGCAGTTATGAATCAAGCGGCCAGGAATCTTTCGGTCAAACGAGCCCAGAGCGCTGCGCCGACGGTCAAATTGCCGTCGTTGAAATCATATTTCGAGCTGTGCAGGATGGCTGAATCCTCGCCGTTTCCGAGGCGCAGGAAGCAACCCGGTTGGTGTTCGAGGAAATAAGAAAAATCTTCGCTGCCAGGGATCAACGGGCAGACGGACACCTTGTCCTGACCGACGAGTTCGACAGCGATGTCTGTCGCAAAGGACGTCTCGCGCTCGGAATTGACCACCACCGGGTAGCCGCGCTCGTAATCGATCTCGACCATTGCGCCATGCGCCTGCGCCACAAGTTCTGCGATGTTGCGGATACGCTGCTCAAGCGTGTCGCGGATCTCGGCCGAGAAGGAGCGGACGCTCAGCGTGATCTCGGCGTGTTCCGGGATGACGTTGGAGGCCGTGCCGCCGTGAATGGTGCCGACGGTAACGACAGCCGTCTCGATCGGGTTGACGTTGCGCGACACAACCGTCTGCAGGGTCATGATGATGTTGGCGGCAGCGACGATCGGGTCGACCGTCAGGTGCGGGCGCGAGGCGTGGCCGCCACGCCCGGCGATCCTGATGGTGACGGTATCGCTCGCCGCCATCAGCGGCCCGGCGCGTATCAGGAATGAACCCGCCGGCGCGCCCGGGTGGTTGTGCAGCCCGAATATCGCATCGCAGGGAAAGCGTTCGAACAGGCCGTCGGCGATCATCGCCTGCGCCCCGCTTCCCTTGCCGGCTTCCTCGGCCGGCTGGAAGATGAGGTTGACCGTGCCATTGAAGTGCCTTGTGCGCGCCAGGTATTCGGCCGCGCCGAGCAGCATCGTGGTGTGGCCGTCATGACCGCAGGCGTGCATCTTGCCGCTGGCCTGGCTAGCATAAGGGAGATTGGTCGCTTCGGTGATCGGCAGGGCGTCCATGTCGGCGCGGATGGCGATGCTGCGGCCGCTGCCCTGGCGCAAGCGACCGACGACCCCGAGGCCGCCGACATTGCGCGTCACCTCATAGCCCCAGCTTTCGAGCCGTTCGGCAACGTATGCAGCCGTCTCGTACTCCTGGAAGGAAAGCTCGGGATGCGCGTGCAGGTGCCGGCGAGCCGCCGCAAGCTCGGCAGCCTTGTCGGCGAAGTCGGAAATATCGGCGAACTGGTTGGAGGTCTTTGGCATGGGAGGTCCTTTGCCGGCCGAGCAGGTAATCGCGCCGGCTTTGCTTTAGATGAAACGGCTTAAGAAAGCCCGCGTGCGCGGGTGCCTGGGTTTGGCGAGAACCTCGTCCGGAGGCCCAGCCTCGATCACGTTACCGTCGTCCATGAACACCACCCGATCCGCCGCTTCGCGGGCGAAGCCGATCTCATGCGTGACCACGATCATGGTCAAGCCCTGCCTGGCGAGATCGCGCATGGTGGCGAGCACCTCGCCGACCAGCTCCGGATCGAGCGCCGACGTCGGCTCGTCGAAGAGCATCAGTTTCGGGCGGATGGCGAGCGCACGGGCGATGGCGACGCGCTGCTGCTGGCCGCCTGAAAGCTGGCGCGGATAGGCGTCGATCTTGTCGGCGAGACCGACACGGGTCAGCAGCTCGCGGGCGTAGCCGATCGCCTCCTTGCGGTTCTCCCGGTGAACGCCGACCGGAGCCTCGATGACGTTCTGCAGGGTCGTCATGTGCGGATAGAGATTGAACTGCTGGAACACCATGCCGATCTTGCGCCGCTGCGCGGCGATCGCGCGGTCGGAAAGCTTGTCGAGGCGGCCGTCGCGCAACCGGTAACCGATCTGCTCGCCGTCCACCTCGATCGACCCTTGGTCGATCGCCTCCAGATGATTGATGCATCGCAGGAAGGTTGATTTGCCGGAGCCCGACGGTCCGAGAATAACCACCACCTCGCCAGGCGCGACGTCCAGGTCGATGCCCTTCAGCACCTCGAGTGGGCCGAACGCCTTGTGAACGTTGCGCGCCCGCACCAGGGGCGTCTCATGCGCGCTCATTGGCAGCCTCCAGGGTGGCGGTCGCCGTCTTCTCGCGGGCGCCGCGGTCACCGCGGCTGTAGTGGCGTTCGATCGCGCCCTGCGCGACGTTGAGAACCGAGGTGATCAGCAGATACCAGAGCACTGCAACCATCAGCAGCGGAATGATTTCGAAGGTGCGGTTGTAGATCGACTGCACCGAGTAGAGCAGGTCGGCCATGGCGATGACGCTGACAAGCGACGTCGCCTTGATCATGCTGATCAGCTGATTGCCGGTCGGCGGCACGATCGAGCGCATCGCCTGTGGGATGATGATGCGCCGCAAGGCCCGCGCGCGCGTCATGCCGAAGGCTTCAGCCGTTTCGGCCTGCCCCTTGTCGACCGACAGCAGCCCACCACGGATGATCTCGGCCATGTAGGCGGCCTCGTTCAGCGCCAGACCAAGAACCGCGGCCGTCAAAGGCGTGATCAGGTCGTTGGTGTTCCAACTGGCGAAGCCGATGGAAATGCGCGGAAACAGCGTCGAAAGGTTGTACCACAAGATCAGTTGCACCAGCAGCGGTGTTCCCCGGAAGAACCAGATGAACAGGCCGGAGAGGAAGGATGCCAGCCTGTCCTTCGACATGCGCGCGATGGCGAGCAGCAGGCCGAGCGCGATACCCAGGATCATCGCCACGATCGTCAGGCCGAGCGTTACGGAAAGCCCCTGCATGACCGTCGGATCGAAGAAATACTGAGCGACGACCGGCCAGCCGAAATTCGGGTTGGCCGCAACGATATAGGCGAAGCTGGCCGCCACGGCGACGGTGAACGCCCAGAGCGCCAGCCGGACGATCGGAAACGGCCGGTGGGCTCGTTTGACATCGCGCAGCGCGTCGTCGGGACGTCGCGGCAGCCCGGCCGTGTAGGCAGCGGTCGCGTCGGTCATGGCAGCCTCTACTGGCCCTGGTTGATGCCGGGCGCGTCGATCATGTTCTTCTCGAGGCCCCATTTCTTCATGACCGCGGCGTAGGTGCCGTTCTTCATCAGGATCTTGAACGCGTCGAGCAGCACGCCGCCCAGCGGCGAGCCCTTCTTGACGACGGCGCCTTGATAGATGTCCTTGAAGCCGTTGGCCTGGCCGACCCCGGCGAGTTCCAGCTGGCCCTTCGCCTGCTCGACGAAATAGGTCAGCGGCGCCTGCGAGGAGAAAAATGCGTCGGAGCGTTTCGACCGGACGGCCAGTATCGAGCTCGGCTGGTCGGTGAATGATTGCACCTCGACGGCCGGCTTGCCGCCTTCGGTGCATTTCTGCACCTGCTGCTTGATGACCTTTTCGGCCGAGCCACCCGACATGACGGCGATGCGCTTGCCGCAAGCGGTGTCGAGCGAGGTGATGCCTTGCGGGTTGCCCTTCTCGACGGTGAAGACGACGTATTCGCGCACCCAATCGATGAAGTCGTTGGATTTCTGGCGGTCGGGATAGTCGCCGACAGGCCCCATCGCGAACTGATAACGGCCGGCATTGATGCCGCTCAGCAACGCCGGCAGGCCGGCGACCGAGGCGTGATCGACCTCGACCCCGAGCAGCTGGCCGATGGCGTCGGAAATGTCCCTGGTTGCCCCGGTCAGTTCGGTGCCGGTGACGATCTCATAGGGCGGGAACGAACCGTTGTTGACGGCTGTGATCTTTCCCGCCGTGCGGATCTCTTCCGGCAGCCGGGCGCGCAAATCCTCGTTCACCGATTGCTTCTGGATATCCTGGGCAAAGCTGGCCTGCGCCAGCATGACGAGCGAGGCGAATATGAAGCTGATTTTCCTCATGGCACTCTCCTTCGTGTTCTTCGTTGTGCGTTGTCAGGCTGCGGTGGCCCGCGACTTGGTCTCAAAAGGAAACAAGGCTTCGGCAGAAATCCGTTCCGCCAGAATGCCTTGGGTATGTAGCTCGGTGACGAAATCCTCGATCATGCGTCGATTGGCGGCCAGGCCGCTGGTGTTCCATGACTGAGGCAGGTCGCGCCCCGCATGAAGCAGCTCCTCGAGGATCCAGGGCGAGGTGTCGGCATATTTTCGGCGCCTTGCCGTCCAGACGCGCTGGCTTTCGTCGATCAGCCTGGCGAGTTCGTGAGGCAGCCAGGGGTGTTCCCTGGCCAGGGCAGCCTTGACGGCGACCAGATGCATGCCCGGGACATAACCGACGTCGGCGAAATAGGCGCGTTCGGCCGCGCGAAAATCGCGCAGCACTTGCCGGAAGCCGGAAGCCGGGCCGAAAAAGCCGTCCGGCATGAAGGGCGTGAAAACAGCGTCGAGCTCGCCTTGCGCCAGCAGTTCCATCATCGGGCGTTCGCCTGGTGCTGCTTCGATGCGCCCCGGCCTGCCGAATCCGTCGAGGCGGTCGGCGATCGGGTGCTCGGATGTCAGCCTGCCGGCGAACCAATAGGCATCCTCGACGCCGACGCCTTCCCGGCGAAGCGCCGCCCGCGTCCATGTGTTGCCGGAATCACGCCAGCCGGTGACGCCGATGCGTTTGCCGGCAAGGTCGGAAAGCTGTTCCAGCGGGCTGGCCTCGACCGTGATGATGCAGCGATGGCGAAAGCCGCGCATGATGAAGCACGGTAGTCCAATCACCGTATCCCGGCCCGAAGCCATGGCCGACACATAACGGCTGAACGAGACCTCCGCCGCATCGTAGTTCGGATCGGTGCCGAGATCCGCGATCAGCGTGGCGACGCGGTCAACCTTCACCGACAGGCGGCTCGACGTGACGTCACCCAGCACCAAAGGGGTGAGGTAGTCCCAATCGCGGGTGGCTATAGTGATGGAGACGGGCATCGGCGTGAACTTCAAAGCTATGTTTGACCGGCGATTGGTAAATGTTTATTTTTGACCGATCAAATGTTATTATGTTACTGAACATTAGCTTTGACGGTCGCGGGTGCCGATGGATTTCGATGCAGGATGGTTCGCTGAACGCCTTGGCGACCGCACGATGCGCGGCATCGCGCGCGAGACCAGTGCGCTGATCAGAAGCGGCGCGCTGCCTGTCGGTGCAAAACTTCCGCCGGTGCGCGATCTGGCCTATGTGCTCGGCGTCAGCCCGGCGACTGTCTCGCAAGCGTGGAGCGAGCTGCGGCGCTACAAGATCATCGGCGGCCGCGGACGCAACGGCACCTGGATCATGGGCAACCGCTTTGCCGCCCGGCCGGAGCGCCACATGAGCGGCGGCAATTACGGTGCGGACGTTTTGAACCTGGCGATCGCGGAGCCCGATGTGCAGCTCTTGCCGCCGCTCGGCATCGCGCTGGCGCATGGCGCGCGCGCCGAAAAGCTCAACAGCTACGAGCGAGTGCGCATCCTGCCCGAGCTGGAGGCCGCAGTGCGCCCGTCATGGCCGTACGATCCCGGGGCGTTCCTGGCTACCAATGGCGGCTACAACGCCATCTACACCTTGCTGCATGCGCTGGTCCCACCGGGGGCGCCGGTGGCCATCGAGAACCCGACGGCGCTTCGCCTGCTCGACATCCTCGAAGATCTCGACGTGCCGATCATCCCGGTGGACTGCGACAGCGACGGCCCCTTGCCGGAGGCACTCGCCAACGCGCTGCGGCAGCGGCCCGTCGCGTTCCTGTTCCAGCCGCGCGTCCATTCGGTGACCGGCGCCTGCATGTCGTCGGCGCGGCTGGAAGTCATCGGCGACCTGCTCGCCGGCACCGACGTGCTGATTGTCGAAGATGACGGCGTCGGCGATATTGCCTCGGCGCCGCGCATTTCGCTGGGCCGGCGTTTTCCCGATCGCGTCGTCCATATCCTGTCCTATTCCAAGACCCATGGCCCGGACCTGCGGCTCGCCGTGCTGTCCGGATCCGCGACGATCGTCGAGCAGATCCAGTCCTATCGCAGCTTCAGCTCGGGATGGACCAGCCGTATCCTGCAGGCGGCCACCGCCTGGCTGCTGCAAGACCCGGCCACGGCTGCCCTCGTTGAGCAGGCGAAGGAGGTGTATCGTCACCGCCGCGAACGGCTCGCCGGCGAACTGGCGAAACGCGATGTCGCGATCGACGCCGGATATGGTCTCAGCGTCCTCATTCCGGTTGCTTCGGAACCCTACGCGATGGTCACGCTGGCCGCCCACGGCATCGCGGTCCATGCCGGAGCGAAGTTTTCGACCGGAAAAACGAACGCTGTCCGCGTCGCGACCAGCATCCTGGACGAGGAGCACCTCGAGCACGTCGCAAATTCCCTGGCGCTGGCAGCCGACCCGGCGCGGGAAGTTGTCTGAGGCAAGGCAATCGTCGTTCGGACTGCCTACTCCGCCGCCACGCCCTTCACCTCGAGATAGCTCTCCATCGAATCGTCCATCGCTTGCAGCCAGGGCGTATGGTGCAGCGGCGCCATCGTGCCGGTCATCAGTGAGCGATAGGAATGGTCGCGGAAGCCCATAATGTCTTCCGCCTTGTGGTGCTCCCATTCCATGAAGGTCTGATTGACCGCCTCGACGTCGAAGCCCGGATAGTCGGTCTGCTCCATCAGCTCCCTGGTGTAGTCGCCCTGGAACCAGATCATCTGCTCGGCGTCTTCCAGCGTTTCCTCGCGTGCCCGCCATTTCTGGCCGTGCTCGGCCATTGCTTCGGCCGAGGGCAGCTTGATGCGACCCATGATGACGTCGCGGGCGAACCAGGCCTGCGCGTCGAACATGTTGAAGGTGTAGAACTGGTCCTGCATGCCGATATAGGACAGCTTCGGGTTTTTCTCCCAGACGACGCCCTCGTAGAGCCCGTCCGGCCACATGCGGTTGGCGGTCTTCAGCTTCAGGTCTTCGGTCAGGAACGGGAAGGAATGGAGGTAGCCGGTGCACAGGATGATGGCGTCGACGTCTTTGGTGCTGCCGTCCTTGAAATGCGCCGTCTTGCCGACGACCTTCTGCAGCAGCGGCACTTCCTTCCAGTTCTCCGGCCATCTGAAGCCCATCGGCTTCGAGCGGTAGCTCGAGGTGATCGATCGGGCGCCGTATTTGTAGCATTGCGAGCCGATGTCCTCGGCCGAATAGGAGCGGCCGATGATCAAGATGTCCTTGCCCTTGAATTCCATCGCGTCGCGGAAATCGTGGCTGTGCAGGATGCGGCCGTTGAAGGTCGAGAAGCCCTCGAAATAGGGAACGTTGGGCACGGAGAAATGGCCCGAAGCGACGACGACATTGTCGAACTCTTCCGAGTACGTGACGTCGTTGGTGCGGTCATGCGCGGTGACGGTGAATTTTTTTGTCGTTTCGGAAAAGGTGACCATGCGCACCGGGCTGTTGAAGCGCACCCATTGGCGCACGCCGGATTTTTCGACACGGCCCTTGATGTAGTCCCACAGCACGGCGCGCGGCGGATAGGAGCCGATCGGCCGGCCGAAATGCTCCTCGAACGTATAGTCGGCGAATTCCAGGCATTCCTTCGGGCCGTTCGACCAGAGGTAACGGTACATCGAGCCGTGCACCGGGTCGCCGTGCTCGTCGAGGCCGGTGCGCCAGGTGTAGTTCCACAGGCCGCCCCAGTCGGACTGCTTTTCGAAGCAGACGATCTCGGGAATATCGGCGCCCTTGTCGGCAGCCGACTTGAAGGCCCTGAGCTGGGCCATGCCGGACGGCCCGGCTCCGATGACGGCAACACGATCTTTCATTGCGGGCCTCCCGATCTCATTTCCCTAACGAAACAAATTTCACTGACAGGACAGTAATTGCCCCTTCGATGCTGTCAACAGGGCTTGTCGCGAAACCCTCGTTTCACCACGCTGGATTTCCAAGCGAGGCCCGACCTCGGGAGAAATCCGGACCGCTGACAAGTCGCCACAAGTGGCTTGCCGTAGCAGTTGCGCTTCTGTATCGGCACCGAATATGTTCACCGTGAGTGAAATGAATCGGCAAGGTCCGGGGTGGCGAAATGGCGAGAAAAGCATCCAGTCTGAAGCATGATGCCGGCGCCGCGGCGGGCAGAGCCAAACCCGCCGCGATCGAGCCGCGCAAGATACGCGTGCCGCTCACCCAGAACCCGCACGCCATTCGCGACACCCGCGAAAAAGTGCTCGAGGTCGCGATCGGCCGCGAGGTGCGGGCATTCCGCAAGAAGCTCGGTATCACCGTCGCCGATCTGGCTGCCGCCACGGACATTTCGCTTGGCATGCTGTCGAAGATCGAGAACGGCATCACCTCGCCGTCACTGACCACGTTGCAGGCGCTGTCGCGGGCACTCGGTGTTCCCGTCACCGCCTTCTTCCGCCGCTTCGAGGAAGAGCGCAGCGCCGTCTTCGTCAAGGCCGGCGAAGGCCTCGACGTCGAGCGCCGCGGCACGCGCGCCGGCCACCAGTACAATCTGCTCGGCCATATCGGCTCCAACACCAGCGGCGTCGTCGTCGAACCCTATCTGATCACGCTGACCGAGGATTCCGACGTGTTCCCGACCTTCCAGCACGAGGGCATGGAATTCCTCTATATGCTCGAAGGCGAGGTGGTTTACCGGCACGGCAGCAATCTCTACCCGATGAAGCCCGGCGACAGCCTGTTCTTCGACGCCGACGCGCCACACGGGCCGGAAGTGCTGAGCGTCCTTCCGATGCGCTATTTGTCGATCATCTGCTATCCGCAGAGCGCGGGGTGAGTTGGCAATCTCCCCCTTGTGGGGGAGATGTCCGGCAGGACAGAGGGGGGCGCTGTCCCGCCGACATCTCGATCGGTCGCAAATTGCAGCCTCAGATTGTTCTAGGCTGGTCGTAATATGAACGAGGTTGGCGATCCTTCGCGCCCCCCTCTGCCCTGCCGGGCATCTCCCCCACGAGGGGGGAGATCGGCAGCTTCGGCGACGGCAGCAGTCAATCCGGCCCGAAACCCGGCGACGTCACACTCCCATCATCCAATTTCGACAGCCATTCGACCAGCGTCGTCCGGTAGCGCGTCAGGCCTTTGTAATTAGCGAGTTCGTCGGGGAGGTCGCGGATGACGCGGTGCAGGCGCCGAGCCCATTTCGGCTGCGTCACCAGCTCGTCCATCTTGATCAGGTAGCAGCGGATCGGGAAGACGATCGCATTCGAGCGCGGCAGCCGCCAGAAACTCTGCAGCTCGACGCGCAGATGCACCTTGTCGCCGACATTTTCCGGCGTCACCGTCGCGCGGTCCGGACCCCATTTGTGATAATTTTCCGGGCTGGTATCGAGGCGCGGATTGATGGTCATCGTCCAGTTCAGCCGCCGTGCCGGCTTGCCCTGCTGGATGTTGGTGAGGAACTTCAGCGCCCGGACGAATATGCCCTTCTCATGCGCCAGCGGCACCGGCGCGTGCCATTCGAAGAAGTTCATGCCGATGTCGAAATCGAGCGACCAGTCGGCCTGGGTGGTGACCATGCCGGCATCCATCCACAGATTGCCGTCGCGCTGGTCGAGGATGCAAAAATCACCCTGGCTCTGCCGGGTGATGTATTCCATCGGCCCATAGGGCAGCGTCGAGACGTCGCCGAAGGTGAAGCTGTCGTCGATGCCGAGCGGCCGGTTGATCCAGCGCCAGCGATCGCCGTCGCGGATCAGCGTGAAATGCTCGGGATAGCCCAGCGCCTGCTGCTCCATCAGCAATTCGAGCAGGTCCCAGCCGGCCAGCGTCATGTGCGGCAGCGACTGGCAGCGCAGCGGGTCCTCGACGAGCACCAAAGCGCGGTCCTGCATTTCGGCGACATAGTGCTCGTCGACGTCGATCAAATTCTCCAGCACGCTGCCCTTCGGCCCGACGACATGCGGCTCGATGTTGACCGCATACATGTAGCTGTCCTCGTGGAACGGGAACGGGAACCGCCTGATGTGCTCGGGGCTGTTCCTGAAGGTGAAGTCGTCGCGGAAGGTTTCCTTGCGAAAGGTAATGCCCAAGCTCGCCTCCTATCTTTCCAGCACCAGCGACCTGCCCTCGAAGCGCGACACGCAGGGCATGATCTTGCAGCCCGAACGGTGGTCTTCCTCGCTCAGCCAGTGATCGTTGTGGATGAATTTGCCGTCATGCGACATGACGTTGGTCTCGCATTGGCCGCAGACGCCGCCGCGGCACAGATAGGGCGGATCGACGCCGGCCGCCTCGATCGCCTCGAGCAGGCTCTGCTGCTCGTCGACACAGATGGTCTTGCCGCTGAGCGCCAGCGTCACGTCGAAAGGGGCGCCGGGCTGCGGCGCCGCGAAATGCTCGAAATGCACGGTCTCGGGAGGCCAGCCGAGAGCGGCGGCACGCTCGCGCACCCAGCCGATCATGCCGGACGGGCCGCAGACGTAGAGATGCGTGCCGAGCGGCTGCGACGACAACAGCCGGTCGAGATCGACGCGCTCGTCGCGGTCGTCGTGATAGAGTCTGACCCGGCGGTCGTAGCGCTCCCTCAGCAGGTCGGCATAGGTGCCGAGCGAGGCGGTGCGGCAGGTGTAATGCAATTCGAAATTGCCGCCTTCCGCCGCCAGCTGCGCGGTCTGCGCCATGAACGGGGTGATGCCGATGCCGCCGGCCAGCATCAGATGCTTCCTGGCGCGCAGATCGAGCGAGAACAGGTTGACGGGATAGCTGACCACCATCTCCGTGCCCGGCCTGACCTGCCTGTGCATGAACAGCGAGCCGCCGCGGCCGGCGTCGTCGCGGCGAACCGAGATGGTGTATTCGCGGGTGTCGAGCGGCGAGCCCATCAGCGAATAGGGATTGAGCCTGGTGCGCTCGCCATCGCGCATCTCGACGACGACATGGGCGCCGCCGGAAAAGGTCGGCAAAAGCTCGCCGTCGCGCCTGCGGAAATGAAAGCGCGTGACCAGTTCGTTGACCGGGACGACATCGCTGACAACGACATCGAGCTTGGTGGTGCCGGTGCTCATCGAAAGACCTCCTCGATCGGAGGAATTTCGCTGCGATCCTCGGCGTTGATGCAGACGCCCTGGAAGGCGGCGAGCCGCCGCGAATAGTGGTCGCGCACCAGAAGCAAGAGGCCGCAATGCGAACAGGTCGCCGGCTGCGTCGTCACGTTCTCGGTGATGCCCTTGCAATGGACGCACTGCATGCGGCGCGCCAGCGAGCCGCGATGCTCGGTCTGGATCGAGGTGTGGTCGATGCCGGCTTCGAGCGCCGCCTGCATGGCCTGGCCGATCAGCCCTTCGGTGCCGGCAAGATAGAGCCTGAGGCCCATATGCGCATTGGCCAGCGTCTGCTTCAGCCGCGGCAAAGCGCTGGCGAAGGAATGGCCGAGGTAGAACTGCGCCGGCTTCAGCGCTTCGAGCATATCGGCATATTTGCCGTCGCGGCCGGGAATGAAGATGATGTGGGCGCCGCCGAAGAAATCCGCCGGTGCCTTGGCGGCCAGATCGGCGATCGCCAGCGCTCCCTCTGCATCCGCTATGAAAAGATGATGCTTGCCGGGCTGCGGAGACAGGGTCCCATAGACCGGCCGGCTGATGATGCTTTTCGCTGCCATACCCGCAGTATGCCTCAGCCTTTCGCCGTGCGCTTGGTCTTCTTCGGATCGTCGAAGGGAAGCGGCTCGGCGGTTGCGCTGATGGAGCCGCTCTTGTTGCGGATCTCGAGCCTGGTGCCCTGCACCGCGCAGTCGACGTCGAGCCGGGCAATGCCCATCGATTTTTTTACCAGCGGCGAATACATGGCGCAGGTCACCACGCCGACCTTTTTGCCGCCGCGGTAGACCGGTGCGCCCTCGTCGGCCGGCTCCCTGCCTTCGAGCAGCACGCCGTAGATCTTGAAACGCTCCTTGCCCTTGAGGCGGTAGTGCTCCTCGGCGCCGCGAAAGCCCGTCTTGCCGGGGCTGACGGTGAAGTCGAGACCAAGCTCCCACAGCGTGTCGCCGGGACCCTCGTTCTCGAACGGGTATTTCTGCGAATTGTCGTAGGGGTAAAACAGCAGGTAGCTCTCGACGCGCAGCATGTCGAGCGTGGTGAAGCGGCACGGGATGATGCCGGCGCTCTTGCCCTCGTCGAGGATCCTGTCCCAGATCGTGCCGGCGTCCTGGCCACGGCAGAAGATCTCGTAGCCGCGCTCGCCAGTATAGCCGGTGCGCGAGATCATCACCGGGAAGCCGAACAGCTGCGTCTGCATGTGATGGAAATAATTGAGGTCGCGAATGCCGGGCACATTCTTTGCCAGATAGTCGATCGCCGTCGGGCCTTGCAGCGAAAGGTCGTGCAGATTGTCGTCGAAGCGCAGCGACACGTCGCGACCGACCGAAGCGCGCTGCAGCTCTTCATGGCCGGTGCCCGAGCCATGCACGACCATCCAGGAATTCGGGCCGGTGCGGTAGAGGATGCAGTCGTCGGTGAACTTGCCGGCCTCGTTGAGCATGCAAGCATAGGCCGACTTGCCGGGATAGATCTTTTCGACGTCGCGCGTCGTCGCCAGGTCGATCAGATGAGAGGCGTGCGGCCCGGTGATGTGGACCTTCTTCAAACCGGACACGTCCATCAGGCCGGCCCTGGTGCGGATGGCGATATACTCTTCGTCGGCGTCCTTGTCGTAGGTCCAGGCGGTGCCCATGCCGCTCCAGTCCTCGAGCTTCGAGCCGAGCGCGCGATGGCGGTCCGCAAGCGTCGAAAATCTCCAGGATGCCGTCATCCGCTGGTCCTCCGTTCGAAAGAACTTTTTGCTTTCCCCTGCTCTCTGCACACAGGCGGGAGCGTTGCCCGAATATTGATCGCAAACGCCGGGAGCCTGCAATACCCGTAAGCAAATAATTTCATTGTCAGGCAAATCCGGCGGACCAAACAAACAGTTAACGCCGCGTAAAATCGTCTTGACAATTCCAGAATTCGGCCGGATTTTATGAAAAAAATTTCACTCTCTTGAAAGAGGGCAATGACCGGCCAATCCGGACCGGGCGTTGAAAAAGGGGAAAGCCGATGTCCGACCTGCAACAGCGCGTGGAAGCGTTGTACCGTTCCGACGTGCGTGGATCCATGCTCCTGATCGTCTGCCTGTGGGCGACGATCCTCTTTGTCCTGTTCATGACATGGCCATACATCCCCGACGCCGGCATCAAGCTCGTCGTCGCGGTCGCCGCCGCCGCCGTGCTGATCTTCAACTCGGCCGCGATCCTGGCGATGGTCAACCACTACAAGGAAGACAAGGACTTCATCTACGGTCTCGACATCAAGAATGCCGACGCCTACCGCAACCGCAAGTCCTGAGGGGAGACGCATGGCCCGCTATACACCGCCCGAACAGAGCAAGGCCGGACAGGTTTTCGATATCGCCGTCGTCGTGGTCGCGATTTTCGTCGCACTGTGGCTGCCGCTGAAACTAGGGCTGGCAGGGGCGGCAAAATCCATCGACGCGCTCGACGCCAAGACGTGGGAAGCGCTCGGACAAAACCCGACCATGGCCTCGATCTGGGAAAAGCTCGGCTACACGCCGGAAACCGCGCACGACATCATCCAGAACCGGTTCCACTACATCATCGACTGGCCGACGCTGATCATCATGGCCGCGGTGCTGATCGGCTATTTCATCTTTCTGTTCCGCGCATCGGACCGCGAATACCGCGACGTCATCGACGAAAAGTTCGGCGACAAATAGATAGGGAAGCATCGTCATGTGGGTGGCACTCTCTTACGCATGCTGGGGCATCTCGATCGTGCTCGCGCTGTGGATGCTCTACGACTGGTTCAAGATCGACACGACCTATTCCGAAGAGATGCTGACCTCGTCCAGGGAAGGCGAACTTGAAGCCGTGTCCGAAAAACACCGGATCTGAGTGGGGGATTGAACGATGACGATCACGGCTGAACCAGCGGTGCAAGTGCAAGGCGACAGGGTTTCGCTGCTCAGGGTGCTCGGCCCCGCCCATGTCTGGGCGCTCGGTGTCGGCATCGTTCTGGTCGGCGAATTCACCGGCTGGAATTTCGCGGCGGACAAGGGTGGCGCGCTGGCGGCGCTGATCGTCTGCTGGATCGTTGGCCTGCTCTACACCTCGGTCGCGATGATCGATTCCGAAGTCACCTCGACGGTTGCTGCCGCCGGCGGCCAATATGCGCAGGCCAAGCACATTGTCGGGCCGCTGATGGCCTTCAACGTCGCGCTGTTCCTGGTCTTTGCCTACACCATGCTCGAAGTGTCGGACGCGATCCTGCTCGGCGACACGATCGTCGCCAAGGCCGGCGTCGAGGGCCTCAACCACAATTCCTTCATCGCCGCGACCATCGTCGTGCTGGCATGGCTGAACTATCGCGGCGTGCTGATGACGCTCAACGTCAACTTCGTCATCACCGCCATCGCCTATGTCTCGATCGTCATCCTGTTCTTCTCGGTCAGCCCGTGGACGCAAGGCGCCGTGCTGAAGCTGAACGAACTGGTCACCCCCGGCAACGCCCTGCCCTATGGCTGGATCGGCGTCATCGCCGCCTTCCAGTTCGGCATCTGGTATTATCTCGGCATAGAGGGAACCACGCAGGCGGCCGAGGAAGTGCGCTCGCCGGCGCGCTCGCTGCCCTATGGCACGATGGCCGGCATGATCACGCTTTTGATCGCCGCCGCCATGACCTGGTATGTCTGCGCCTCGCTGATGCCCTGGGAATATCTCGGCATCACCTACTATCCGCTGTGGGACGCAGGCAAACTGACCGGCAGTGCGCTGCTGGAAAACCTGCTGTTCACCGCGACGCTGCTTGCGGCGCTCGCCTCCGCCAATGGCTGCATCAACGACGCCGCGCGCGCCTGGTTCTCGCTCGGCCGCGACCGCTATCTGCCGACCTGGTTCTCGGCGGTGCATCCGAAATACCGCACGCCCTATCGCTCGATCCTGTTCCTGCTGCCGATCGCGCTCGCCTTCGCCTTCATCGCCGACCTCAACCAGGCGATCACCTTCTCGATCCTGTCGGGCGTGCTGCAATACACCTTCATGAGCATCAACATCATCATGTTCAGGAAGAAGTGGCCGCTCGGCTCGATCCGCCGCGGCTACACCCA
The DNA here is from genome assembly GCF_040322255.1 of Mesorhizobium sp. M0166. Taxonomy (NCBI): domain Bacteria; kingdom Pseudomonadati; phylum Pseudomonadota; class Alphaproteobacteria; order Hyphomicrobiales; family Phyllobacteriaceae; genus Mesorhizobium; species Mesorhizobium sp. M0166. Next base: position 194,868 of record NZ_JAMYTD010000001.1, on the reverse strand, counting down.
TCCCTTCCATCCGCTGCCGGCGATCGTCTTGTTCTGCCTTTGCGTGGTCACCTTCTTTGCGATCTTCCTCGGCTTCGGCTCGCAGCTGATCGCCATGGTCGCTTTCTACTTCCTGATCTCGCTGTGGTTCCACTTCTACCGCTACAAATTCGTGCGCCGCGGTGCCCAGTTCACCATGCCGTGGCCGAAGCCGCAGGGCTACTGACGGCGCGCCCGTTCTGGGCGGGCATTTGCGTGACGAGGTGCGTTAGGTGATCTCAGCATTGCTCGCCGGGGCGGTTGCCCTGGCTCTCGTCCTCCACATAACCTGGCTTGCGCGGGCCAGCCACGCCAAGGCTTCGACCGCGCTTGCCGCCGAGGAGGCGGTGCTCCGCGAAATCATTCCCGACGTGGCCAATATCTCGGACGGCACTGCCGGCGTCGTCACCTTCGCCGGCTCGTGGAACGGCCGGCAGGTGCAGGTGCGGACCATCGTCGACACGCTGGCGATCAGGAAGCTGCCGGCGCGCTGGCTGAGCGTTTCGATCACCGAAAAGGTCGCGATACCAGGCACTTTCGACATGATGATGCGGCCGGGATCGCCGACGACTTTTTCCAATTTCGATCATCTCGACCATACGCTGCCGAAGGCGGCTGAATTTCCGGCCGAGGCGGTGCTGCGAAGCGACCGCAAGGGCGTGCGCTTCCCCGAGGCCCTCATCGCCGGCCACCTCGACATCTTTGCCGAGGGGCGCGCCAAGGAATTGCTGATCACACCGAACGGCGTGCGCATCGTCTGGCTTCTGGCCGAGGCCGAGCGGGCGCGCTACGGCGTATTCCGGCAAGCCGAATTCGGCACGGTCAGGCTCGATCCGGTGCTGATCGAGAGGCTGCTGTCGTCGGCTTCGGCGCTGCGCGATGCCATCAATCAAAGCGAACGGCAAGCGGCATGAGCAGCCAAGGCACCACCTCCCTCGCACCACCGAGCCCCTATCTCGTTCTCGGCGCCGCGATCGTCTTGCCGGCAAGCGGGCATGTCGTGCTCGGCGTGCCGGTGCGCGGCCTGCAATTTCTGTTCTTCATGGTGATCCTCGCCTGGGTCACCGCCAAGATCGCGCCGCCCGACGCCAGCTTCGTCGGGCGCCATGCCGGCGGCTTCCTGATCTATGCCCTGTCGATCCTGGATGCCTACAAGATCGCCCGTATCCGCTATGCCAAATGGGTTCACAATGGCGGCGCGCGCGGCGATAGTGCGGCCGGCGGCGCCTCAGCCGATATATAACGACAGGAAAATTTTTTTCATACCAATTGAATTCCCCGGACTCATTCGATACATCTCGGAGGGAACAAACTCGCGGAGCCTGACATGTGCGGAATCGTCGGACTGTTTTTGAAGGACAAGTCGCTCGAGCCCCAGCTTGGCGCGATGCTGTCGGAGATGCTGATCTCGCTCAGCGATCGCGGTCCCGATAGCGCCGGCATCGCCATCTATGGCGCCCCCTCCAGTGAAGCCAAGATCACCATCCAGTCGGCCAAGCCGGAGCGCGATTTCCGCGGCCTCGACGCCGAACTAGCCAAGGCAATCGGCGCGCCGGTGAGCATTGCTGCGAAGTCGACGCATGCGGTAGTCAGGACGACGCCTGCCAAGATCGACCAGGCGCGTGAGGCGATCCAGGCACTGCGCCCCGACATCCGCATCATGGGTGCCGGCGACGTCGTCGAGATCTACAAGGAAGTCGGCTTGCCGGAAGCGGTCGTCGACCGTTTCGGCGTCCGCGAGATGACCGGCACCCACGGCATCGGCCATACCCGCATGGCGACCGAATCGGCGGTGACGACGATGGGCGCGCATCCGTTCTCGACCGGCGCCGACCAGTGCCTGGTGCACAATGGCTCGCTGTCCAACCACAACAATGTCCGCCGCGAGCTGATCCGCGAAGGCATGACATTCGAGACCGAGAACGATACCGAGGTCGCTGCCGCCTATCTCTCCTCGCAAATGGCGCATGGCAAGAACCTCGGCGAGGCGCTGGAAGGCACGCTGAGCGACCTCGACGGCTTCTTCACCTTCGTCGTCGGCACCAAGAACGGTTTTGGCGTGGTGCGCGATCCGATCGCCTGCAAGCCTGCCGTAATGGCCGAAACCGACCAGTATGTCGCCTTCGGCTCGGAATATCGTGCGCTCACCAAACTGCCCGGCATAGACAATGCGAAGGTCTGGGAACCCGAGCCCGCAACCGTCTATTTCTGGGAGCATTGAACCAATGCCGGCAATCAACCTCTCCAAGGCGGGTCGCGAACAGAGCCATGCGTCACGGGTCTTCGACCTGGCCGAAATGTCGCTGCGCGAGCTCAACCAGGCGCTGCACGATCTGGCGCCCGGTTCGAACGAAACCGCATGGGAAGTACTGCACCCGCGAGGCAGCCATTCGGTCGCCGTCGGCGTCGACCAGCCGGTCGCCATCGATGTGCGCGGCAGCGTCGGCTATTATTGCGGCGGCATGAACGACGGCGGCACCATCACCGTGCATGGCTCGGCCGGACCCGGCGTCGGCGAGAACATGATGTCCGGCCAGATCGTCGTCAAAGGCGACGCCAGCCAGTATGCCGGCGCCACCGGCCGCGGCGGGCTGCTGGTCATCGAAGGCAACGCGTCGTCGCGCTGCGGCATCTCGATGAAAGGCATCGACATCGTCGTCCATGGCAATATCGGCCACATGTCGGCCTTCATGGCGCAGTCCGGCAATCTCGTGGTGCTGGGCGATGCCGGCGATGCGCTCGGCGATTCCATCTACGAGGCGCGGCTTTTCGTGCGCGGCAAGGTCGAAAGCCTCGGCGCCGACTGCATCGCCAAGGAGATGCGGCCCGAGCATCTCGAATTGCTGCAAAACCTGCTCGACCGCGCCGGCGTGACCGGCGTCAAGGCGGCGGAGTTCAAGCGTTATGGCTCGGCTCGTACCCTCTACAATTTCAATATCGACAACGCCGACGCGTATTGAGGCTCAATGACCTATCGCAACCCGCCGACGACGCCGCGCAAATCCGCGACCTTCGACGACTACACGCTTTCCGAGATCCGCCGCGCCGCGGCGACCGGCATCTATGATATCAGGGGCGCCGGCGCCAAGCGCAAGCTGCCGCATTTCGACGACCTTCTGTTCCTCGGCGCCTCGATCTCGCGCTACCCGCTCGAAGGCTATCGCGAGCGCTGCGACACCAGCGTCGTGCTCGGCTCGCGCTATGCGAAAAAACCGATCGAGCTGAAAATCCCGATCACCATTGCCGGTATGAGCTTCGGCTCGCTGTCCGGCCCGGCGAAGGAAGCGCTCGGCCGTGGCGCGACCCTGTCAGGCACCTCGACGACCACCGGCGACGGCGGCATGACCGAGGAAGAGCGCGGCCATTCAAAGACACTGGTCTACCAGTACCTACCGTCGCGCTACGGCATGAACCCGCGCGATCTGCGCCGCGCCGACGCGATCGAAGTGGTCGTCGGCCAGGGCGCCAAGCCCGGCGGCGGCGGCATGCTGCTCGGCCAGAAGATCTCCGACCGCGTCGCCGAAATGCGCACGCTGCCGAAAGGCATCGACCAGCGCTCAGCCTCGCGCCATCCCGACTGGACCGGGCCGGACGATCTCGAGATCAAGATCCTCGAACTGCGCGAGATCACCGACTGGGAGAAGCCCATCTACGTCAAGGTCGGCGGCGCGCGGCCCTATTACGATACGGCGCTTGCGGTGAAGTCGGGCGCCGATGTCGTCGTCGTCGACGGCATGCAGGGCGGCACCGCCGCAACCCAGGAAGTGTTCATCGAAAATGTCGGCCAGCCGACGCTTGCCTGCATCAGGCCGGCCGTGCAGGCGCTGCAGGATCTCGGCATGCACCGCAAGGTGCAGTTGATCGTCTCCGGCGGCATCCGCAACGGCGCCGACGTCGCCAAGGCGCTGGCGCTCGGCGTCGACGCGGTGTCGATCGGCACGGCAGCGCTTGTCGCGCTCGGCGACAACGACCCGCGCTGGGAAGCGGAATACAACGAACTCGGCACGACCGCCGGCGCCTATGACGACTGGCATGAGGGACGCGACCCGGCCGGCATCACCACGCAGGATCCCGAGCTAATGAAACGGGTCGATCCGATTGCGGCCGGACGACGGCTGGCGAATTATCTTAAGGTGATGACACTTGAGGCTCAGACAATCGCCCGCGCCTGCGGCAAGAACAGCCTGCACAATCTCGAGCCCGAGGATCTTGTGGCCTTGACGATCGAAGCCGCCGCCATGGCCGGCGTGCCGCTGGCCGGCACCAACTGGATACCGGGCAAGAACGGCTTCTAAAACAAACCAAATGCCAGTAAGCGAGGAACTATAATGGGGAACGATCTCGCCGCCTTCGCCAAGGAGAAGGGCGTCAAATATTTCATGATATCCTACACCGACCTGTTCGGTGGGCAGCGTGCCAAGCTGGTGCCGGCGCAGGCGATCGCCGACATGCAGCGGGACGGTGCCGGCTTTGCCGGCTTTGCCACCTGGCTCGACCTGACGCCGGCGCATCCCGACATGCTGGCCGTGCCGGATCCGGCCTCGGTGATCCAGTTGCCTTGGAAGCCCGAAGTCGCCTGGGTCGCCGCCAACTGCATCATGGACGACAAATCGGTCGAGCAGGCGCCGCGCAACACGCTGAAGCGACTGATTGCGGAGGCCGCTGGCGACGGCATGCACATCAAGACCGGCGTCGAGGCCGAGTTCTTCCTGATCTCGCCGGACGGCAAGACGATTTCCGACGAATACGACACGGCGTCGAAGCCCTGCTACGACCAGCAGGCGGTGATGCGCCGCTATGACGTCATCGCCGAGATCTGCGACCACATGCTGGCGCTCGGCTGGGGCGCCTACCAGAACGACCACGAGGACGCCAACGGCCAGTTCGAGATGAACTGGGCCTTCGACGATGCGCTGGCGACCGCCGACAAGCATTCCTTCTTCAAATTCATGGTGAAATCGGTCGCCGAAAAGCACGGCCTGCGCGCGACCTTCATGCCGAAACCGTTCCAGGGCCTGACCGGCAATGGCTGCCATGCCCACATCTCGGTGTGGGACAAGGACGGCAAGACAAATGTCTTCGCCGACAATGCCATGGAGCTCGGCCTGTCGGCAAAGGGCAGGAATTTCCTCGGCGGCATCATGAAACATGCTTCCGCGCTTGCCGCGATCACCAACCCGACTGTCAATTCCTACAAGCGCATCAACGCGCCGCGCACCATCTCCGGCGCCACCTGGGCGCCGAACACGGTGACCTGGACGGGCAACAACCGTACCCACATGGTGCGCGTGCCTGGTCCCGGCCGCTTCGAGCTGCGCCTGCCGGACGGCGCGGCAAACCCCTATCTGCTGCAGGCCGTCATCATCGCCGCCGGCCTCGACGGCGTCCGCTCCAAGGCCGATCCCGGCCGGCGCTACGACATCGACATGTACCAGTTCGGCCATACGGTCGAGGGCGCGCCGAAGCTGCCGCTCAACCTGCTCGACGCGCTGCGCGAGTTTGACAACGACAAATCGCTCAAGGCGGCGCTGGGTGAGGAATTCTCGTCGGCCTATCTAAAGCTCAAGCAGCAGGAATGGAATTCCTATGCTTCCCACTTCACCCAGTGGGAGCGCGACCACACGCTCGACATCTGATCCGGAATTGTTGCACGCCCGGCGCGAAACAGGTTCATGAAATACTCGATCTTCTCCCTCGCCCGGGCGGCATTTTCCGGCCACAAGAACTGGCAGCGCACCTGGCGCGACGCCAGCCCGAAGAGCCATTACGACGTGGTGATCATCGGTGGCGGCGGCCATGGCCTGGCGACGGCATGGTTCCTCGCCAGCGAATACGGCATCAGGAATGTCGCGGTGCTGGAAAAGGGCTGGATCGGCTCCGGCAATGCCGGCCGCAACACCACCATCATCCGCTCCAATTACGGGCTGCCCGGCAATACCGGCTTCTACGAGCTTTCGATGAAGCTGTGGGAGCGGATGGAGCAGGACCTCAACTACAACACCATGGTCAGCCAGCGCGGCGTCATCAACCTCTACCATTCCGACGCACAGCGCGACGCCTATGCGCGGCGCGGCAACACCATGCGCATCAACGGCATCGACGCCGAATTGCTCGACCTGGCGGCGGTCAGGAAGATGATGCCGTTCCTGAACTTCGACAATGCACGCTTTCCGGTGCAGGGCGGGCTTTTGCAACGACGCGGCGGCACGGCACGCCACGATGCCGTGGTCTGGGGCTACGCGCATGCAGCGAGCGCGCTCGGCGTCGACATCATCCAGAATTGCGAAGTGACCGGCTTTGTCCGCGACGGCAACGGCAAGGTGACCGGCGTCGAGACATCGCGCGGCAGGATCGGCGCCGGCAAGGTCGGCATGGCGGTTGCCGGCTCCTCGTCGCGCGTCGCGGCGATGGCCGGCATGCGGCTGCCGATCGAAAGCCATGTGCTGCAGGCATTCGTGTCGGAGGCGATCAAGCCGCTGATCCCCAATGTCATGACCTTCGGCGCCGGCCATTTCTACGTCAGCCAGTCCGACAAGGGCGGCCTGGTCTTCGGCGGCGATATAGACGGCTACAATTCCTACGCCCAGCGCGGCAATCTGCCTGTCATGGAAGACGTTTGCGAGGGCGGCATGGCGCTGATGCCGATGATCGGCCGGATACGGCTTCTGCGTCAGTGGGGCGGCATCATGGACATGTCGATGGACGGCTCGCCGATCATCGACAAGACGCCGGTCGACGGGCTCTATCTCAACGCCGGCTGGTGCTATGGCGGCTTCAAGGCGACGCCAGGTTCCGGCCTGGTCTTTGCCCATCTGCTGGCACGCGACGAGCCGCACAAGGAGGCGGCGCGCTTCCGCCTCGACCGCTTCCGGCGAGGTGCGATGATCGACGAAAAGGGCCAGGGCGCCCAACCGAACCTGCATTGAAGGCTGGCTGAAGAAGCATGCGCATTGTCTGTCCCTTCTGCGGCGAACGCGAACTCGGCGAGTTCACCTATCTGGGCGACGCCAAGCCGGCGCGTCCGACGGCCGGCGCCACCGAAGACGAGGTCTTCGACTACGTCTATCTGCGCGACAACGTCGCCGGGCCGATGAGTGAATACTGGTACCATGGCGGCGGCTGTCGGGCCTGGCTGAAGGTCGCCCGCAACACGCTGACGCATGAGATTTCCTCCGTCGAGCCGGCGGCGGGCGTTGGTGCCGCCAAGGTGGGCGCTTGATGGTTGGCCCTGCGCAGACACACCGGCTGGAGAGCGGCGGTCTCATCGATCGTTCCGCTCCGCTGGGCTTCCGCTTCGACGGCAAGAGCTATGCCGGCTTCCAGGGCGACACGCTCGCCTCGGCGCTGATCGCCAATGGCATCAAGCTGGTCGGCCGCTCTTTCAAATACCATCGGCCGCGCGGCATCCTGACCGCTGGATCCGAAGAGCCGAACGCGCTGGTCGAACTGCGCACGGGAGCGCGGCGCGAGCCGAACACCAAGGCGACCACAGCCGAACTTTATGACGGGCTCGAAGCGGCCAGCCAGAACCGCTGGCCGTCGCTGCGCCATGATCTGATGGCGGTCAACCAGCTGTTTGCGCCGATCTTCGTCGCCGGCTTCTACTACAAGACCTTCATGTGGCCGGCGAAATTCTGGGAAGCGGTCTACGAGCCGGCGATCCGCCGCGCCGCCGGCCTCGGACGCGCTGCCGGCGGCGCCGATCCCGACCATTACGACAAGGCGTGGGCGCATTGCGATGTGCTGATCGCCGGTTCCGGCCCGGCCGGGCTTGCGGCGGCATTGGCGGCCGGGCGCAGCGGCGCCCGCGTCATCCTGTGCGAGGAAGATTTTGCGTTCGGCGGCCGTCTGCTTGCCGACGGCGGCACGATCGACGGCGAGCCGGCAGCCGAATGGATTACGCGCACGCTGGGGGAACTCGCCGCGCTCCCCGATGTCCGCATCATGAACCGCACGACACTGTTCGGCGTCTATGATGGCGGCACCTATGGCGCCATCGAGCGGGTCAACGACCACCTGCCCTCGCCGCCCGAGCACCAGGTGCGCCAGCGACTGTGGCGGATCGTAGCCAGGCGTTGCGTCGTTGCCGCCGGCGCCATCGAGCGGCCGATCGTCTTTGCCGGCAACGACACGCCGGGCGTGATGATGGCTTCGGCGATGCGGACCTATGTCGCGCGCTACGCGGCGACGCCGGCAAGGCGGATCGCCCTGTTCACCAACAATGAGGACGGCTGGCGCACGGTCGAGACCGCGCTTGCCGCCGGTCTGCAGATCGCGGCGGTGATCGATGGACGCCCGGACGTCTCCGCCGCGCATCGCGCGCTTGCCGCCAAAGGCGGCTTTGCCGTGCTCAACGGCTCGGTCAGCGGGGTCGAGGGCGGCAAGGACGGCGTTAGGAAAATTGCGGTGGCGCTCACCGGCGGCGCACGCGCCGAGGTCGAGGCAGACGGACTTGCCGTCTCCGGCGGCTGGAATCCGGCGGTCGGGCTGACTTCCTACCATCGCGGCCGGCCGAAATGGCAGGACGATATTGCAGCCTTCGTGCCGGACGGCGCGCCACCCGGCATGGTGGCCGTCGGCGCCGCCAACGGCGCCTTCGGGCTGGGCGACTGCCTGCGCCAGGGATTTGCCGCGGGTGCTACGGCAGCGCAGAGCGCCGGACGAAGCGGCAATGCCGGCACATCGCCGGTCGCCGACGACGAAGCCTTTTCGCTGACGCCGCTCTGGCATGTGGCCGGCAAAGGGAAAGCCTTCGTCGATTACCAGCATGACGTGACCGCGTCCGACATCGAACTGGCGCAGCGCGAAGGCTTCGAGTCGGTCGAGCATCTCAAGCGCTATACGACGCTCGGCATGGCCACCGACCAGGGCAAGACCTCGAATGTCGCCGGCCTCGCCATTATGGCGGCGGTGTCAGGCAAGTCCATTCCCGAGACCGGTACGACGATCTACCGGCCGCCCTATGTGCCGGTCGCCATCGGCGCCTTCGCCGGCCATCATCGCGACGAGAATTTTCATGCGACGCGACTGACGCCGTCGCATCGCTGGGCCGCCGAACAGGGCGCGGTGTTCGTCGACACCGGCCTGTGGAAGCGCGCGCAATGGTATCCGCGCGCCGGCGAAAAGGACTGGCTGGAATCGGTCACCCGCGAGGTCAAGGCGGTGCGCTCCGGCGTCGGCTTCTGCGACGTCTCGACACTCGGCAAGATCGACGTACACGGCCCGGATGCCGGCGCCTTCCTCGACCGCGTCTACATCAACACCTTCTCCAATCTTGCTGTCGGCAAAGCCCGCTACGGGCTGATGCTGCGCGAGGACGGCATCGTCTATGACGACGGCACGACGTCGCGGCTGGCCGAGGATCACTATTTCCTGACCACCACCACCGCCAAGGCCGGGCTGGTGATGCAGCATCTCGAATTCTGCCGGCAGGTGCTGTTTCCCGAGTTCGATGTGCAGTTGACCTCGGTCTCGGACCAGTGGGCGCAATTCTCGATCGCCGGGCCGAAGACGCGGGACCTGCTTCGCGAAATCGTCGATCCGGCGGAGGATTTGTCGAACGAGGGCTTTCCCTTTATGGGCGCGCGCGAAGTCGCGCTACGCGGCGGCATCAAAGCGCGGCTGTTCCGCATCTCGTTCTCCGGCGAGATGGCGTTCGAGATCTCGGTTCCGGCGCGTTACGGCGACGCGCTGGTGCGCAATTTGATGCTGGCCGGCAAGCCGTTCGGCGTGACGCCCTACGGCACCGAGGCACTCGGCGTCATGCGCATCGAAAAGGGGCATGTCGCCGGGCCGGAGCTGAACGGCACGACGACCGCCGCCGACCTTGGCTTCGGCAAGATGATGTCGACCAAGAAAGACTTCATCGGCCGCGTCATGGCGAGGCGCGAGGTGCTGGTTGCGCCGGACCGGCAGGTCGTGGTCGGCATCAAGCCGGTCGACAAGACACGCCGCCTGCGCTCCGGCGCGCATATCATGCCGAAGGGCAAGACACCCGGTCCCGATAACGACCAGGGCTACGTCACCTCGGTCTGCTTCTCGCCGACGCTCGACCAGTGGATTGGGTTGGCACTGGTTGAGCGCGGCCGCGAGCGCATCGGCGAGATCGTCCACGCGCACGACCCGCTGCGCGGCGAAGACTACGATGTCGAGCTGTGCAGTCCCGTCTTCTACGACCCGGATGGAGGGCGCCAGCGTGGCTGAGTTTTCCTGGATTAGCCGCAGTCCGCTGGAGAAGGCGCTTGTCGGCGGCGCCTATGGCGCGCGCGGCACGGCGGCGGGCGTATCGCTCACCGAGATCCGCAATTTCGACCTGATCCAGGTGATGGCGCGGCGCGGCAAAGCGGCAGAACTGGCGAAGGCTGCCGAAACCCGCTTCGGCGTTGCCGCCCCGGAAACGCCAAAGGCGGTCCGAGCTCCCGACGCTACGCTGATCTGGTCGGGACCGGATCAGTTCCTGGTCCTGTCCAATGGCGGCAAGCACACGATCGGACCGCTGAGCCAGGCGTTTGCGCAATCCGCCTCGCTGTCCGACCAGTCGCATGCCCGCGCGCTGATCAGCATTTCCGGAGAAAAGGCACGCGCGATGCTGGCCAAACTGTCGTCGCTGGACCTGCACCCGGCGGCGTTCCCGGCCGGCACCGCTGCCGCGACGTCGGTAGATCACACCAGCATCAATCTCTGGCGCGGCAATGACCGGCCGGACGGGCAGGCGGTGTTCAATCTTCTGGTATTTGCGACGTTTGCCGAAAGCCTGTGGCATACGATGCTCGATGCCGCCGCGGAGTATGGCGTCGAGATCCGGCATTCCGAGGAATTGGGGTAGCCTTGGCGCGTCTTCCCTTCTCCCCCTGGGGGAGAAGGGGGAGCTTGTGCCACCTTCACCTTGCCAAACCCGATCCCCCTGCTATTCTTCCCGCTAAAATAATTTCACACACAGGCAAACTTGTTTCTCGAAACCAGGGTTGAGATGAGCCAGTCGCCCTACCCCGCCGTCGCCGCCGGACCGCCCCGGCCGAGCCTGATCCTGCGGCCAGGCCAGATCGCGCTGCCGGCCGGGATGGAGCGCTATACCGTCCAGGGCAATGGCGCCGTGCTGATCGAGGTCGAGGCCGGCGATACGATCAGCGTGCGCAATGTCGAGGGCGGGCAGGCCTGCGAGCTGCTGGCATGGGATAGCAGCGGCGCGACCGATCCCGGCATTTTCGGCGAGAAATCGAACAGCAATGCCGCCGGCATCAAGGCGCTGCTGGCCGAGGGCGACGACAGCCTCGCTTCCTTGCGCCGGGGGCTCGAGCGACGACAGGTGCAGCTCGACCAGGCAAAGGCAGTGCGCGTGTTCGGCGGCGCCACCCCTGCCGGTACCGAACAGGCTTTTACCGTCGCCCGCGATGGGTCGATGGTGATTGCGGCGCCCGGTGGTCCGATGCTGGTCGACGGCCACGATACGGCGACGCCGCTTAGCGTCATCGTCCGGCGCGCCACCATCCGCCCGGCGGCGAAATCCAGGCTTGCCGACCCGCTGGCCGATCCCGTGCTCGACCTGCGCGTCAATTCGGCGACGGCGGAAGCCTACTTCGTCAAAGCCGGCGACTATCTGCAGATCATCGATGTCGACGGGCGTCAATGCACGGACTTCCAGTGCTTTTCGGCGCGCAAGCTGGACAAGGGCCGCGATCATCCGCTCGACGTGACGACGACGCGCACCCTGATGGGCTCGAGTTATCCGATGCCCGGCCTGCATTCGAAATATTATGACCAGGACATGGAGCCGCTGGTCGAGGTTATCCAGGACACTTGCGGCCGGCACGATGCATTCGCGCTCGCCTGCGCCGCCAAATATTACGACGACATCGGTTATCCCGGCCATCCCAACTGCTCGGAGAATTTCAACCGCGCGCTGGCCGACAAGGGTGTGACGCCCCGCGCCGGCTGGATGGCGATCAACTTCTTCTTCAACACGTCAATCGACGCGCATGGCGTCGTGGTTTCCGACGAGCCGTGGTCGCGGCCGGGCGACTATGTGCTGCTGCGCGCCTTGACCGACATCGTCTGCGTCTCGTCAGCCTGCCCTGACGATACGACGCCCGCCAATGGCTGGAACCTGACCGACATCCATGTGCGAACCTATTCCGGCCAGCACAAATTCTCGCGAGCGATCGCCAGACGCATGACGCCCGATTCGGAACCGAAAATGACCCGCGAGACCGCCTTTCATTCGAGCTTTGCCAAGCACACCCGCAACTTCGTCGAGTACAAGGGTTACTGGCTGGCCAATTCCTTCGCCAGGCAAGGCCCCATCGACGAATACTGGGCCTGCCGGCAGGACGCCGTGATCATGGACCTGTCGCCGCTGCGCAAGTTCGAGGTCACCGGGCCGGATTCGGAAGCGCTGCTGCAATACACGCTGACCCGCGACATCAAGAAGCTCGGCGTCGGCCAGGTCGTCTATTCCGCCATGTGCTACGAGCATGGCGGCATGATCGACGACGGCACGCTGCTTCGGCTCGGCAAGGATAATTTCCGCTGGGTCGGCGGCGACGATCTATCCGGCGAATGGCTGCGAGAAACGGCGCAAAAACTCGGCTTCACCGTGCTGGTCCGCTCGTCGACCGACCAGATGCACAACGTCGCAGTGCAGGGACCGAAAAGCCGCGACATCCTCAGAGAGATCATCTGGACCTCGCCGCTGCAGCCGTCGATCGACGAGCTTGAATGGTTCCGTTTCGCGGTCGCCCGCATCGGCGGCGGCAACGGCATTCCGGTCGTGGTTTCGCGCACCGGTTACACCGGCGAGCTCGGTTACGAGATCTGGTGCCATCCGCGCGACGTCGAAAAGGTGTTCGACGCGATCTGGCAGGCCGGCCAGCCGCACGGCCTGAAGCCGATGGGGCTGCAGGCGCTCGACATGGTGCGCATCGAGGCCGGGCTGATCTTTGCCGGCTACGAGTTCTCCGACCAGACCGACCCGTTCGAGGCCGGCATCGGCTTCACCGTGCCGCTGAAGACCAAGAGCGACGATTTCATCGGCCGCGAGGCGCTGATCCGACGCAAGGAAAATCCGCAGAGGAAGCTGGTCGGCCTCGACATCGACGCCAATGTCGCCGTCGGCCACGGCGATTGCGTGCATGTCGGCCGCGCCCAGATCGGCGTCGTCACCTCAGGCATGCGTTCGCCGCTGCTGAACAAGACCATCGCGCTGGCCAGGCTCGACGTCGCCCACGCGGCCATCGGCACCGAGGTCGAGGTCGGCAAGCTCGACGGCCACAGCAAGCGGCTGCCGGCGCGCGTCGTCGCCTTTGCCCATTACGACCCGCAAAAGACCAGGCCGCGCTCGTGACCGATCGCCCCACGGGAGGCTTAGTCCAGCCTTTCGGCGATGCGGCTGCTTGTCCTGTCTTTCACAGCAATGTGCACAGCGTCACAAAGCGCTTGACGTGAAAGGGCGTTGGGTCAATCTTCACTGCTAAGAATAAAATACTACTGAGGGGAAAACGCTTGGGCCGTTCAACGTGAGCGTCGATGACGCCTTCGCGAGATTGCGGCTGTTGCCGATGGGGAACATCAAAAATGGGGAATCCACGTAAATGAGCACGATAGTCACCACCTTGGTGCCGCCTGCCGAAGGGCAGCTGCACCGCAACATCGATTGGCGCGGCGCCTTCTGGGTAGCAAGCGGCGTTCCGGCCCTTGTCCTGTTTTCGATCGGCGGCATTGCCGGCACCACCGGAACGCTGGCCTTCCTGATCTGGACGGTATCCATGATCATGGGCTTCCTGCAGTCCTTCACCTATGCGGAAATCGCCGGGCTGTTCCCGAACAAATCCGGCGGCGCCTCGGTGTACGGCGCCACTGCCTGGCTGCGTTACTCGAAATTCATCGCGCCGCTTTCGGTGTGGTGCAACTGGTTCGCCTGGTCGCCGGTGCTGTCGCTCGGCTGCTCGATCGCCGCCGCCTATATCCTCAACGCACTGGCGCCGGTGCCGCTGTTCACCGACACTTCGCCGGAAGTCGCCGCCTATATCGCGGCCCATGCCGGAACCAGCGCCGCCGACGCCATCAACGCGGTCACCGCGGCGGCGACGCCGGCGATCCGCAACTGGACGCTCTACGGCCACATGCTAGGCCCGGTTTCCTTCACCTTCAACGCCACCTTCTTCATCGGCGCGGTGCTGATGCTGATCATCTTTTCGATCCAGCATCGCGGCATCCTGGGCACTGCCAACGTGCAGAAATATATCGGCCTGCTGGTCATCATCCCGATGCTGATCGTCGGCGCGGTGCCGATCGTCACCGGCCAGATCGATTGGGCGAATTTTTCGCCGCTGGTGCCGCTCGCCGCGGCCTATGCGCCGGAGCCCGGTGCGTGGAACATCGCCGGCTGGACGCTGGTGCTCGGCGGCATGTTCATCGCGGCATGGTCGACCTACGGTTTCGAGACCGCCGTCTGCTACACCTCCGAGTTCAAGAACCCGGGCACCGATACCTTCAAGGCGATCTTCTATTCCGGCCTGTTGTGCATGCTGCTGTTCATCCTGGTGCCATTCACCTTCCAGGGCGTGCTCGGCTTGAACGGCATGCTGGCGACGCCGATCGTCGATGGCTCCGGCGTTGCTGACGCACTGGCCGGTATGGTCGGCGGCGGACAGCTGATCCACAGCCTGCTGGTCATGCTGATGATCCTGGCGCTGGTGCTCTGCATCATGACGGCGATGGCCGGCTCTTCGCGCACGCTCTACCAGGGTTCGGTCGACGGCTGGCTGCCGCGCTACCTCAGCCACGTCAACGAGCATGGCGCGCCGACGCGGGCGATGTGGACCGACTTGATCTTCAACCTGATCGTGCTGGCCATCGCCTCGGCCGACGCGACGAGCTTCTTCTTCATCCTGGCGGTGTCGAATTGCGGCTACATCATCTTCAACTTTCTCAATCTCAATGCCGGCTGGATCCACCGCATCGACAATGGCCACATCGCGCGGCCATGGAAGGCGCCGAGCTGGCTGCTCGGCCTCGGCGCGATCTTTGCCTATGTCAACGCGGTCTTCATGGGCGCCGGCGCCAAGGTCTGGAATCCGATGGCATTGTGGGCCGGGCTGATCACGGCAGCCTTGATCATCCCGGTGTTCTGCTTCCGGCATTACATCCAGGACAAGGGCAAGTTCCCCGACCACATGCTGGCCGATCTCGGCATGAGCTCGTCCGACCTTGCGGTACGCAAGGCGGGCATGCTGCCCTACCTGACGCTGATCGCTGGGGTCGCAGTGGTGCTGCTCGCCAACTGGCTGTTCGTCATCTGAGGCTTGCCTTGAGGGATCGGGCGCGCGATGCGCCCGGTCCCTGCATTTTGTTCTTGCTTTGTGCCGGCAGCTATGCTACTAAATTCGCTATGGTGCTGATTCGCCCCGAGACCCGCCGCTGAGGCGGGTTTTTCGTTTCTGGACCTATTCTGGCTCAATCGATCTTGATGAACACGCCCTTGGTGTTGAGATATTCGTCGAGGTGCTCGGCGCCGCCCTCGCGGCCGTAGCCGCTCATTTTGTAGCCGCCGAAGGGCACGGCCGGATCGATCGCGTGATAGGTGTTGACCCAGACCGAGCCGGCGCGGATCTTGCGCGACAGCTGGTGGGCGGTGGCGAGATTTTGGGTGAAGACCCCTGCAGCCAGGCCGTAAGGCGTGTTGTTGGCCCGCTCTACCGCCTCGTCCAGCGTATCGAACGGCAAGGCTGAAATCACCGGCCCGAAGATCTCCTCGCGGGCGATCTTCATGTCGTCCGAGACACCGGCAAAGACGGTCGGCGCAACGAAATTGCCGGCGGCAAGCGCGCCTTCCGTGAGCCGTTCGCCCCCGGTGACGAGTTTTGCTCCTTCTGCGGTGCCAGCCTCGAGGTAACCGGTGACCCGTTGCAACTGCTTTTCGGAGACGAGCGGGCCGATCTCGGTCGCCGGGTCGATGCCGTCGCCGACCCTGAGACCCTTGGCATATGCCGCGAGCCGCTCGACGAACTCGTCATGGACGGCGCGTTCGACGAAGAGGCGCGAACCGGCGATGCAGATCTGGCCGGAATTGGCGAACACCGACATCGCGGCCAGCGGCACCGCTTTGTCGAGATCGGCATCGGCGCAGACGATGACCGGCGACTTGCCGCCGAGCTCCAAGGATACGCGCTTGAGGTTGCCGGCCGAGGCCCGCACGATCGACTGGCCGGTCACCGTCGAGCCGGTGAAGACGATCTTGTCGACACCCATGTGCTCGGCGAGTGCGGCGCCCGCCTCGATGCCGGTGCCGGTGACGATGTTGACGACGCCTTCCGGGACGCCGGCTTCGTTCATGATGTCGGCGATCAAAAGCGGCGTCAGCGGTGCCTCTTCCGACGGTTTCAGCACGATGGTGCAGCCGGTCGCCAGCGCCGGGCCGATCTTCCAGATCGACGCGGCCGTCGGTGCGTTCCACGGGATGATGGCGCCGACGACGCCGACCGGCTCCTTGCGGGTGAAGGAGACGATTTCGCCGGGCAGCGAGTTTTCGATCGTCTCGCCGTGCAGCGCCGTCGCCATGCCTGCATAATAGCGCAGCATGCCGATGACGCGGTTGCGATTGGCGCGGGTGCGCACGATCGGCATGCCCATGTCGGTGGTGTCGGAGCGGCTGATCTCTTCCCAGTTCTTTTCGAAGAGGTCGGCGATCCTCAGCAGCAGTACCTGCCGCTCATAAGGCTTGAACCGGCTCCACGGGCCCTCGAACGCCTTGCGCGCAGCAGTCACCGCAAAGTCGATGTCCTGGCGGTCGCCGCGCGGCACCGTGGCGATGACCGCGCCGGTGGCGGGGTTGCGGCTCTCCATGGTCCGGCCGGAGCGGGCATCGATCCAGCCACCGCCGATGAACATCCGGCGATGGCGCCCGTCGATCGGCAGCCGCAGCGGTGCCTTTGTCTGAGCCATGGTCATGACGGTCCTCCTCCGGCGCCTACGCCTGGTGGGCGGATTAAACCGCCGGAGGTCACATTTGCCAACAGCCCTATTCGGCCGCCAGGGCCAGTTGCGGCCTTTCGTTCTTTTCTTCCGTCTCGGCCGCCTGCTCCACCACCTTCTTGGGCTCCCTGCCGAAGAACAGCGCATAGGCTGCCGGCAGGACAAGGATGGTCAGCACCGTGGCGACGAGAATGCCGCCCATCATGGCATAGGCGAGCGGCCCCCAGAAGACGCCGCGCGAGATCGGGATCAGCGCCAGCACCGCGGTCAACGCCGTCAGCACGATCGGCCGGAAGCGGCGGACCGCCGAGCCGATGATGGCCTCGGAACGCCCCACGCCGGCGGCGATGTCCTGGTCGATCTGATCGACCAGGATGATCGAGTTGCGCATGATGATGCCGAGCAGGGCGATGACACCGAGGATGGCGACGAAGCCGAACGGGGCGCCGCTGATCAAAAGTGCCGCCGCCGCGCCGATGATGCCGAGCGGACCGGTCGCCAGCACCAGCATCGCCTTGCCGAAATGCTGCAGCTGGATCATCAGCAGCACGACGATGACGGCCAGCATGATCGGCGCTTTCGCCGCAATCGAGGCCTGGCTTTCGGCCGCATCCTCGGCGCCGCCCTGGATCTCGATCTTGTAGCCGGGGGCGAGGCTGGCGCGCAGACCCTGCATCTCGCTGTACATCTTCATGGCGACATCGTTCGGCTGCACGCCATCCGGAAGCGTGGCGCGTACGCTGATGGTCGGCAAGCGGTCGCGCCGCCATTCAACGCCTTGCTCCAGCACCGGGACGATCTTAGCGACCTGCGACAGCGGCACGGAGCCACCGAAATCGGTCGGGATATAGACGGAGTCGACCGCCGACAGCAGGTGACGGCTTGCCTCCGGTTCGCGGGCGACGATCGAAACCGTCTCCTCGCCGTCGCGGAAGTCATCGAGCGGCGCTCCCGACATGCTTGCCTGCAGCATCTGGCGGATGCGCTGCGAGGTGACGCCGAGCGCACGGGCACGATCCTGGTCGATCACCAGCTTCATCGCCGGCACCGGCTCCAGCCAGTCGTCGTGGGTGGCGCCGAGCAGCGGATTTGCCTGGAACTTCGCCTTCACCTCGTCGGCGATGCGGCGCACCTCCTGGCGATCCGGACCCATGACGCGCATCTGCACCGGCCAGCCGGTCGGCGGACCGAGGAACAGGCGATCGACCTTGGCGCGGATCGATGGGAAATCCTCGGCCAGGATGGTGCGCAGCTTGACGATCAGCCGCTCGCGGGCCGGTTCGTCATTGGCCATCACCAGAAGCTGGGCGAAGTTCGGATTGCGAAGCTGCTGGTCGAGCGGCAGGAAGAAGCGCGGCGCGCCTTCGCCGATATAGGTGGCAATGAAGCGCTTGTCCTTGTCGTCCATCATCCTGGCTTCGAGCGCCTTGGCCTGGGTCTCGACTTCCTTGATGCTGGTGCCTTCCGGCAGCCAGAGATCGACGAGGATTTCCGGACGCGACGATTGCGGGAAGAAATTCTGCGGGATGAACTGGAACGCCCACAGGCTGGTGGCAAAGGTCATCAGCGTCATCACCAGGACGATGATGCGATGGCGCACCGCCCATGCCACAGTCGAGCGAAGACGGCGGTAGAAGCGCGTGTCGAAGACATCGTGATGGCTGCCGGCGTGCTTGCGCTGCTTAAGGATCATGTGGCCGAGCCACGGCGTGAAATAGACCGCCGCAAACCAGGACACGACCAGCGCGATGCCGACGACGTAAAACAGGGTGCGCACATATTCGCCGGCCGTCGAGGCTGCGAAACCGACGGGGATGAAGCCGGCTGTGGTGATCAGCGTGCCGGTCAGCATCGGGAAAGCGGTCGAGGAGTAGGCGAAGCTCGCCGCCTCGACCTTGACCAGGCCTTCCTCGAGCTTTCGCTCCATCATCTCGACGACGATCATCGCGTCGTCGACCAAGAGGCCAAGGGCGATGATCAGCGCGCCGAGCGAAATGCGCTGCAGGTCGATGCCGAGCTCGTACATGATGGCAAACGTGGCTGCCAGGACCAGCGGAATGACGATGGCGATCACCAGGCCCGAACGCCAGCCGATCGACAGGAACGACACGAAAAGCACGATCAGCAGCGCTTCGCCGAGCGCTTCCATAAACTCGCTCACCGCCTCCTTCACGACATGCGGCTGGTCGGAAATCTGATCGACCGAAACGCCATAGGGCAGCGCCTCTTCGAAGCGCTTGTAGGTCGCTTCGACGTCCTTGCCGACGTCGGTGACGTTGAAGCCCTTGGCCATGACGACGCCGAGCTGGACGCTGTCGTGACCGTTGAAACGGTATTTGCGCTGGTACGGATCCTCGAGGCCGGAGGTCACCGTGGCGATGTCGCCGAGGCGCGTCACCTGGTTGCCGGCGCGCAGGCGAAGCTCGCGGATGTCGGCCGCCCTGGTGACGTCGCCTTCGACCGAAATGCGCACCGAACGCTGGCCGGTGTCGACCGAACCTGCCGGGTCGACGTTGTTCTGGCCTCGGATGGCATTCTGCAGGTCGGTCAGCGTCAGTCCGCGTTCGGCAAGCGCCTTGGATGAAACGTCTATGTAGAGTTTTTCCGGCTGGTCGCCGATGATCACGGCCTTCTCGACGCCAGGCGTCGTCAGCAGCATGTCACGCGCCTGGATAGCGAATTTCTTCAGCTCGGGATAGCTGTAGCCGTCGCCACTGATCGAATGCAGGGTGATGAACGTGTCGCCGAATTCGTCGTTGAAGTAGGGCCCGAGCAGCCCCTGAGGCAGCTCGTTGGCGATATCGCCGACCTTCTTGCGCACCTGATAGAAAGCATCGGCGACCTGGGCGGGATTGGTGTCGCCCTTGACCTGCAAGGTGATGATGGCGCTGCCGGCGCGGGTGTAGGAGCGGACGAAATCGAGATGCGGCGTTTCCTGCAGCTTGCGCTCGATCTTGTTGACGACCTGGTCTTCCATCTCCTTGATCGAGGAGCCAGGCCAGATCGCCTGGACGACCATGACGCGGAAGGTGAAATCGGGGTCTTCCTTCTGGCCCATGCGCATCAGGCCGAGCGCACCGGCGACGATGATCAGACCGAACAGGAAGCGGGCAATGCTCGGATGGCCGATTGCCCAGCGTGAAAGATTGAAAGACCGCTTTTCGTTGGTGTCGATGGTCATCGGCGTCAGTCCATTTCAATTTGATCAACAGAGCACGCGCCTGGCATGCCTACGGAACTTCCGATGTGGGCTTCCGGACGGCGAGGCCTTACGGAGTTGAGAGATCTACATCGCGGTGGGACGCGAGCATCGACGTGGGGGTTACATCGACTTGAGATCTCGACAATCGGGCGCCTGCCGCCCGGAAACCGTGAATTGCCTGGCCGTCAGCGCAAGCGCCTGGCAGCGTCGTCGGCCGATGCCGACTGTTGCGCTGCATCACCGGTCAGCTTGACTTTCAGATTCTCGGTCATGAACTGCGTGCCGGCGGCGACGACGACGTCGCCCGGCTTCAGCCCGTCGGCGACACTGACGCCGTCGGGGGTGAAGGCGGCGACCTTGACCGGATGCGCATGGACGGTCCCGCCATTGCGGTCGACTGTCCAGACGATCGATTGGCTGTCCTTTTGCGCCAACGCGGCCAGCGGGATCGACACCAGCTGCTGCCGGTTGTCCGCCGCGGCTTCGATGGAGGCGGTCATGCCTAGCAGCACGCGCGGATCGTTGGGCAGGCTGACGCGAACGGCAAAGGTGCGCGACTGCGGATCGGCGCTGCCGGCGACTTCGCGGACCTTGCCGTCGAGCGTCAGCGCCTCATCGGACCAGAAGCCCGCCTTGACGGTCTTGCCCGGCTTGAATTCGGCGATATCGGTTTCCGGAACGGCGATCAGGACTTCCTTCTCGCCGTCGATGGCAACGGTCACCACCGGCGTGCCGGAGCCGACCACCTGGCCGACATCGGCGGCAACGGCGGTGACGATGCCGTTCTTGTCCGCCTTGAGATCGGTATAGCGGACCTGGTTCTGTGCCTGGGCAAGCTGCGAGCGGGCGGAATCGCGCGTGGCGACCGCCTGGTTATAGGCGAGCGTCGCCTGCTCGAGCTGCGACTTCGGCGCGAAATTCTTGGCGTAGAGCTGTTCGGCGCGCTTGCGCGTCAGCTCGACTGTCTCGACCTGACGGTCGGCGGCATCGAGGCTGGCCTGAGCGCTTCTCACCGAAAGTTCGTAGTCGGTGGGATCGATGCGGGCGAGAACGTCGCCCGGCTTGACGCGGTCACCGATGTCGACAAGGCGCTCGGTGATCTTGCCGTTGATGCGAAAGCCGAGATTCATCTCGGTGCGGGCACGCACCGATCCGGAATAGGAAAGCTGACGGGTATCGCTCGCCTTGGCGATCTCGACCACCTTGACCGGGCGGATGATCTCGGTGACCTCGGCTTTCTCCTGCGAGCAGCCGGCGAGGCCGAGAGAGGCGACGATAATCAGTGCCAGGCCGGCGGCTGGTAGCCTGTAGGTGATGGACTTGGACAAAGACACTTTTCGTACTCCCGAACTGTGGGGATGAATTGCCGGTATCGCCGCCCGACGGGCGGCAACGGTCATTTCTTCAAGGCTCTGATAGCAAACTCGGTCAGCTCGTCCGGCGTCGCCCGGTTCTTCTTGGCGAGGCACTGGGCCATCATCTGCGGATGGCAGAGGCTGATAATGGCAGCGCCGAAGCACCGGGAAGCGATCACCGGATCCTGATCGATGAACTCGCCGGTGGCGATGCCCTCGCGGATCACATCCGCGACCAGTTCATGGATGCTGTCGATGTGCTTTTCGATGACATGCCAGTCGCGCTCGATGGCAACAATGACCATCTCGTGCACCTTCTCCTGGTCGATCATGGTCTCGAGCGTCCACTGATAGTGCGTATGCACATAGCGGCGGAGTTTTTCGCTGGCGTTGCCGGGGCCATGGCAGGCTTCGTAGGTCAACCGGTAGCAGGTCTCGAGCATACGGCCGCAAACCGCCTGGTGGATTTCCACCTTGGAGGCGAAGAAGCGATAGATGTTGGCGGTCGACATGCCGAGTTCGCGCGCTATGTCGGCGACGTTGGTCTTGCCGTAGCCGTAGTGGCGAAACAGTCGCTCCGCGCAATCCAGGATGCGCGTGACATTTTCCTGGCGGGCGGAATCGGCGGTGGTGTCTAGGGTTTCAAGCATCTCGTTGGCCAATTTACGACTGACGAATTTAGAATTTCGTCACTCGTAAATTGAAAACCATCACCTGTCAAGGCGCGATTTTCGCCAGCCGGTGCCCCTGATGACAGATGGTGACACCTCTGGACGGAGTTGGCCCATGAAACGCATGTGGTTTCCGCCGGGCGCGCCTGCAAGCCGCCCGTCTTTTTTTGCGAAGGATCTTGAAAAGATGCTTTCCGAAATCGGTTCCGTTTCGGATCAGGCGTTAAGGCTGCTTTGCCATCTCCCGCAGCCGGAACTTCTGGATCTTGCCCGTCGAAGTCTTCGGGATTTCTGCGAAGATCACCGCTTTCGGCACCTTGAAGCGGGCGAGCAGCGCGCGGCAGTGCCCGATGATTTCGGCCTCGGTCGCCGCCTTGCCCGGCTTCAGCTCGACATAGGCGACCGGCACCTCGCCCCATTTGTCGTCGGATCGGGCGACAACGCCGCAGGAACCGACGGCGGGATGCTTGTAGAGCGCCTCCTCGACCTCGATCGAGGAGATGTTTTCGCCGCCGGAGATGATGATGTCCTTGGAACGGTCCTTGAGCTGGATGTAGCCGTCCGGATGCATGACGCCGAGGTCGCCCGAATGGAACCAGCCCCCGGCAAAGGCCTCATCGCTCGCCTTGCGGTTTTTCAGATAGCCCTTCATGACGATATTGCCGCGGAACATCACCTCGCCGATCGTTTCGCTGTCGGCCGGTGTCTCTTGCATCGTCTGCGGGTCCATCACCGTCAGGCCTTCGAGCGCGGCATAGCGTACGCCTTGCCTGGCCTTCTTCGCCGCCCTCGCCCCTTTCTCAAGCCGGTCCCACTCGCCATGCCATTCGTTGACGACGGCCGGGCCATAGGTTTCGGTCAGGCCGTAGAGATGGGTGACGGCAAAGCCCGCATCGGCCATGCCCGACAGCACCGCCTCGGGCGGCGGCGCCGCGGCGGTATTGAAGGTGACGGTCTGCGGGAATTGCCGCTTGTCCTCGTCCCTAGGGTTGATCAGCACCGACATGACGATGGGTGCACCGCAGAGATGGGTGACGCCGTGATCGGCGATGGCGTCGTAGATCGGCTTCGGCCGCACCCAGCGCAGGCAGACATGCGTGCCGGCCTGCACGGCAAGCGTCCAGGGAAAGCACCAGCCGTTGCAGTGAAACATCGGCAACGTCCACAGGTAGACCGGGTGCTTGCCCATCCCGGCGTGGATGGTGTTGGCATAGGCCATCAGTGCCGCGCCCCGATGGTGACAGACGACGCCCTTCGGATTGCCTGTGGTGCCGGAGGTGTAGTTGAGCGAGATAGCATCCCATTCATCGTCCGGCATCGACCAAGCGAAATCCTCGTCGCCGTCGGCGACAAACGCCTCATAGTCCAGCGTGCCGATCCGCTCGCCCTTTGGATAGGGCGCATCGGCGGCATAGTCGGGATCGTCGTAATCGATCAACAGCGGCCTGACCTTGGCCAGCGTCAGCGCTTGCCGAACCACGCCGGCGAATTCGCGGTCGACGATCAGCACCTTGCTTTCGGCGTGATCGAGCTGGAAGGCAATGACGGCGGCGTCGAGGCGGGTGTTGAGCGAGTGCAGCACCGCCTTGGTCATCGGCACGCCGAAATGCGCTTCTAGCATCGGCGGTGTGTTGGACAGCATGACGGTGACGGTGTCGCCCTTGCCGATGCCGCGCTTCGCCAGCGCCGAGGCAAGCCTCAGCGAGCGCTTCCAGAAATCGCGATAGGTCGTGCGCTGGCGGCCATGAATGATGGCGGTCTGATCGGGAAAGGTTTTTGCCGCCCGCTCGAAATAGGTGAGCGGCGTCAGCGGCTGGTGGTTGGCCGGGTTTCGATCGAGGTCCTGTTCGTAGGGATTGCCCATCCCGTCCTCCGCAAATGGGTTATTAGGCCTTCTTACCACCTGGCTTTGAACACGGTGTAGGATTTGTGCATCGCCGGTCTGTTGCAACCGTCTTTCGCGATGCAAGCGCCCGCTGTTGGTGAATATCTCATCGAAGCCACCTCAGTGGTATGCGGCTTCGCCTATTTACCTGGGAGCCCTACTCGCCTTCATCCTCCGGCCACAAAGCATCTATGTCCCGATGTCCTTCCACAATGTTCGCCACCTCGAAGAAATCGCTATTGTAACGGAAGAAAATAACATACCCCCTGAAAGTGAAACTTCGGACGTCCGGCCGGAGTTCGGGACGAGCACGACCGATCGTCACAGGCAAGCTCGCCAGATCGCGGCATTTCTGGCGTAACGCATCCACAAAGCGCCGGCCGATCAACAGGCTGCCGCTTTGGCTGGTGATGTATTCAAGGATATTGACCAAATCTGTCTGTGCTGACGGCAGCATGCGCAGCCGTGGCACCCCTAAAAGCCTTCCTTCGCGAGTTGCTTGGCCTTGGCTTCCAAAGCCGCGTCAATATCCTGCTCAGTGGCCTCGCCGCCTTCGGCAAACGACTTGTCCACCATGGCACGCAGCGCCTTCAGCTTTTCCTCTCGTTCTTCGACCAGGCGTAGGCCCTCGCGCACGACTTCGCTGGCAGAGCCGTAGCGGCCGCGTTTGACAATATTGGACACGAAGGTTTCCCATCGCTCTCCCAACGATACGTTCATTCTCGGATCTCCTGTCTGATCAAATGGTACCGCAATAACAATAAATGTGCAATTGCTGACATCGGCAATGCTCCCATGCCATACCATGCCTCCTCTCTCAATTTGACTTTTGTCGAGAGCCGTGAATAATGTCAGCGAGGAGATGGCATGGCGATCCGACCGGCAGAACAGCTTATCCACAAGGCCGCCTGGCTTTACTACGCACACGGCCTGCGCCAGGACCAGGTGGCCAGCCAGCTCAAGATTTCCCGTGCCTCGGTGGCGATGTATCTGCGCAAGGCGCGCGAGACCGGCATCGTCAACATCTCGACCTCGACCCAGCTTTTCACCGACGACGTGCTGGCGCGCAAGCTGGAAGACGCGCTGAAGCTCGACGCGGTCTGGATCGCGCCGGAAAACGGCTATGTCGCCGACCCCTCGACTGACATTGCGGTGCTGGCGGCAAGCGTCTTTCTCGAACTGGTGAGGAAGGGCGACCGCATCGGCGTCGCCTGGGGACGGACGATCTACACAATCGCCGACATCATGTCCTATGCCGATCTGCAGGACGTCACCGTGGTGCAGCTCTGCGGCAATCTGGGCGCCCCCTATTCGTACCGGCCGGACCAATGTACGATGGAAATCGCACGCCGGCTCAATGCCAAGGGGCTGAACTTTTACGCGCCGCTGGTGCTGACGACGGAAGAACTGGCACGCGGCCTGCGCGCCGAGCCGGTGATCCGCGAGCAGTTGTCGGGCATCGGCGAATGCGACCTGGCGCTGTATTCGGTAGGCTCGGTGGACACCGACAGCCACCTGGTCAAATGCGGCGCGCTGACGCCAAGTGAAATGGCTGTATTGCGCAAGGCCGGTGCGGCCGGCGTCATTGCCGGACAGATCATCGACGCCCACGGCCAGGCGCTCGACTGCAGCTACAACCGCCGACTGATTTCGGCAGAGCTGTCATCGCTGCGCCAGATCGAAAAACGGCTTGTGGTAGTGCAGGAAGAGAGCAAGTTCGAACCGCTCGTCGCGGCGATCGCCGGCGGGCTCTGCACCCATCTCGTCGTCGGCGCGCGCATGGCGCGACGGCTGCTCGACAATGCCGGAGCGGCAGCAGAAAAGGTCGCCTGATAGTTAATTCCAGCCGCCGGTGCATTGTCATCAAAGCGTCGCGGCATTCCTGTTCACAACAAAGAGAAATCGGACGAAGCTGACATGAAGAACCTGTGGAATGACGGCGAGGCGGAGAAGCTGGTCGCCGACTATGCAAAGAAGGGTGTGGCCCGCGACCTGGCGCTGCGCGTCTACACGACCAGGCTGCTGGGCGGCGAGCCGCGGCTCGTCCTGCATGGCGGCGGCAACACCTCGTGCAAGACCAGGGCCACCGATCTTGTCGGCGACGAATGGGACGTGCTCTGTGTCAAGGGCAGCGGCTGGGACATGGGCGTCATCGAGCCGCAGGGCCTGCCGGCGGTCAAGCTCGGCGCGCTGTTGAAGGCGCGGTCGCTGAAGAAGCTCTCCGATGAGGACATGGTCGCGCTGCAGCGGGCGAACCTCATCGATCCGTCCTCGCCCAATCCCTCCGTCGAGACGCTGCTGCACGCCTTCCTGCCGCACAAATTCGTCGACCACACGCATTCGACCGCAATCCTCGCCATCGTCGACCAGGAGGACAGCGAGGCGCTGAGCCGGAAGGTGTTCGGCGAAAAGATGGGCTTCGTTCCTTACATCATGCCGGGCTTCGATCTGGCGAAGGCGGCCGCTGATGTTTTCGACGCCGATCCGACGGTCGAAGGCCTGATCCTCGACAAGCATGGCATTTTCACCTTCGGCGACGATGCCAAGCAGGCCTACGACCGGATGATCCATTACGTGAACGTCGCCGAGGATTTCATCGCCAGCCACGGCAAGCCGCGCACCGAAAAGGTGGCACTGCCGGCCGGGCTGGCGAAGCCCGCGGAGATTGCGCCGATGCTACGCGGCGCGGTGGCGGTGGCACGCGGCGAAGGCCGCTTCGACCGCATGGTCAGCGATTTCCGCACCTCGGATGCGATCGTCGATTTCATCAATTCGGCGAAAATTGCCGACTATGCCGGGCGCGGCGTGTCGACACCCGACCTGTCGATCCGCATCAAGACCGGACCGATGGCACTGCCTGCGCCCGACGCTGACAAGGTCGGCGACTACAAATCCGTCATCCGCCAGCATGTCGAGAAATTCGCCAAGGACTATCGCGCCTATTTCGAAACCAATGATGCGCTCGACGACGTGAAGCGCACCATGCTCGACCCGATGCCGCGGCTGACGCTGGTGCCCGGCCTCGGCATGTTCGGCCACGGCCGCACGCTCAAGGACGCGAAGATCGCCTCCGACGTCGGCGAAATGTGGATCGAGGCGGTACGCGGCGCCGAAGCCGTCGGCGATTTCCGCCCGCTCTCCAAAAGCGATCTGTTCCCGCTCGAATACTGGTCGCTGGAACAGGCCAAGCTCGCCGCCAACAAGCCGAAGCCGCTGACCGGCCAGGTGGTGCTGGTCACCGGCGGCGCCGGCGCGATCGGTGCTGCCACGGCAAAGCTGTTCGCCGACAACGGTGCCCATGCCGTCGTCGTCGATCTCGACGCGGCAAGGGCTGCCGAGGCGGCAAAAAAGGCCGGTAACGGTTCGATCGGCATTGGCGCCGACATCACCGATCCGGCGCAGATGCGCGCTGCGTTCGACAAAGCGGTCGCCGTCTACGGCGGCCTCGACATTCTCGTCTCCAATGCCGGTGCTGCCTGGGAGGGCCGGATCGGCGAGCTCGACGACGCAACCTTGCGCAAGAGCTTCGAACTCAATTTCTTCGCCCATCAGTCGGCGGCGCAAAATGCCGTGCGCATCATGCTCGAGCAAGGCACCGGCGGCGTGCTGTTGTTCAACACCTCCAAGCAGGCGGTCAATCCGGGGCCGAAGTTCGGCGCTTATGGCATTCCCAAGGCGGCAACGCTGTTTTTGTCCAGGCAATATGCACTCGACTACGGCGCGCATGGCATCCGCTCCAATGCCGTCAACGCCGACCGCATCCGTTCGGGGCTGTTGACCGATGCCATGATCGCCAGCCGCTCGGGCGCGCGCGGCGTGTCGGAGAAGGAATATATGTCCGGCAACCTGCTCGGGCAGGAAGTAACGGCCGAAGACGTCGCTCAGGCCTTCCTGCATCAGGCGCTGGCCGAGCGGACCACCGCCGACGTGACGACGGTGGACGGTGGCAACATCGCGGCGGCGTTGAGGTAGTCGGGACCGGCCGAGACAGGCACGCAACTCGGAATTTTGCGATACGGCCATGGAAGGCATTCTTCAACCGCTGCTACAGCAGTTCTCGGATGCCTTCCCAAGCCTTTGTGCCCAGATTTGAATCGGCCTCGTCATTGCCTCCGTATGCGTGCAATGCGGAGCGTGGTGTGTTCTCGCCTGGCAAGAGAATGCGGTGTCCCGCATCCGGCGACGAAATGAGATGCGCGACCTTGCCTGCTTCGCCGCGCCGCCGAACAATATCTCGGGCGAACGATAGGGAAGGCCACAGTGCATCGCCGCCACCGGCGACGAGCAGAAGCTCGGCCGATATGGTCTCAACGGGGATGGTCGCCGCATTCGCTTCCCGTTTGAAAGTCTTCAAACAACTTTCGAAAAGACCCCTGTAGGACACCTGGCCATCGACGTACTCTGGTGTCCAATCTGGATCTGTCGGCACGAACGGCAGCGGGATACCGTCGAGCGACCATGAGGATCGTTCAGGCCAGCTGGCACCATCGCGGCCCGCACCGATATTTCCCCAAACTACGGATGACGGGCTAATCGCAACCACCGCATCAATTCGCTGGTCATGGACCGCGGCAAGCAAAGACGCCTCGGCCCCCTTAGACGTGCCGACATAAACGATGCGACGGCATCCCGTTTCGATGAGATAGTCGGCTGCCGCAAAGAACGTTTCCAGGGGAACCTCACATATTCCTGGAACCTGGCCCTCACCGCCAAACCACTGCAGCGCCAAGGCCGACGCACCAGCATTTGCAAAGAGCCGCGCGCGACCGACATCGACATGGCCGCTCGATCCACCCAACACCACGACGCCCGTGGTGGCCTGCAAGCATCGAAAAAATGTTCCGGCGACGGCGCCGGTAAGACTTTCCTCTCTTACCGTATGCGCCTCCATGTACCTGCTGAACCCTGGGTTTCAACCGTCCAATCGGCCTGCAAACCGGTGTCTGCGACAACTGGATTTCGGCAGTCCGGCTTCGCCAGACATCTTCGACAAAAAAGCCACCTGCAGCAAGCTGCTGCAGGCGGCTATTGTTTTGCTCGTGCCGAAAGTTACTTCGCGTTCGGGTTCGGCATCCAGGCCGGCATCGCGACATCGGCATGGGCGAACTGCGGCAGCTTGGCCGAGAGGTCCTCCATGTTCTTGATGTCCTTGTCGATCAGATCCTTCTGGGTGATCAGCGTCGGCGGCACGATGACGTTGTGGCCGGGATCTTCGCCGGCCAGAAGCTGCGCCAGCGCACGCACCGAGACCTGGCCGACGACGGCCGGGTTGGTAGCGGCGGTTGCCGCCCAGGCGCTGTCCGGCTCGCGCATCGCGGCGATGTCCGAGGTCGAGATTTCGGCAGAATAGATCTTGATGTCCTTGTTCAGCCCGGCCTCGTCGACGGCGATCTTCACGCCCTTGGCGAATTCGTCATAGGGCGCGAACATCACCTTGATGTCGGGGTGGGCCGACAGCACCGAACGGGCCTGGTTGGCGACCGAATTGGCGATCGGGTTGTCGAGCGTACCGAACATGGCAGCTTCGTCGATGCCTGCATACTTCTTCTTGAATTCGACCCAGGTCTCGTTGCGGCGGTCGAGCGGGGCGATGCCGGCGACATAGACATAGCCGGCCTTCCAGCTCTCGCCATTGTCCTTGACGGCCTGTTCGAGCGCCAGGCGCGCGAGATCGCGGTCAGACTGTTCGATCTGCGGGATCTTGGGGTTTTCGACATTGACGTCGAAGGCAACGACCTTGATGCCGGCGTCGACCGCGCGCTGGGCGGCGTCCTTCATCGATTCCGTCAGTCCGTGCTGGATGATGATGCCCTGGACGCCGAGCGCGATGGCCTGGTCGACCATGTCCGCCTGAAGCGCCGCGTCCTGGCGGCTGTCGAGCACGCGCAGATCGACGCCGAGCGCCTTGGCCTGCGCCTCGACGCCGGACAAATAGGCTTGGAAGAAGTCGCCGGTCGAGAGATAGCGGACCAGCGCTATCTTGACGGCACCCGGCTTGTCGAACGGCGCCGGCCGATCCTGCGCCATTGCCGGCAACTGCATCAGCAATGTTGCGCCGGCAAGCCCGAACGCTGCCTTCCCCAAAAGTCTTCTTGTGATGTTCACGTCGCTTCCTCCACTTGTTGAACCCAAAATGTGACCGGTCGAACCCTATCTCCTGCCCCTGCCGGACAGGGCGAAGGTAAAGACAAGGGCGACCACGAGAACCACGCCCTTGACGAAATCCTGCGTGTAGTAAGGCGCGTTCATCATCGTCAGGCCCTGCAGCAGCACGCCGACAAACACCGCGCCGACGGCCGTGCCGAAGGCATTCGGCTTGGCGGCGCCGAGAACCGCGTAACCGATCAGTGCCGCAGCCACCGCGTCGAGCAACAGATTATTACCCGAGGCGATGTCGCCGCGTCCAAGCCGGGCAGCGAGCAAAATGCCGCCGATCGAGGCAAAAACCCCAGAAATAACGTAGGCCCAGATTTTGTATGCCTTGACAGGCGCGCCAGCGAGTTCGGCGGCGCGTTCGTTGCTGCCGACCGCATACATCATGCGCCCGAAACGGGTGTATTCGAGAAAGAACCAGATCAGCACCGCCAGCACGAGCAGGACGACGACCGACACCGGAATGAGGTTCGGGATGAAGAAATCGAAGCGATGGCGGCCAAGCGCCAGGAACGCTGCGCCGAAGCTGCCGTTGGCGACCGAGCCATCGGGCATGGTCATGCCGGTGGCGATCGAACGGCCTTCGGTCGGGATGCGCTGCAGGCCGACAAGCAGGAACATCATGCCGAGCGTCGCCAAAAGGTCCGGCACCCGCATATAGACGATCAGCCAGCCATTGATTAGGCCGACCACCGCGCCGATCACAAGACAGACGACGACCGCCACGACGGCGTTCTGTTCCAGCACCACCATGACATAGGCAGCCGCCATCATGGCGCTGGTGGCGACAGAGCCGATCGACAGGTCGAAGCCGCCGACGACCAGCGTGGCGGTGACGCCGAGGGCCAGAACGCCGGTGATGGCGACCGACTGGAATATGAAGACAGCACTTTGCGGCGAGACGAAACCATCGGCGGCGACGGCGAAATAGGCGATCAGCCCGAACAACAGGACGATGAAGCCATAGCGAATAGCATTGTCGCGCAGGATCATTCAGCGCTCCCGCACGCTGGCACCGTCTTTATCCAACCCGAATTCATGCCCTCACCATTCCAATTCTCATCGTCTTCTCGCCCTCAGGCTACGCTGTGCAACGGCCCGCCCGCCACTTCGGCCAGCAGGCGCTCGAGATCGACATCGGTATTGCGGTGCTCGCCGACGATCGTCTGCTCCGACATCACCAGGATGCGATCGGCCGTCTCCAGGGCTTCGTCGAGTTCGGTGACGAACAGCAGCGTCGCGCGGCCTTGGGCGCTGGCCCGCAGCTTGGCGGAAATGTCGCGCCTGGCCGAAATGTCGACGCCCTGAAACGGCTCGTCGAGGATGAATAGCCTTGCCGCCTGCGACATCCAGCGGGCGACCATCACCTTCTGCTGATTGCCGCCGGAAAGGGCGGACATCTCGTCCTTCTCCGAGCGGCAGACGATGCCGAGCTCGTGGATCTGCCGGCGGGCAATGGCGCGTTCGATACGGCGTTTGAGAACACCGAGACGCGACATGCGGCTGTGGAACGGCAGGCTGATATTCTCCTGGATATTGAAGTCGCCGACGATGCCGTTTTCGCCCCGGTCCTTGGCGACGAGAAACACGCCGGCGGCAATCGCTTCGCCGGTCGACGCCGGCGCATAGGGTTTCCCGTTCAGCACCATGGTCCCGGCCAGCGGCTGGCGCAGGCCGAACAGCGTCTCGGCGAGCGCCGTCTTGCCGACACCGACAAGGCCGGTGATGGCAACGACCTCGCCATCGCCGAGCGTCAGCGAAATCGGCCTGGCGCCTTCAGCAATCCGCAGCGCGTCGGCAGTGAAAATTGCTTTGGCCGAATTCCTGGCGACGATCCGCTCGAGCTGGATCTTGCGGCCGAGCATGGCGTTGACAGCGCCTTCATAATCCAACGGCTTCTTGTCGAAGAAGCCTGAGATGACCCCATCGCGCATCGAAATGATGCGATCGGCAAGCCGTCTGATGTCAGACATACGGTGCGAAATGTAGAGAATGGCTACGCCTTGCTGGCGAAGCCGGTCGAGCAATGCGAACAGCCGGTCGGCCTCGGCGCTGGACAGCGAGGAGGTCGGCTCGTCGAGGATCAGCACTTTCGGCCGGTGCGCCATGGCGCGGGCGATCGCCACCATCTGGCGGTCGGCCAGAGAGAGATCGCTGATGCGGGCCTTGAGGTCGATGGCCAGTCCCATGCGGTCGGCCACCGCCTTTGCCTCGCGACGCACCCGGCCTGGATTGAACAGCGTCGGCACGCCGCTGCCGCTCAACCTGTCGAGGGTAAGATTGGTGGCGACATCGAGGTCGGCGACGACACCGTCATTGATGTTCTGGTGGACGGTGACGACGCCGGCGCGGATCGCCTCCGCCGGCGTTTTCGGGTCGAACTCATGACCGGCAAGCGACATCGAGCCGCCGCCATGGTCGTAAACACCGCTGATGATCTTGACGAGGGTGGATTTGCCGGCGCCGTTGGCGCCCATCAGCACGGTCACTTCGCCGGCATGCAATTCGAGCGAGACGCCGCCAAGCACCTCGATATGGCCAAAGGATTTCCTCAGGCCGTCGACGCGGAACACGGCATCATTGCCCATTCGTTCCTCCCTGACCGTGACGCTATGGGCTATATCGGCAATTGTCAACACGATTGACAATTGCCAGCAGGCTTCCTAGCTTGGCCCGACCGCGTTGGCTCCGCTATCATCGGAGCACATGAGCGGGAGGTGAGGATGACTGGGAAATCGCCGTTCGAAGCACTGTCGGTCGAGACACTGGCGGGCCGTCTCGGTGCCAACGAGCCCCTGTGTTCGCAGATCGGCAAGGATACGAGCCAGTGGAAGGTTCGTGAAGTCGGCGACGGCAATCTGAACCTGGTGTTCATTGTCGAGGGTGCTGAGGGTGCGGCCGTCGTCAAGCAGGCCCTGCCCTACGTCCGACTGGTCGGAGACAGCTGGCCGCTGCCGCTAAAACGCTCCTTCTTCGAATACCATGCGCTGACGCGGCAACAGGCGCGGGCGCCGGGTTCGGTGCCTGAGATCTATCACTTCGACGAAGGCCAGGCGCTGATCATCATGGAGTACCTGTTGCCGCACATTATCTTGCGGCGGGCGCTGATCGAGGGCCGGCAATTGCCGAACATCGCGACAGACATCGGCTTGTTCATGGCCCGCACGTTGTTTCGCGGCTCCGACCTCAGCATGGCGACCAAGGACCGCAAGGCCGATCTGGCGCTGTTCGCCGACAATGTCGAACTCTGCGACATCACCGAGAACCTGGTTTTCTCGGATCCGTATTTCGATGCCAAGATGAACCGGCACACCAGCCCACAGCTCGATGGCATTGTCGCCGAGCTGCGCGCCGACCGCGACCTCAAGGTCGAGGCGCAGCGCATGAAACACATCTTCGCCGCCAATGCCGAGACGCTGCTGCATGGCGACCTGCATTCCGGCTCGATCATGGTCACCGACACCGAAACGCGGATGATCGACCCCGAATTCGCCTTCTACGGGCCGATCGCCTTCGACGTCGGCATGCTGCTCGCCAATTTCTGGATGGCGTTCTTCTCGCAGCGCGGCCATGAACAGGGCGGAAGCCGCGATGCCATGCGCGACTATCTGCTCGGCGTTACGGTCGAGACATGGTCGGTATTCCGCGCCGAGTTCTCGCATCTGTGGCGGACGGAGCGTACCGGCATGCTCTACCAGAAGAGCCTGTTCGAAGATCAGGGCGACAGGCTTGGCGCCGAGCAGGCGCTCGACCACATGCTGCAGTCGATCTGGACCGATCTGCTCGGCTTTGCCGGCGTCGAGGTTCACCGGCGCATTCTCGGCCTTGCCCACAATGCTGATTTCGAGACCATTGCCGATCCCGATCTGCGCGCCAGATGTGAAGCGAAGGCGCTGAAATTCGGCCGTCACCTCGCCGTCAACCGGCGCCAGATCCACAGCATCGACGAGGTCAACCGGTTGGCCGCGCTGATCGAACGGGAGAGCAGGATTTGAACGTCGGCGACCGCCACTACCGCACCATCTGGCCGAGTGACGACGGGCGTTCGGTGGAGATCATCGACCAGCGCTGGTTGCCGCATGATTTCCGCATCGAAAAGATCGATACCGTCGCCGGCATCGCCACGGCAATCCGCGACATGTGGGTGCGCGGGGCGCCGCTGATCGGCGTCACTGCCGCCTATGGCGTCGCCATGCAGATGGCCGACGATCCGTCGGATGCAGCACTCGACGCCGTCTGGGCAACCTTGCACGAAACGCGCCCGACGGCGATCAATTTGCGCTGGGCGCTGAACGAAATGCAGCGCTTCCTGCTGACGCTTCCCCTGGCAGAACGTGCCGCGGCTGCATATCGGCGTGCCGGCGAGATCGCCGACGAGGATGTCGGCCTCAATCGCGCCATCGGCGCCCATGGGCTCGAAATCATCAAGGCGATCGCGGCGCGCAAGCAGCCGGGCGAACCGGTCAATATCCTGACCCACTGCAACGCCGGCTGGCTGGCCACGGTCGACTATGGCACCGCCACCGCGCCGATCTATCTGGCGACGGAAGCCGGCATTCCAGTCCATGTCTATGTCGACGAAACGCGACCCCGCAACCAGGGTGCCCAATTGACCGCCTGGGAGATGGCCGGCCACGGCGTGCCGCATACGCTGATCGTCGACAATGCCGGCGGCCATCTGATGCAGCGCGGCCAGATCGACATGGTCGTCGTCGGCACCGACAGGACCACAGCCGACGGCGATGTGTGCAACAAGATCGGTACCTATCTCAAGGCACTGGCGGCCCACGACAACGACGTGCCGTTCTATGTCGCGCTGCCGTCGCCGACGATCGACTGGACGGTGGGCGACGGGCTGGCCGAAATCCCGATCGAACAGCGCTCGCCCGACGAGGTCTCGCTGGTTTGGGGCAAGACCGCTTCCGGCGAGATCGCCCAGGTACGCGTGTCACCGGAAGCCACGCCGGCGGCCAATCCGGCCTTCGATGTGACGCCGGCGCGGCTGGTCACCGGCTTGATCACCGAACGCGGTGTCGCCACGGCCTCGCGCGAAGGCCTGAAGGCGATGTTTCCCGAGCGCGGATGATCCGCTTTGCCGGGAGGGCGCTCTGGATTTGCCTGATCTCACGATTTCTTGAACACGGCACGGTTAAAAACGCCGGTTGCCTGTCCCACATGGACGGCCGTATGCGTAGCGGCGGGGCGGCGCCCAACGCTCGAAGCCGGGGCTGACCACGGGCCGGCGAGTGAACCAGCGGGATGCCGCGATGTCATTCAGACCGTTGCTTGGTGACGGACGGATTCGGAGCCAGGAGGAGAAGTCGGAGCCCCTGCAAACCGCGTCATGGGTCAGCTCCTCGATCGTTTTCGACAATCGGCGGTGGGCGTGCCGGGAGGCGGAGCTCCGCTGGACAGCCCCTCATCATCTGATCGTGCTGACCGAAGAAGGCGGCACGTCCCACACATCCATCCGGCACGGGGCACGATCCCTTTACGACGGAAGGGACCGTCCCGGAGCCCTCACCTTCGTCCCGGCAGGCGCGGAGCGACACGGCTTCTATCGAGATGTAAACCTCTCCTATTCAGCCCTGTGGATCGATCCCGATATCGGGCTTCCCGGATGCGAACGCCTGAGGAACCTGCCTATACTGGTAAACAAGAAGGACGCGGTCGTCGCCACGCTGCTGAGTTCGCTTCGTGACGAGATGGCACTCGGCCACAAGCCGGACACTGCCTATGTCGAGCATCTGGTCGCCCTCGTCAGTCTCCGCGTGGCCAACCTGAGCCGGGAGCAACCGCGGTTTGTACGTCACGGCTGCCTCAGCCGCCGAGCACTTGCTCGCGTTCGGGACTACATCGATACGCATATGAATTCCGACATTTCGCTAAGCGAGCTGGCAGCCGTCGCGGGCATGGCCGTCGACAGTTTTGCGCGTCGCTTCAAGGCGACGACCGGCCTTCCACCCTATGCCTATGTGATCGAGGAAAGGGTGCGGCGAGCGGAGGCGCTGCTGCGCGAGACGGGTTTGTCGATCGGTATCATTGCCTTTCGGCTCGGCTTCTCAAGCCAGAGCCATTTCACCACGACCTTCCGGCGTCTAAGGGGCATGACGCCTCGTGCCTATCGGGTGAATTCTTCTCCAGAATCCTGATAGTGCGCCGGTTTCTTGAAAGAAAGCCGCCGCCCGCACTCCCACCTCCAGTGTCGTTGGGTGACAGAACCCGAGGGTTCGCTCGGGTCAAGTTGCCGTCTGCGCTTCATTGCGACTGGGAGATCATGCATGGCCAAAACGGACAACAGGAGCGGGCCGACGCGTCGGATGGTATTGGAAGGCGGTGTTGCGACCGGGGTGCTCCTGGCTACCGGAATACCGGTTGACGCGGAGCCGGCCGAGACCGTCACGGCGGCTGCATCGTCCTCGCCGGTACCGACGATACCGATATCGTTGCGGATCAACGCGAAGGATCTTGCCATCGAGCTCGACCCGCGAATGACACTGCTCGACGCCCTGCGCAACCATCTCGGCCTCACCGGCTCGAAGAAGGGCTGCGACCACGGCCAGTGCGGCGCATGCACGGTGCTTGTCGATGGACGCCGGATCAATTCCTGCCTGACGCTGGCCGCAATGCATGAAGGCGACGAGATCACCACGGTCGAGGGGCTTGCCGAGGGCGACCGGCTGCATCCGGTCCAGGCCGCCTTCGTAGCCCGCGACGGTTTCCAGTGCGGCTACTGCACGCCAGGCCAGATCTGCTCGGCGGTTGGCATGCTGGGCGAGGCGCGGGCCGGCTGGCCAAGCCATGCGAGCGCCGACGTGGCAGCGACTTCCGTCGCTCTCACAGATGCCGAGATCCGCGAGCGGATGAGCGGCAACATCTGCCGCTGTGCCGCCTACCCGAACATTGTCGCTGCAATCCGCGACGCGGCAGAGGAGGCATGAGCAATGCAGTCCTTCACTTATGAACGTGCGACGAGTGCCCAGCAGGCGGCCGCCGCAGTTGCGGCCCGGCCGGACGCCAAGTTCATCAGCGGCGGCACCAATCTGCTCGACCTGATGAAGCTCGAGATCGAGCGCCCAGCGCATCTCGTTGACATCAGCCGGCTGCCCCTTGATCGGATCGAGGAGACGGCAGAAGGCGGGCTTCGGGTCGGCGCCCAGGTCCGCAACAGCGATCTTGCCGCCGACCCGCGGGTAAGGTCGCGGTACCCGATGCTCACACAAGCGCTGCTGGCGGGAGCGTCCGGCCAGATACGCAACAAGGCCTCGACCAGCGGCAATCTCCTGCAGCGCACGCGCTGCCCCTATTTCTACGACCGCAACATGCCCTGCAACAAGCGCCAGCCGGGTTCGGGCTGCGCGGCGCTTCAAGGCTTCAACCGCATGCACGCCGTACTCGGCGCGAGCGAAGCCTGCATCGCGGTCCATCCTTCCGACATGGCGGTCGCCATGTCCGGGCTCGACGCCAGGATCGAGACCGTCTCGCCCGGCGGCGAGACCCGCACGATCCCGATCGGTGATTTCCATCGATTGCCCGAGACGATGCCCCATGTCGAGACCGTGCTCGGCCACGGCGAAATGGTCGTCGCGGTTAACCTACCGCCGCCACCACCCGGCCGGCAGCTTTACCGCAAGGTGCGCGACCGTGCTTCCTACGCCTTCGCGCTGGTGTCGGTGGCAGCAATCGTCGAGAAAAGCGGCGATCGTATCCGAAGCGCTCGGATCGCCATGGGCGGCGTGGCCGCGAAGCCCTGGCGCGCGACGGAGGCGGAGCGCTCGCTCGCAGGAGCGTCGGCGTCCGACGCTGCCTTTACCAACGCGGCCGAAGTCGCACTCGCCGGAGCCGTCGGGCATGGCGGCAATGACTTCAAGATCCCGCTGGCGAAACGGACGATGCGGCACACGCTCGCTGCTGCCGTCGAACGTGCATGAGGTGATGCGATGACAGAGACGACGACCCCGAACAGCGGTTCCCAGATGCAGGCGCCGAGCAGGAGATCGATATGAAACTCACGCGACGCGCCGTTGCCGCCGCGGGTGGCGGCCTTTTTGTTTCTGCCGCCGCAGCTTGGGCGCCACATCCGACCCGGGAGCTCGGCACGTGCTCGAGGCGGCCGTCGACGCCTTCTTTGCCGGCTGGGCCTCTGGCGACTGGACGGCATTCCTTGATTGTTGCGATGAGACGATGACCTTCCAATTCCCTGTCGGCGAGCAACGAGGCCGACACGGACCGCCAGAAGGCAAGCGGGCACTCGCAGCCTGGACCGCCGCGCATCAAGCTCAGGGAAACAGGATTACGAAATCGACCGTCGATCTCAAGCTCTTCGCGGCCGACTGGGTCATCGTCTGCGATCGCGGGAGCGGGACAATCAGTGGCGCGCCCTACACTGGCCTGCATGCGATCTTCATGCGGGCCGGCCCGACGGGGAGGCTGGTCGAGTTTCGCGAGTATTTCGGCGAGATCGCCGCGTGAGCTCCGGGCCGCCGCGCGACGAACATGAAGGTGCAAGGAAGAGGCGTCGTCGCGGCCTCGATGCTTCCGAACTCCAAATGAAAATCTTTAGGTGACTTATGAACGAGACCATACCCGGACTGCCCGGCTCCGCCACCCATTCAAGGGTGAAACCTCGTCCCGATGCCGGCATCATCGGGAGGCCGATCGACCGCATCGACGGTCCGCTCAAAGTGACGGGCGGCGCCACATATGCTTACGAGAATGACCTGGATGGTACAGCCTATGGCTACATTCTCGGCGCCTCCGTCGCCAAGGGCCGCATCGCCGAGATCGACACGACCGAAGCCGAACGGGCGCCGGCGGTGCTGCTCGTCATGACGCACCGCAATGCGCCGGCCCAGCCGGATTTCGGCCCGTCGGTCACGCCGACGGTGCCGGAGGTCTTCACCCGCGCCCGGCCCGCGCTCAACAGCGATCGGGTGCGGTATTACGACGAGCCCGTCGCGCTGGTCGTTGCGGAGACGTTCGAGGCGGCACGCGCTGCTGCCGGCCTCATCAGAATACGCTACGACAAGGAGCCGGGCCTCTACGATCTAACGGGCCATGAGGCCGACGCCTATGCACCAAAGCGGACAAATGCCGGCTTCGAGACCGACAGCGCGGTAGGCGACTTTGAGAGCGCCTTTGCGACGGCGCCGATCAACATCGATGCCACTTACCGGACCCCCTTCGAACATCACAATCCGATGGAGCCGCATGCAACGCTCGCTGCCTGGTCAGGCAACGAGCTGACGATCCATACATCGGCGCAGACTCTCGCGAACTTCCGGGCCGGGGTCGCCAGCACGCTTCGCATCCCGCCCGAGCGAGTGCGCATCGTGAGCCCCTTCATCGGCGGAGGCTTCGGCTCCAAGCTGATTGCCCATGCCGACACGATCCTGGCCGCACTTGCAGCGCAGGTGCTGCAGCGCCCCGTGAAGATCGCGCTGACGCGGCAACAGATGTTCGCCAATGCCGGTCATCGCGCAGAGATGGTCCAACAGGTACGTCTCGGCGCGGACACCGACGGGCGGCTCACCGGCATCGCGCACGATGTCTGGTCCGCAACCTCCAGCTTCGAGGAGTACTGCGAACAAACGGCAGTTTTTGCGCGCTCGCTCTATGCGGCGCCGAACCGTCTCACCCGCCATCGCCTGGTCCCGCTGGACATCAACCGCGGCGAATGGATGCGCTCGCCGGGCGAAGCGCCCGGCATGCTGGCTTTCGAATGCGCCATGGATGAGCTCGCCGAGCGCGTCGGCCTGGACCCGATCGAACTCAGGATCCGCAACGAACCGGCACAGGATCCCGAGCGCGGCGTGCCGTTCTCCACCCGCAATCTCGTCGCCTGCATGGAGGAAGGCGCCCGCCGTTTCGGTTGGGAGCGGAGAAACCCGACACCGGGCCGCACCCGGGAGGGCCGGAAGCTTATCGGCTACGGCATGGCGGCGGCGATCCGTCCGAACTATATCGGCGCGGCGACGGCGCGAGTGGCGATCGACCGGGACGCTCGGGTTACGGTGCGGCTCGACATGACCGATATTGGCACCGGCACCTATACGATCCTGACCCAGATCGCCGCCGAGAGCCTCGGCCTGCCGATCTCGTCCGTCAAGGTGGAGCTCGGCGACAGTCGCTTCCCGCGTACCGCCGGCTCCGGCGGGTCCTGGGGCGCAGCAAGCGCGGGTTCGGCCTTGCATAATGCGTGCAACGCCCTCAAGGAACGGATCCTGGAGGCGGCGCAGTCGAGCAAAACCTCGCCGTTGCGCGGCGCGAACGCCACCGAGGCAAGCTTTGCCGACAGCGAGGTCAGGATTGGCCAGCGATCGGCGAGCCTGGCCGATCTCATCCGAGGGATCTCTCCCGACGGCCTCGAGGCTGAAGGCTCCGTAGCCGCGGGCGCCACCACCCAGTCATACAAGACTTATTCGCAGCATTCCTATGGCGCGCATTTCGCAGAGGTCGCTGTCGATTGCGATACCGGTGAAATCCGCATGCGCCGGATGCTGACTGTGATCGGCGCGGGGCGTATCCTCAACGCCAAGACCGCGCGCTCGCAAATCATCGGCGGCATGACCTGGGGGATCGGTGCAGCGCTGATGGAGCAGACGGTGCTCGACCCGCGCCATGGCCACTTCGTCAATCACGATCTTGCCGAGTATCATGTGCCGGTCAATGGCGACGTCCCCGCGATGGAGGTCGTCTTCCTCGAGGAAGACGACGACAAGGCCAACCCGCTTGGCGCAAAGGGTCTCGGCGAACTCGGCGTGTGCGGTGCGGGGGCTGCTGTCGCCAACGCCATCTACAACGCGACCGGCGCGCGAGTGCGTGAATTTCCCATCACCTTGGACAAGGTGCTGCCTGCCTTGCCTGTGATCGCCATTTGACGCTTTCCTCTCTCGCTCTCAATTGTGACAAGTCGAAACGGATGGCTATTTCTGCGCCATCCGCGACGACGCCGGTGGTTGACAGCGCCATCCAGCCCTTTCATACAAAGGCCGTCAATGTTCTCAGGGCGGGGTGAAAGTCCCCACCGGCGGTAAGGGTCTCGGCCCAAGCCCGCGAGCGCTTTCCAGATGATCGGAAAGGTCAGCAGATCCGGTGCGATTCCGGAGCCGACGGTCACAGTCCGGATGGAAGAGAACGAAATGGAAGACGATCCGCTTTCGCGGTTCGAACTCCGTATCGTGCGTCCTGATTCTGGTTCGAAACGGAAGGATGGACCCATGAATCAGCATTCCCATAACGACTATGAAACGATCCGCGTCGCCGTCATTCGGGCGCGCTGGCACGCCGATATCGTCGACCAATGCGTTGAAGCATTCGAGGCGGAACTGGCGGTTCTCGGAGAGAAACGCTTTGCCGTCGATGTCTTCGATGTTCCCGGCGCCTATGAGATTCCCCTGCATGCAAAGACGCTTGCCGAAACCGGCCGCTATGCCGCTATCCTCGGCGCCGCGTTCGTCGTCAACGGCGGCATCTACCGGCATGAGTTCGTGGCGAGCGCGGTCATCGACGGCATGATGAACGTGCAATTGTCAACTGGCGTGCCGGTGCTGTCGGCGGTGCTGACGCCGCACAACTACCATGACAGCGCTGACCATCACCGCTTCTTTTTCGAGCATTTCAGGGTCAAGGGCAAAGAGGCGGCCAGCGCCTGCGTGCAACTGCTGGCGACACGCGAACGCATCGCGGCGTGAAACCTCCGTCGCCGGGTGGAAATCCCGGTAAGGCGCTGTAGTATCTCACGAAAACCAGGGAGGATGCCGGTGCAGACCAAGAAGATCATCAATGACGGCAACCGCTCCGTCGACGAGATGCTGGAGGGCATTCTGGCCGCGCATCCGCGCCATCTCAGACGTGCGGACGGCAGCCCCCGCTCCATCGTCGCCCGCGACGGGCCACGCCCCGGCAAGGTCGGCCTCGTCATCGGTGGTGGCTCGGGCCACGAGCCGACCTTCCTCGGCTTTGTCGGCAAGGGGCTTGCCGACGCGGCCGCGATCGGCAATGTCTTCGCCTCGCCGCCGCCGGACCCGATCCTCGAATGCGCCAAAGCGGCCAGCGGCGGTACCGGTGTGCTGTTCATGTACGGCAACTATGCCGGCGACGTGATGAATTTCGACATGGCCGCCGAAATGGCGGCAATGGACAACATCGAAGTGCGCACCGTGCTGACCACCGACGACGTCGCCTCGGCGCCGCGCGACCAGAGACAGAAGCGGCGCGGCGTCGCCGGCAATTTCTTCATCTTCAAGGCTGTCGGTGCCGCATGCGACCGGATGCTGTCATTCGATGAATGCGAGCGTATCGCCAGGAAGGCCAACGATCAGACGTTCACTATGGGCGTGGCGCTTTCGCCCTGTTCGCTGCCGCAGACCCGCCGGCCGAATTTCGAGATCGGACCGGACGAGATGGAGATCGGCATGGGCATCCATGGCGAGCCGGGCACCGCGCGTGGAAAACTAAAGACGGCCGACGAGATCACCGACGAGATGCTGGACAAGATCCTTGACGAGATGGCGCCGACGCGCGGCGACAAGGTCGCCGTGCTGGTCAATTCGCTCGGTTCGACGCCGCTGATGGAGCTCTACATCATGAACCGGCGGGTCAAGCAGAGGCTCGACGACATCGGCGTTTCTGTCCACGCGACCTGGGTCGGCAATTATTGCACCTCGCTCGAAATGGCCGGCGCCTCGGTGACGCTGATGCATCTCGACGGCGAATTGCAGGAGATGCTCGACCACCCTTGCGACTGCGCCATGTTCCGCGCCGGCTGAGAGAGCATCATGACGTCGATCGATTCAGCCGGCTTGAAAGGAATGTTCGATGCGATCGCGGTGGCGATCGACGCCGACAAGGACAGGCTCTGCCAACTCGACGGCGTCATCGGCGACGCCGACCACGGCATCGCCATGGCGCTCGGCTTCGGCGCGGTGCGCGATGCGCTCGCCTCGCTCGATCTCTCGGCGACCGAGCCGACGGCACTGCTCAACACCGCGGCAAAGTCGTTCCTCAACGCGGTCGGCGCCTCGTCAGGCCCGCTCTATGCGACGGCCTTCATGCGCGGTGCCGTCGCCGTCAAAGGCAGGGCAATTCTAGAGGACGTAGACGTCGTCGCCATGTTCCGGGCGATGGCGCAAGGCATCCAGGATCGCGGCAAGGCCGAGCTCGGCGAAAAGACGATGGTCGACGCCTGGCTGCCGGCGACGCAGGCAGCTTGTGCCGCGCAGGAAGCCGGCAAGAGCCTGTCCGAGAGCCTGGAGGCTGCACTTGCGGCGGCCGAACGAGGTGCCGAGGCGACCAAGGACATGATCGCCGCCAAGGGCCGCTCATCGCGGCTCGGCGAGCGC
Source organism: Mesorhizobium sp. M0166 (assembly GCF_040322255.1). Taxonomy (NCBI): domain Bacteria; kingdom Pseudomonadati; phylum Pseudomonadota; class Alphaproteobacteria; order Hyphomicrobiales; family Phyllobacteriaceae; genus Mesorhizobium; species Mesorhizobium sp. M0166. The sequence goes on along the minus strand of NZ_JAMYTD010000001.1, from coordinate 151,273 downwards.
TCGTTGGGGCACATGGACCCCGGCGCCGCATCGGCCGTGACGATCATCAGGGCGATGCGGAACAGTCTGGTCTAACCCCGCTTCGCCGCGTCGAGCCTGTCGATGGCCTGGACATTGCCGGCCGATGGTCCCTTCTCATCGAATTCCGATGCGAGCCAGGCGTCGACGATCGACTTGGCCAGTTCCGGGCCGATGACGCGCGCGCCCATGGTGATGATCTGGGCGTTGTTGGATTTTGCAGCGCGCTCGGCCGAATAGGTGTCGTGGGTGAGTGCAGCGCGAATGCCGGGGACCTTGTTGGCGGATATGGATACGCCGATGCCGGTGCCGCAAAACAGGATGCCGCGGTCGTTTTCGCCGTCCAGGATCGTCTGCGCGAGCTTCTGCGACAGGTCGGCATAGTAGCCCGCCTGGCTGAGGTCGCTGACCGTGAGGCCGGGCTTGGTGGCGAGGTGAGCGGCAATGACGTCGAGCAGCGGCTTGCCGGCGCTATCAGCTCCAATGGCTATTTTCATGTTCGGTTTCCTTCCTGTTCGATGCTTCAGATCGCCGCCGAGGCGCGTTGGAGGATGTCGATATAGCCTTCCGCCTGCCAGGCCGAGCGGCCGATGAACAAGCCGTCGATATTGGGCTGGCCGACCAGTTCGGCGGCATTTTGCGGATTGACGCTGCCGCCATAAAGCACCGGCGGCACAACTCGCAGCAGGTCGCGGGCGATTTTCTTGATCAGCGCCTGCTGCCTGTCTGCGTAGTCCGAACTGGCCGGCACGCCCTTATCGCCGATCGCCCAGACCGGCTCATAGGCAAACAGGATCGTCGCCGCCTTCGCCGCGCCTTCGAGAAACTGCAGCGCGCCGTGCACCTGCAGGGCCAGCACCGCAGCGGCCTGGCCGCTGTCTCGCTGTGCCAGAGTCTCGCCGACACAGATCAGCGGCACCAAGCCGTGCTTCACCGCGGCCGCAGTCTTCAGCCCGACCGCCTTGTCGGTCTCGCCGAAATGCTCGCGCCGTTCGCTGTGACCCAATTCTACCATATCAAGTTCGCAGTCTTTCAGCATCACCGGCGAGATCTCGCCGGTCCAGGCGCCGGCGTCGGCCCAATGCATGTTCTGCGCGCCGACCTTGATGCGCGTCGGCGACAGCGCTTTCTTGACCTCGCGGATCGCCGTGAAAGGCGGGATGACGAAAAGCTGGATGCGCTCGTCGAAACCGGGGACGAACTCCGCCAGCGCCTCGGCGAAAATCATCGCTTCGGCGAGCGTCTTGTTCATTTTCCAGCTGGTGCCGACCCAATAAACCATACGTGCCCTCCTATTCTGCGATCACTGTCAGCGAAACGCCGGCACCATCCAGCGCGGCGCGCATCTGCGGCTGCGGCTCGCGGCCGGTGAAGACCGTGTCAAAGGCCTTGAGATCGGTCAGGAAGTGCAAGGCAGTGCGGCCGAATTTCCCATGATCGACCAGCAGATATTTGCGCGCTGCTGCGGCCATCATCAGCCGTTTGGTCTGGACCACTTCCTGATCCTGGTGAAAGGCCGAGGCACCATGAATGGCCGATGACGACAGGAACGCGACATCGGCGCGCAATGATTTCAGCGTGTCTTCGGCGAGCAGGCCGAAGAAACCGTGAAACTTCTTGCTGTATTGGCCGCCGAGCGCAATCAGGTTAATCCCGGCAACGCCCGCCAAATCCTGGATGACGGCCAGATTGTTCGAGATCACCGTTAGCGGACGCAGATCGGCAAGATGCCGAGCAACGCCCCCCGCGGTCGAGCCGTCGTCGATGATCACCGTCTGACCCGGTTCGATCATCGTCACGGCAGCGGCGGCGATGCGCTTCTTCTCGTCGCCGGCCAGCCGCTGGCGGTAGCGGAAATCGCTCTCGAAAAGGCTGCTCGGCTGGATCGAGGCGCCGCCGCGCACCTTGCGCAGAAAACCGCTTTCCTCGAGCTCGTCGAGGTCGCGGTGGACGGTCATCTTCGACACGCCGAAGCGCGAGGCAAGATCGTCGACACTGGCGGTGCCGATGTCCATCAGAAAATCCATGATGCCTTGCCGACGGCCGTCGCTCTTCATTTCCGCGGCTTCCTCGTGCACCCCGGCTCCGAGATATAACAGCAAACGTCGCACAAGCCACCAAATTTTTTGTGATAATGTTATATCTTTATGGGATATCATGCGCTTCTGGTCGCGTGCTGTAACAAGAATTGCTGCCGGCCGAGCGCCCAGCGGTTGCGGTGCCGCGGAAATCCGGCCAGAAGCATTAGGGGCTCGACGACAACCGAACAGCCCGCAAACACTGGCTCGAAACCGGATACGGGAGACTACTGAGTGGCTCGCATCACACTGAGACAATTGCTCGATCATGCCGCCGAATACGGCTATGGCGTGCCTGCCTTCAACATGAACAATATGGAACAGGGCCTCGCTATCATGGAGGCAGCCGAGGAGACCAAATCGCCGGTTATCCTGCAGGCGAGCCGCGGCGCGCGAGCCTACGCCAACGACGTGGTGTTGGCCAAGCTGATCGACGCGCTGGTCGAAATCCATCCCGATATCCCAATCTGCATGCATCTCGACCATGGCAACAACGAAGCGACCTGCGTCACCGCGATCCAGCACGGCTTCACCTCTGTGATGATGGACGGATCGCTGAAGGAAGACGGCAAGACGCCGGCCGACTACGCCTATAATTCCGGCATCACCCGCCGCGTCGTCGACATGGCGCATTGGGGCGGTGTCTCGGTGGAAGGCGAGATCGGCGTTCTCGGATCGCTGGAGATGGGCGGCGGCGAACAGGAAGACGGCCATGGCGTCGAGGGAGTCATCAGCCACGACCAGCTGCTGACCGACCCGGTGCAGGCCGAACAATTCGTGCGCGACACCCGTGTCGATGCGCTGGCAGTCGCCATGGGTACCAGCCACGGCGCCTACAAGTTCAGCCGCAAGCCGGATGGCGCCGTGCTGGCCATGAACGTCATCGAGGAAATCCACCGGCGTCTGCCGAGCATGCATCTCGTCATGCACGGCTCGTCCTCGGTGCCGGAGGAGCTGCAGGAGATCATCAACAAATATGGCGGCCAGATGAAGCCGACATGGGGGGTGCCGGTCGAGGAAATCCAGCGCGGCATCAAGCACGGCGTGCGCAAGATCAATATCGATACTGACAACCGCATGGCGCTGACCGGCGCGATCCGCAAGGTGCTGACCGAGAACCCGAGCGAATTCGATCCGCGCAAATATCTGACGCCGGCAATGGCCGCCATGCGGAAGCTGTGCAAGGAGCGCTTCGAGCAGTTCGGCACCGCCGGCAACGCTCCCAAGATCAAGCCGCTGCCGCTGTCGGAAATGGCCAAACGTTACAAGTCCGGAAGCCTCGATCCGAAATTTGGCTGACATATTCCGGTTCTGAGCAGGAGCCGCTTCGGCTCCTGCTCATCCGATCATACTCGCGGCAAGAGATCGGCCCGGCCGGTCTCGATAAATGGTGCCCAGTAGTCGACCGACTCGCGGATCATGGCGACGACCTGATGGTCGACCGGCTCGCGCTCGCGGAATGACAGTTCGAGGCAGATCTCGTTGTCGACGCCGCCGCCACGGCGAACCGTCTGAAGGAGCTTTTCCGGCGTGATGCGGCCGTCGATGTTGTAGGTCGCAGTGAACGGCCAATGGCCGCCCTTGTTCATCGACGATTGCTTGACGTGGATGATCGGCGACTGCCGGGGAAAGGCTTCGGCCCAGGCATAGGGGTCGATGTCGTCCGGATTGCTCGACGTCACGTCGCCATGGTCGATGTCGACCATCATCTTGAGCGGGATCGCTATCCCTGCCGCATCGATTTCGCTTTGCAGCATCCGGCAGCTCTCGATCGTATGGCCGAACTCGCGGCCGACCGACATCGGCTCCCAGAACAGGTAGGTCAAGCCGGCTGCTTTGGCATGCTCGGCGACCTCGCGCCAGCATCCCAGCGCGATGTCGAAAAGCCGCGCGCGACGCTCAGGATCGTCGTAGTCACGATGGGTGAAGATCGCGAATTGCGTGCCCATGCCCGCGGCGCCGAGCTCGACCGAAATTTCGGCAAAGGTCTTGAACCAGTCGACGTAGTAACCCCGCACGTCGGCATCGGGATGGCCGAAATGATTGAGCCGGCCGTAAGGGCCGGTCATCGCGGAGGTCACGCGCACGCCGGTGCGGTTAAGCGCGGTACGGAACAGGCGGACGAATTTGGCGATCGTCGCCGCCGGCCAGCCGGGATTGACGAATTCATGCGTGAGCTGCACGTCCCTGATACCGATCTGATAGGCGATCGCGTCGATCAGGTCGTCCGGCTCCGCAAAGCGGTTGACCAGCGGATTGGTATTGAGCGAAAGCGTGAAGGCCATCAGCCGGCCTTTGCCAGCCGGCTCGAGCACCAGTCCTCGAAGGCGGTTCTTTCCGCGGCGGACAGATGCAGGCCGTGCTTGGTGCGCCTGTCGAGAATATCGGCGGCGGTCTCGGCCCATTCATGCTCGAACAGGTAATTGGCTTCGCGCTCGAAAAAATCCTTGCCGAAGCGCCGGCCCAGTTCGGCGAGCGAGGTGGCCGCGCCGACCAGATCGCGCGTCCTTGTGCCGTAGAGCCTGCCATAATGCTTGACCAGCGATGCCGGCATCCAGAGGAATTCATGGCCGAGGTCGCCCAGAAACTGCTCCAAATCGGCATTGGCGATATCGCCGCCCGGCAGGTGCCCTTTCGAGGTCCACGGCTTGCCCATTTTCGAAAAGAACGGGGCGATACGGTCGAGCGCGTGCTCGGCCAATTTGCGGAAGGTGGTGATCTTGCCGCCGAAGACCGAAAGCAGCGGCGCCTGCCCAGCCGGTGCGTCGAGTTCGAATATGTAGTCGCGGGTGACCGCGCTCGGATTGTCGGCATTGTCGTCATAAAGCGGCCTGACGCCGGAAAACGAGTAGACGACGTCGCTTCGTGCGAGCTGGCGCTTGAAGTAGCGATTGACTGCCTTGATCAGGTAATCGATCTCGCTCGCATCGGCGGTCACGTCCTCCGGCCGCCCTTCATAGGGAATGTCGGTGGTGCCGATCAGCGCGAGGTCGTTCTGATAGGGATTGATGAAGATCACCCGCTTGTCGCTGTTTTGGACGAGATAGGCCTGCCGCCCTTCCCAGAATTTCGGCACGACGATGTGGCTGCCCTTGACCAGGCGCACGTTGCGCCTGGAATTCTGGCCGGCGACGCGGTTGATGACGTCGTTGACCCAGGGTCCGGCGGCGTTGATCAGCGCCCGTGCCCGAACTGTGGTCCTGACGCCGGTTCGACCGTCGCGCATCTCCACCGACCACAGGCCGTTTTCGCGACGGGCGGCGATGCAGGCGGTGCGGGTGAATATCCTGGCTCCGCGCTCAGCGGCGTCGAGCGCGTTGATGACGACCAGGCGAGCGTCATCGACCCAGCAGTCGGAATATTCGAAGCCGCGCTTGAAGGCGTCCTTGATCGGCGCGCCTTCTGGCGCGGTTCGCAGGTCGAGCGTGCGCGTGGCCGGCAGCCGCTTGCGGCCGCCAAGATGGTCGTAGAGGAACAGGCCGAGCCGGACCAGCCAGGCCGGCCGGTCATCGGGGCTGTGCGGCAGCACGAAGCGCATCGGCCAGATTATGTGCGGCGCGGATTCGAGCAGCACCTCGCGTTCGATCAGCGCCTCCCGCACCAAGCGGAACTCGTAATATTCGAGATAGCGCAAACCGCCATGAACGAGCTTTCCCGATCGCGAACTGGTGCCCTCGGCGAGATCGTCTTTTTCGCAAAGAATGACCGACAGGCCCCGGCCTGCCGCATCGCGCGCGATGCCGGCGCCATTGACGCCGCCGCCGATGACGAAGAGGTCGACGATTTCGGTTTCACCGCTCATCTCGCTCTATGCCCTGTCGTCAGCATGGATTGACCGGAGGCAGGCCGGCGATGAAGCGGCGCACTTCCTCCGCCGCCTGCTCGGCCGCGTAGGTCACGGTGCGTACCGACGCGCCGGCGATATGCGGCGTCAGCGTCACGTTCGGCAGCTGCAACAGCGGCCAGTCGGCAGGCACTGGCTCGACGGCGAACGTCTCCAGCATAGCACTGCCGATGTGTCCCGAGACGAGCGCCTCGTAGAGCGCATCGTAGTCGACCAGCGGTCCGCGCGCGGTATTGACGAAGATCACGCCGGGTTTCATCCGGGCGATGGCGTCCTTGCCGATCAGACCCCGCGTCTCTTCGGTGACCCGGGAATGCAGCGTGACCACGTCGGAGCGCGACAGGAGATCGTCCAGCGCAACCAGTTCGACGCCGGCATTGCGGTCCTCGGCGCTCAATTGCACATAGGGATCGCAGACCAGGATGCGGCAGCCGAAGGCGCGCAGCAGGCGAACCAGCCTGGTGCCGATATTGCCGTAACCGATGACGCCGACGGTCATTTCGTTGAGCTCGCGGCCGGTGCGGTCGGCGCGGTAGAGATCGCCGCGCCACTCGCCCTTGCGCAAGGCTTCGTGGCCGACGCGGATCAGCCGCGTCTCGGCGAGAATGGCGCCGATGGTGAACTCGGCTACGGCGCTGGCATTGCGGCCGGGCACGTTGACAACGGTAATGCCATGGGCCTTGGCGGCCGCCATGTCGATGTTGATCGGCCCGCCGCGCGACACCACAACCAGCTTGAGCGTGGGCAGGCGCTGCATCATGGCTTCGGAGAGCGGCGCAAGCTGGGTGACGAAGATTTCGGCGTCGCCGATGAAATCCACCACCTCGTCGGGATCGCCGAAATATTCCTTGACCTTATCCAGACTAAGCGCGGCATTGCCGAATTGCATTGGCTCGTCGGGCCAAGCGGTCTCAACGGTGCGGATGTCGATATTGTCGCCGCAGGCCGCTTCGATTTTCTCGCGAAACACTTCCGGAAGCATGAAGCGGTCGCCGATGATCGCAATTTTCTTGGGCATGCTCTTCTCAATTCACGTCGGTTTGCCTGGACGCGGCCATCGAACGCCAGACCGGCCGCAGCGCCTCATGCGCCAATGCGTAGGACGGAGCCATCGCCTCATAGGCAGCGGCAAGTTTCCGGTCGCTGGGTTCGGCCGCACGGAGCAAAGGTGTGACCCATTCACTGACGCAATCGTCCATCGATGCGTACTGGCCGACGCAGACCGCAGCAATCATTGCAGCGCCCGCAGCACCAGCCTCCTCGCGCTCGCTGGTGCGAATGTCGGCGCCGACCGCAGCACCCAGGATCTTGCGCAGCGCCGGGCTCCTGGCCGCTCCGCCGGTCAGGCGGATTTCCTTGGGCAGCGGCCCCATGGCGGCGTAGCAATCGCGTGCCGCGAAAGCCAGCCCCTCGAACACCGCGCGGACCATGTCGGCATAGCCGTGCCTGGACGAAATGCCGACGAAGCCTGCCCTGGCATTGGCATCGACGAATGGCCCGCGCTCGCCTGCCTCCGAGACATAGGGCTGGTAGAGCAGAGAGCCTGGCTCGGACGACGATATCCACTGGTCGACCAGCGCGATCATCTCGCCATTGGTCCGCGTGATGCCTTGCGAGGCGAGAATGCCGGAGGCGAGGCCAAGGACCCAGTCGATATTGAGCGTTGCCGCCATGTTCGACTGCATCTGCGCAAAGACGCCTGGTGCCGGCATCGTCATCGTGTAGCCGGTTGCAGCCTCGTTGAGCAGCACCTCGTCCGGCGTTTCGGCGAGCCGCATATGCATTCCGGTGGAGCCGATGATCGAGCATCCCGGCTTGCGCTCGCGATCGAACAGGCCGGCCCCAAGCGCCGTGCAGGCGACATCGACATAGGCTAGAACGACCGGTGTGCCGGCGAGCAGGCCGGTCGCATCGGCTGCTGCCGCCGACAGCGAGGTGCTTTGCCTGGTGCCATCGACGATGGGCGGCAATAGATGCCGGAGATCGGTGACGCCGAGTACCTCGAGCACATCATCTGAATAGCCGCGCGTGCGGAAGTCACCGAAGGTGAAAGTTCCCTCGGACGGGTCGGTGGCGCGGTGGCCGGTCAACTTGAAATAGAGCCAGTCCTTGCAGTGGAACGCCGTCGCTGCATTGGCAAGCATCGCGGGCATGTGGCGCTTCATGAACACGAACTGCGATCCCTGCTGGCAGGCAGCGAGCCCGCTGCCGGTCTTTTCGAAGCGCACCCGGTCCTCTGGCCGCGCGCGGATCTCCTCGACGACCGCGGCAGCGCGCGCGTCGAGCCACAGCCAGCCCTTGGCCACCGGCTCGCCATCCTTGTCGATCAGCCAGGTACCGTCGCCCTGCCCGGTCACGGCGATGGCAATGGTCCGGCTGGCGAGATCCGGCACCTTGTCGGCAAGCTCGCGCAAGGTCGTCGCGGTATCGGCCCAGGTGCGGGCCAGGTCCTGCTCGGCGCCGCCGCCCGGCAGTGTCTCGTATTTATTGGGCAGCGCGGCGACCGCGATCTGTCCGCCCGCCGTGTCGAAGGCGACGGATTTTATGACAGACGTGCCGGCATCGATGCCGATCAGCACATCCCGCATCAGGCAAGCTCCGTGCCGTGCGAAATGGCGTCACCACTCGCCTGATCGAAGACGTGGAGGTTTTTCGGATCGATGCTGATCTTGATCGGTGCACCGAGCTCCAGGCGCGTCCGGTCATGTTCGACCAGGACCAGCGAACCGCCGGCGAAATCGGCGGCGATATGGGTCTGGTCGCCGAGCCATTGATTGGCCGAAACCGTCGCCGGCACACCATCCTTCGAGCGGCGGACCGCATAGGGCCTGACGCCGATGACGACGCGCTGCCGGTTGAGCAATTCGTCGCGAACCGGGCCGCTGAACGCATCCTTGTCGTAGTCGAGCGAAAGCCCGTCGGGCAGCTTGAGACTGATCTTGCCGGCAGCCGTGCCGACATAGGCCTCGAAGACATTCATCGGCGGCTCGCCGACGAAGGTGCCGGTGAACAGGTTTGCCGGCCGCTCCTTGAGCCTGTCAGGCGTGTCGAACTGCTGCAGCACGCCGCCCTCCATGACAGCGATGCGATCGGCCAGCGCATTGGCCTCGGTCTGGTCGTGGGTGACCAGGATCGCGGTCAGGCCACGCTCCTTGATGAAATGCTTGATGCGGCCGCGCAGCACGGCGCGAAGCTGCGGCTCGAGTTGGCCCATCGGCTCGTCCAGCAGATGCAGGTCGGCCTCGCGGATCAGCGCCCGGCCGAGGCTGGCGCGCTGCTGCTGGCCGCCGGAGATCGAGCTCGGATAGCGCTCGAGAATGTCCTCGATCTCGAGCAGCTTGGCGATGTTGGCAACCTTTGTATCGACCGCACTCTTCGCCAGCCTGGCGGCCTTGAGGGCGAATGCCATGTTCTCACGCACGGTCAGAGGCGGGTAGAGCGAATAGCCCTCGAAGGCCATTGCGACGTTGCGCCTGACCGGCGGCAACGTGTGCACCTTGCGGCCCGCAACCGCGATGGTTCCGCGCGAGACCTCTTCGAAGCCTGCGATCATGCGCAATGTCGAGGTCTTGCCGCAGCCGGACGAGCCGAGCAGCGCCACGATCTCACCCTTGGCGATTTCCATCGTCAGGTTCTTGACCGCATGCACGCCGCGGTCGATCGGGCCATAGAACTTGTCGACGCCCGAAATGGTGATTGCGGTCGGGCTCATGCCGCTTCTCCACTGCGCAAATTGACGACGTTTTTCGAGCCGATGCGCTCGCCGCTTGTGCGATCGAACAAAAGGGCGCTTTTGCTGTCGACGGCAATGTGGACCTTGCCCTCGGATCGGCCCGGCGTCCCGGAAGGACGCGAGACCAGGATTTCACGGCCGCGCACGGTTCGCACCAGCGTGACGATCTTCTCGTTGAGTGGCGTCTCGGCCTCAACCGTCACCGGGATGGCGCCGGGCGTGCCTTCATCGACAAACGCCAGCGCCTCCGGCCGCAAACCGATCACGCAGTCGCGGCCGACCGCCGCCTCGTGAGCGCCGGCAAGATGGACCTGGACGTTGGACAGGCCGACATAGATGCCTTTGGCGTCCCGCGACGGCTTGACGTCCAGAAGGTTGATGGTCGGGTCGCCGAACAGCCGGGCAATCTCGACATTGGCCGGCTCGCGATAGATCTGTTCGGGCGTGCCGAGCTGTTTGACGACGCCCTGCGACATCACCGCGATGCGGTCACCGAGCGCCATTGCCTCCTTATAGTCCTGGGTGACGTAGATGACGGTCGCGCCACGATCCGCCAGCAGTCTTGGCAATTCCAGCCGCATTTCAAAGCGCAATTTGGCATCGACGTTGCGCAAGGGGTCATCGAGCAGCAGAAGCGGCGGCGAGCCGACCAGCGCGCGGGCAAGCGCGGTGCGTTGCTTCTGGCCGTTGGACAGCGCCCGCGGCTTGTGGCTGAGCACATGGCCGATTTTCAACAGCTTGGCGACGCTCTCGACGCCGGTCTTTATCGTTCCTTGCGACGAGTGCTTCGCCTGCAGCGGCGTCGCAATGTTATCGAACGCCGTCATATGCGGGAACAGCGCGAAGTTCTGGAAGGCCATGCCGACGCCGCGGAACTCGGCGTCGAGATCGGTCATGTCCTCGCCGCCGATGAGGATCTTTCCCTCGTCGGGGTCGATGACGCCGGCCACCAGCCGCAATAGCACCGTCTTGCCGGCGCCGGACGGCCCGAACAGGACCAGCGTTTCGCCGTCGGCGACGGTCAGCGACAGATTGTCGAGAACGGTCTGGCTTTTATAGCGCTTGACGATGTTTCGCAGTTCGAGGCTTGCCATCGGACTATCCTTTCACCGCGCCAAGCGACAGGCCTTCGACGAGATAGCGTTGCGCATAGAGCGCGAGCGCCAGCGTCGGCGTGATCGACAGCACGATCGCCGCCGAGATCTGGCCATACTGGATCCCCGAGGAGGTGATGAAGGCGAGCGCGCCGACCGTCACCGGCTGCTTGTCGGCCGAGGCGAGCACCAATGCAAAAACGAAATTGTTCCAGGCAAAGATGAAGGCGAGCAGACCGGCAGCGGCAATACCTGGGCCGGCGAGCGGCAGCGCAATCTTGCGGAAGGTGGCAAACCAGGAATGGCCGGCGATGCGGTAGGCGTATTCGATGTCGGCGGGAATGTCCTCGAAATAACCGCGCACGATCCACAGGATCAACGGCAGGCAGATCAGCTGATAGACCCAGATCAGCCCGATATAGGTGTTGGCCAGCCCGAGCTTCTGGAAATAGAGGGTGAGCGGCAGGAGCACCAGCAGCGCCGGCGCAAACCGGAACGACAGCAGCGTAAAGGCAATGTCCTCCGAGCCGCGGAATTTGTGCCGCGCAAAGGCGTAGGCCGCCGGAACGCCGAGCAGCAACGCGACGGCAACCGAGGTGACCGACAGGAAGACGGAATTCCACAGGTTGCGCATGAAGGCGATGTCGAGCGTGCCGGCCGCCGTCATCAGCTTGCCGGTGATCAAGGCCGTGTAGTTGGCGAACGTCGGCTCGAAGACAAGCTGCGGCGGAATCCGCAGGATTGTCTCGTTGGTCTGGAACGACATCATCAGGATCCAGACGATCGGGAACATGAAGAAGATCACGACCAGCGCCAGGGCAATGCCGCGCAGGATGCGTTCGAGAAGCGAGGTGTGTTCCACGCCAGCCTCCTATGCCTGGCCGCGGGCGCGTTCGCGCAGCCGCAGCCAGTTCTTGATGAAAATGTTCGAGAGGAAATAGGTGATCGCCCACAGGATGATCATCAGCGCCGCCGAGCGGCCGACATTGGTCGACTGGAAGAAGTTGAGATAGGCCTCGACCTGGAACACGGTCAGCGTATCGCCTGGGCCGCCCTGCGTCATGGCGTAGATGATGTCGAACTGCTGGATGGAATCGAGCAGGCGGAACAAAGTCGCCGTCAGGATGTAGGGCGTCAGCATCGGCAGTGTGATGCGGAAGAAGACGAAGCTGCGTGGCACGCCATCGAGTGCTGCCGCCTCGAATGGCTGCGTCGGCAGACTGCGCAGGCCTGCAAGCAGCAGGATCATGATGAAAGGCGTGTAGACCCAGATGTCGACGAGCACGACGGTGAGCAGCGCCGTCGACGGCGATGAGGCCCAGCGGAAATCCTGCAGGCCGATCAGGCTGGCAAGATAGCTGAGCACGCCGAAACCGGGGTTGGTCATCAGCTTCCACATCAGCGCGGCGAGCGCCGGTGCCGTCATCAGCGGCATCAGCAGCATGATCGAGATGAAGTTGTTCAGCGTCGAGCGCTTCTGCAGCAGCATGGCGATGCCGAGACCGAGAAGCAGTTCGAGCACAACGGTGATGCCGGCGTAGAGCAGCGATATCTCCAGCGTGTTCCAGAACTTCGGGTCCGTGAAGAAGGAGATATAGTTGTCGCCCCAGTTGAACTGCCGCGCCCAGGGCTGACTTAACCGGTAGCGCTGGAACGAATAGACCACCGATGTGAAGAACGGGATCAGGATGCCGATGCAGACCAGCAGGGCCGGCAGGCTGAGGAGATAGGGCAGCACCCGCTTGCTGATCCTGAAGCCCGATGGCCTGTTTCTTTGTATTGTTGCCGCAGTCATCGGCTGCTCCGTCATCCTGTTGCTTCGCCGTCCCGGCCGCCCAAGGGAGCAAGGCGGCCGGTCGGGCGAGCAGGCGGCACCTTTCGGGACCGCGTCGCAAACGTATCACATCTCAAAGGCTGGCCCGCGGACGGGCCAGCCTTGGCCGCGGCCTAGCCGAGCCCGGCTTCCTTGAGCTGGCTGTTGATGCTCTCGGCCAGCTTGTCGAGGCCCTCGTCGACCGGCACTTCCTTGGCCACCATCTTCTGCAGCGTCGCCGCCCATTCGGTGGTGAGATCAAAGAACAGCGGCTGCGGAGTGAACTTGATGCTGGCGCCCGGCGCCGAGACGTCGAACATCTCGACATAACCCGGATAGCTCTTGTTCAGCTTGTCGCGGAACATCTGGTCGTTCCAGACCGACTGACGGACCGGATTGACGAAGTCCATCTTGGTCGCACCGAACAACGCGTGCTCGGGTCCGGATGCCCATTGCATGAAGTACCAGGTGGCGTCCTTGTCCTTCGAGAAGTTGGACATCGACAGCGACCAGATCCAGATGTTAGGCGTCGGCGCCTTGGCGGCAGGATTGGCCTTGAATGCCGAAAAGGCGAGCTTGCCGGCCATCTTGTTGTCGCCGCCATTCATGAAGTAACCAAGGATGTCGGCGTCGTAGATCATCGCCGAGGCACCTGCACCGAGATCGGTGCCGACCTGGTACCAGGTGTAGGTCGACCAGTCCTTCGGGCCGCTCTCCTGGATCATCTGGACCCACTGCTTGTGGAAAGCCTTGGATTCGGCGGTGCTCATCGCGGCCGACAGCTTGCCGTCAGCCGAGACGTTCAGGTCCTTCTGGTCGAAATTGGCGTAGGCCGACAGGAAGCCTGGGTGGATCGTTGCCCAGGAGCGCGAGCCGCGCACGCCGATGCCGTAGACGCCACCGCCGACATCCTTGGTAAGTTTCGCCGCCGTAGCGACCATCTCATCCATATTGCCGGGAACGCTGACGCCGACCTTGTCGAACATGCCCTTGTTGTAAGTGATGTTGTTCTGCTCGAAGCCCCACGGAATGCACCATTGCTTGGCGTCTTCCGAACCGAGCGCGCCGCCCGGCTGGCCGTTCCAGGCGCAGGAATTCTTGACGCCTGGCAGGAAGTCGTCCCAGGCATATTTCGGGTTGGTCTTGGCCGGATCCTTGATCCATTCGTTGAGGTCGGTGATCCAGCCGGCCGGGCCGTAGGTCCAGGTCATGTAGGCGCCGGTCATGAAGGCATCGTATTCGGGCGAGCTGGCCGACAGCGCGGCGGTAACCTTGTCGAAATAAACGTCTTCGGGGAACACGTCATAGACGACTTCCATGCCGGTCAACTTCTTGAAATTGTCGAGGTTGGCAATCATCGCATCGGCGTAAGGATGCTTGTTGAGCAACAGCTTGATGGTCTTGCCCTTGTGCGCCTGCCAGTCGAAATCAGCCGCCAGGGCGCGGGTCTGCCCGAAATTGAGCAGTGTACCGGCGGTGCTGGCGGCAAGGCCCATTGCACCGAGGCCCTTGATCAGCCCACGGCGGTCGACTTGTCCACGCAGGAATGCGTCGATGAGGTCTTTCTCTTTCTCATGCATTTCTCTTCTCCTCCACAGGGTAGTTTCAACGAAATGGTTGCCGGCTACCCGACCGGCGTCTGTTCCACGAGCGATCGCGCCGTCCGCTCGTCGGTTATCAAGCCTTTGAGATAGCGGCCCTCCAGCACTGACTTGATGGCGCGAACCTTCACCTTGCCGCCGGCGACGGCGACAATTCTGCGGTTGCTGATGTCTTCGCGCGCCAGCGCCAGCGCCCGGTCGGAAAGCGTCGTCGCAACGGCCTTTCCGGCGTCGTCAAAGAAATGCCCTAGCAGTTCGCCGACACCGCCGTTGCGGCGGATCTCCTCCATCTCGCCCTTCTCGATCATGCCGGTGGCGACAAGCGAGGCCTCACGCTCGGCGGTGCCGATGCCGGCGATGAGCAAGTCGGCGGACTTGGCGAGGTCGAAGACATCGCTGACGCCCTTCTGCCCGAGCAACACGGTTCGATCCTCGACCGTGTTGGCGAACATCGGTACGGGCATCACATAGGCTTCCGCACCGGTCCGTTCGGCGACGCGGTGGATGACGTCATGCGGATTGGCCGAGAACTTGCGCGTCAGGCCGCCAAGTAGCGAGACGAAACGGATCCTGCCTGCCGATATACGCGGCAGATATTCCACGCAGGCGGCAAGTGTGCGGCCGTGGCCGACGCCGATCAGCGCCTCCTCGCCGCGTTCGATCTCGCGCTTGAGAAACTGCGCGCCCGCGATGCCGAGCGCCTTGAGCGGCAGGTCTTCGGCATCGAAGTCCGGAACTACCTCGCAATAGTCGAGACCGTAACGGCCGGACAACTCGTCCTCGAGTTCCACGCATTCTGAGACTTCGCCGTCGATATAGACTTTGACCAGGCCTTCCTGATTGGCCTTGGTAATCAGGCGATGCGCTTTGAGGCTGGTCAGGCCGAGCCGTTTGGCGACCTCCGACTGGGTCAGGCCGCCGGCATAGTGAAGCCAGGCGGCGCGGGCTGCCATGCCGGTCTCATCGTCGGGCAGCAGGCCGTTGCCAAAACCAACCATTTCCGCCCTTTGATATTTTTATCAGTTGCTGCAAAATTTTTCACAAGGCATCGCCCGAGTCAAGCAACCGTTGCGTTTAAATCGCTATCCGGGAGCCAGCCGGTCGGGGCCGAACAGGAGCCACGCGAACCAACCGGCAAGAAATAACACTGACCATGCGCATTTAAAACGTTTGCAATTTCGCTTGGACGTATTACAAACGTTTCAAACTTCGTTCGGGAGGAACGATGCCGGCCCGCGTTACCACCCTCAAGGAACTTGCCGCGCAGCTCGGCCTGTCGATTACCACCGTTTCGCGCGCCCTTGCCGGCCACGAGCAGATCGCCTTGAAAACGCGCCAACGTGTCACCGAGGCCGCGCGCCAGGCTGGCTATGTGCCGAACACGGCAGCCCGCACGCTGGTCTCCGGCCGCAGCGGTTTTGTCGGCATGGTGCTGCCGATCCGCGGCCCCAATCTGGTCGATTCCTTCCTCGGCGAATTCGTCACAGGGCTCGGCGAAGGGCTGGTTTCGCACGGCTCCGACCTGATCCTGGCCGCAGCGGCGCAGGGCCAGTCGGAACTTTCAGTGCTTCGCCATGTCGTCGAATCCGGACGCGCCGATGGGGTCGTCGTCACCCGCATCGCCGAGGTCGACGAGCGGCTTGCCTATCTGCGTCAACGCAATTTTCCGTTCGTCGCGCATGGCCGGCTGCTCGACGGTGACTTTGCCTATCATTGGCTCGATACCGATGGCGCGCACGCATTCGGCGAGGCCTTCGACATGCTCTACGATCTCGGACACCGCCATTTCGGCCTGGTGACGATTTCCGAGCCGATGACGTTTCGCCATCTCAGGCAGGATGGGCTCGCTGCCGCGATCGCCCGCCGAGGCGATCCGTCGGTCAGGCTCGATGTGGCGACGGCGCCGCGGTTCGATCGCGGTGCCCGCATCCAGGCAATCAATCGGCTGCTGCACGCCACCGACCGGCCGACGGCCATTGTCGCGCTGTTCGACGAGCTGGCGCTGACGGTGATGGAAGAGGCTGCCCGCGCCGGCCTTGCCGTTCCTCGCGACCTTTCGGTGATCGGCTTCGACAACATAGCCGCCTCAGCCTATGCGCCGCCTGGGCTAACCACTTTCGACGCCTCGATCCGCCAGTGCGCGCGCGAGATCGGCGAGATGCTGCTGACCGTCATCGGCAACAGGCCGGACGCGCCACTGACGCGGCTGGTCCGGCCGACACTTGTCTCGCGGGCAAGCCATGGCCCGGCACCCATAGGACGGAACTGACGCCTCAGCGGCGCACAACCAGGGAGGAACACGACGATGAATACGTTGCGGAGATTGGCAGGCGCCGTGCTGGCGCTGTCACTCGCTGCCGGTGCAGCGCAAGCCCAGCAGGTGTTGTTCTGGTCGACACAGGCGCGACCTGTGGAAGAGACGCAAAAAATGCGCGGTGAGGTGCTGAAAGGGTTTGACGGCCAGGTCGACTATCAGGTCGCCGAGGACGGGCCCTGGCTCACCCGCCTTCAGGCCGAACTGCAAGCCGGCTCCGGCACCATAGGCGTGCTCGGCGGCCTGCACGGAGACTTCTCCACCGTCGGCGCGAACCTTGTCGATCTCTCTGGCATCGATCTCGGTGGCGTCAAGGTCAACGAGACCTACAAGAAACTCGGCATGCTCGGCACCGGAGAGCAGAAGTACCTGCCATGGATGCAGGCCACCTTTCTGATGGCGGCCAACAAGCAGGCGCTGCAATATCTGCCGGCCGGCACCGATCTCAACACCATCACTTATGACCAACTGATCGAGTGGGCGAAAAACATCGCTGAAAAGACCGGTTCGCCCAAATTCGGTTTTCCGGCCGGCCCGAAAGGGCTGAAGCACCGTTTCTTCGAGGGTTTTCTCCTTCCATCGTATACCGGCTCGATGGTGACCAAGTTCCGCTCGGCGGAGGCCGAGACGGCGTGGAACAAGTTCAAGGAACTATGGCAATACACCAACCCGAACTCGACCAACTATGCCTTCATGCAGGAGCCGCTGCTGACCGGCGAAGTCTGGGTGGCATTCGACCACGTGGCGCGCCTCGCCGACGCCTTCAACCAGAAACCGGATGACTTCGTCGCCTTCCCGGCGCCGGCTGGCCCGGCAGGCCGCGGCTACATGCCAGTGGTGGCCGGCGTCGCTATCCCGAAGACCTCGCCTGACATGGACAAGGCCAAGGCGCTGGTCGCCTATATGCTGAAACCGGAAACCCAGATCGCGACGCTGAAGGCGACAAACTTCTTCCCCATCGTCGACGTCAAGCTGCCCGACGACATGCCGGCCTCGGTAAAGGCCTTCAGCCCGGTCATCGCCACCATGACCGGTGCCCCGGATGCGCTGCCGGCGCTGCTGCCGATGGGACTTGGCGGCCTCGGCGG
The DNA here is from genome assembly GCF_040322255.1 of Mesorhizobium sp. M0166. NCBI lineage: Bacteria > Pseudomonadati > Pseudomonadota > Alphaproteobacteria > Hyphomicrobiales > Phyllobacteriaceae > Mesorhizobium > Mesorhizobium sp. M0166. Next base: position 133,690 of record NZ_JAMYTD010000001.1, on the reverse strand, counting down.
CAAGTTCAATCAGATCTACACCGACAGCTTCGAGCGCATCGTGCTCGGCGGCGAGGATGTGCGCGGCGTACTCGACGAACAGGCAGCGGCGCTGAAGGCGATCATCGACCAGGCGAAGGCGCCATGCTGGGCGCCCGACAAGCCCTCGCAAGGCGCCTGCCCGGTCGATTAAGAATCCTCCCCGGGCGTCCGGATTTCCAGCGCGCCGGGCGCCCACCCCTTTTGAAGCTTCGAATAGAGAGCGCTCCATGCACGGCAAGGCCCTGCCCTATCTGCTGCTGATGCCGGCGACGCTGTTCCTCTGCGTCTTTTTCCTCTACCCGTTCGTGTTGATCGCCTTCGAGGCGTTCACCCGCGACGGCGGCTTTACGCTCGACAATTTCCGCACCATGGCGGGCAGCTGGAAATTCCCGGTCACTGTTCGCAACACGCTGCTGCTGAGCGCCGTCGTCGTGCCCATCCAGCTGGTCATGGCGCTGCTGATGGCAACGGTGGTGTCGCGGCTTGAAATCGGGCGCAGCACCGCGCTCTACATCTTCGCTATTCCGCTCGGCATTTCCGATCTCGCCGCCGGGCTGATATGGCTCGCCATCTTCGACCAGTCCGGCTTCCTCAACACCTTGCTCTCCAATCTCGGCGTCATCGACAGGCCGGTCATGTTCCTCGGCTACCAGAGCAAGCTGACGATCTTCATCGCCGTGGCGCTGGCCGAGATCTGGCGTGCGACCGCCATCATGATGGTCATTCTGGTCGCCGGCATGGGGCTCATCCCCCGGGAATATTACGAGGCGGCGGAGGTTTTTGGCGCCAGCCCGTGGAAGCGCTTCATCAAGATCACGCTGCCTCTGCTGCGCCCAAGCCTGCAGACGGCGATCATCCTGCGCGTCATCCTTGCCTTTGAGGTCTTTGCCGTGGTTGCAGCACTCGGCGGCACCAATCTGCCGGTGCTGATGGGCGAGACCTACAATTGGCAGTTCACGCTGCAGGACCACAATGTCGCCGCCGCCATGGCGCTTTTCATCCTCGCCATCTCGATCGGTTTCACGCTGTTCTTCCTGCGGGTGCTGCGTGTGCCGAAGGAGGCGCGGATATGAGCACCGTCGCGGAGCTTTCGATCGCCGCGCCTGAGGCCCGCAAAGCCGGCAACTGGTTGCTGGTCGCCACTGTGATCCTGCTTTGCGTCTGGGTGCTGCTGCCGATCTATCTGTTGATCGTCAACGCGCTGTCGTCGCCGGAAGAGGTGACCGCCTTTCCTAAGCGCTTCTTCCCGTCATTCGATTTCGGCAGCCTTTCTTTCTTCATCAATTTCGCCGGCGTCGCCAAGGCGCTGTGGAACTCCGTTCTCGTCGCCACGCTGACGATGCTCCTCTCGATCGGCTTCGGCGCACCCGCGGGCTACGCGCTGTCGCGCTTCGAATTCCCGGGCAAGGAAACGTTCCGTTTCCTTGTGCTGATGACCCGCGCCTTCCCGCTGCCGCTGCTGGCGCTGCCGCTGGCGGTGATGTTCATCCGCACCGGCCTCGACGACACCGCGATCGGGCTGGCGCTGGTCCACACCACGCTGGCGCTTCCGTTTGCGGTGCTGATCACCTTCTCGCTGTTCTCCGGCATTCCCGTCGAGCTGGAGGAAGCGGCCTGGACGCTCGGCTGCACGAGATTGCAGGCATTCCGAAAAATCATTCTACCGCTGGCGCTGCCGGGTATCGCGGCATCGGCGGTATTTGCCTTCACTATCTCCTGGAACGAGGTGTTTGCCGCCGCCGTGCTCACCATCGAGAACCGGACGCTGACCGCCTTCCTGCTTCAGGGCCTCGGCGAATCGCCGCTCTACCTCAAATTCGCCGGTGGCGCGGCACTGGTCATCCCGGCGCTGATCTTCATCTTCGCCGTTCGCAAATATCTGTTCGCCATGTGGGGGATCGCGAACCGATGACGCGCACAAAAGAGAACGCCGATGGCTGAGATCGCCATTAAGCAGGTCGCAAAACGTTTCGGCGGCTTCACCGCGCTGCATTCGATCGACCTGACCATCGCCGACCAGGAATTCATGGTGCTGCTTGGCGCCTCGGGTTGCGGCAAGACCACGCTGCTGAGGATCGTCGCCGGGCTGGAAACGCCAAGCCAGGGCGAGGTCTGGATCGGCGGCCGTCGCGTCGACCATCTGCCGCCGCGCGAACGCGGCATCGCCATGGTGTTTCAGAATTACGCCGTGTTTCCGCACCTGACCGTGTTCGAGAACATCGCCTTCGGCCTGCGCATGAAGAAGCTGCCGCAGCAGGAGGTCGAGGGGCGCGTCAACCGCACCGCGGAGCTCATGCATATCGAGCAGCTTTTGAAGCGCTATTCGGGCCAGCTTTCGGGCGGTCAGCGCCAGCGCGTGGCAGTCGCTCGGGCACTTGCGATGGAGCCTGACGTGATCCTGATGGACGAGCCGCTGTCGAACCTCGACGCGCTGCTGCGGCTCGAAATGCGCGCCGAGCTCAAGGGCGTGCTCGCTGCGTCCAAGACCACCACCATCTACGTTACCCATGACCAGGTCGAGGCGATGAGCCTCGCCGATCGCATCGCCGTCATGCACGAGGGCCGTATCGTCCAGGCCGCCTCGCCGGTAGAGGTCTACCGCAATCCGGCGGCCCGCTTCGTCGGCTCTTTCATTGGCAACCCGCCGATGAATTTCATCCCGGCGACGAAGGCGGCAGACGGCAGCTGGACCGTCGCCGGGCTGACGCTGCCTGGCCCGAAATCGGACAAGCAGACGATAGAATTCGCCATTCGCCCCGAGGATGTCGACGCCGGCACCGAAGGACTGCACGCCACCGTGCGCGTTGTCGAGCCGCTCGGACCGCACACGCTGGTCACCTGCGATGTCGAGGGCGGCCTGTTCCGCGCCATCCTCGAATCGAATGTCACGGTCGCTGTCGGCGATCACCTGCGACTCTTGCCCAAACCCGACCGCATCCGCTGGTTCGATCCCGAAACCACCAACGCCCTTTGATCCCCCCTTCGATTCTGAAAGTACGAACGCCCCGATGATATCTCTTGCTGTCGACGAAACCATCGCCCGCGCCGTCGAGGTGCTCAGGGAAAACGACCAAGGCACCTATACCATACCGACCAAGGGCCTCTACCCGTTTCAGTGGAACTGGGATTCCTGCCTGACCGCGCTCGGCCTTGCCCACTATGACGAGGCGCGCGCCTGGACCGAGATCGACACGCTGTTCGCCCACCAGTGGCCAGACGGCATGGTGCCGCACATCGTCTTTCATGTCTGGAGCGACGGCTATTTCCCCGGGCCGGAGGTCTGGCGAACGGACCGCCCGACCGCCACCTCGGGCATCACCCAGCCGGCGGTCGCCGGCTTTGCCGTGCGCCGCCTGTTCGACCGGGCAAAGGACAAGAAACTGGCGGCCGGGCGCGCCCGCGCGCTGCTGCCGAAGATCGACGCCTGGCACCGCTGGTTCTACGAAAACCGCGATCCAAGGGGCGAGGGGCTGGTCGCCATTATCCATCCATGGGAGTCCGGCCGCGACAATTCCATCGACTGGGACGACGCCTTCGAGCGCGTGCCGACCGAAGGCGTCGAGGCCTACACGCGCCGCGACACCTTGCACGCCGACCCGGCGCATCGTCCAACCAAGGCACAGTATGACCGCTATGTCTGGCTGCTGCAGCATTTCCGCGGGCTTGGCTGGGACAACGCCCGGCTGCACGATGCCTCGCCATTCCAGGTCGTCGATCCCGGCTTCAACGCCATCCTGATCCGTTCCGCCGCCGACCTTGCCGATCTCGCCGAGACACTTGGCGAAACCGAAATCGCCAAGGCCAACCGCGCCCGTACCGAAAAGGGGCTTTCGGCAATGGAACGGCTGTGGAGCGACACGCATGGCCAGTACATTTGTTTCGATCGAGTGGCCGGAAAGCACGTTGACAGCGCGTCGGTTGGCGGCATTCTGTCGGTGTTTTCGGCCATCCCGGAAAGCCGGGCAGCGACCATCGCTGCAACGATCGAGCGCATCGCCGGCAAAGCGCGTTACATCGTCCCCTCGCACGATCCTGGCGATGCGCGCTTCGACTCCAAGCGCTACTGGCGCGGCCCGGTCTGGCTGGTGGTCAACTACATGATCGCCGGCGGCCTTGCCGCCGCCGGCCACAGCCAAATCGCACAACGGATCACCCAGTCCAGTCTCGACCTGATCGCCGAGAGCGGTTTTGCCGAATATTACGATCCCCTCAGCGGCGAGCCGCTCGGCGGCAGCCGCTTCACCTGGACCGCAGCGATGGTGATCGAGTTCCTGAAAGGCAGAGCCTGAACGCTTCCACCTAGGCCGCCGGCTATCAAAGCCCGTTCTGTCTGCCGAATAACGGTCGATACTATTTGCGTCCGAGGCATGTCCTGGCCCATCAAAACAGAGCCAAGGCGTGCCGATCTTCACCACACCAGAGCTATAATAATTCTTCACAAACCGCTACCTATACTGCGTCGGGGCGGGGAGAAGCGCGGCTTGGAATTCGATCTGAAAACCATTGAGGCGCTTGCTCCCGATCAGGCGTCGCTGAGCGCCGCCTCCAAGCTCACCAAACGAACGAACTGGCCGCGGCTAGAAAAGCATGAGCAGCAGGCGCTCATCTGGGGCGAATGCCAGGGCTCCGGCTCCAATCCTTATCGCGTGGTGGTCGACACGGGTGATCACGGCTACAAATGCACCTGTCCCTCGCGCAAATTCCCATGCAAGCATACGCTGGCCCTGATGTGGATTGCCGCCACCGCGCCAGCCAGTTTTGCCGCTGCCAATACCACGCCGGAATGGGTGAATGACTGGCTTGGCCGACGCAGGAAGACAACGCCACAGCCGGCGCAACCGGTACCCGGCGCGGAAGCCAAGCGCATTGGCGAAGCCGCACAAGCCGACGAGAGCACCGCCGTTGAAGACATCGCGGCGCTGGAGCGTCGCGAGGCGGCGCAGCGCAAGCGGGCGGAAAGCACACGAGAAGCAGTGTCGGCTGGGCTCGATGAGCTTGATCAGTGGATTGCCGACCAGTTACGGCTCGGTCTATCCGGGTTTGTCGACGCCAGCAGCGACCGTTGCCGGCGGATTGCTGCGCGGCTGGTCGATATGAAGGCGGCCGCGCTCGCCGGCCGTATCGACGAGATTCCATCGCGGCTGATGGCGCTGCGCAGCGAGGAACGGTCTGATGCCGCAATCCGCGAACTCGGCAAGCTCGTGCTGCTGGCCAAGGCGTGGCGGGCGGCGCCCGACGACCCCGAGCTGAAGCGCCTCGTATCAACGTCTGAACCCCGAGAACAGGTTCTCAGCAGTCCGAATGCAAGACAGGTTGAAAGCCTCTGGGAAGTTCTCGGCGAGAAGATCGAGAGCCGCCGCGATGGTCTGGTCAGCCATTCGACCTGGCTGCTCGATTTGAACAGCGCCAACCCGCAATTTGCCGTGCTGCTCGACTTTTTCCCGGCTTCGGCCGGACGCCGGTCCAACGCTTTCGCACCAGGCGACCGTTTCAATGCTCGACTGGTGTTTTATCCATCACGTATGCCGCTCCGCGCTCTGGTGGCGGAGCGCATGGGGGAAGTTGCGCCCGGCGCTTGGCCCGATTTTGCTTTTGGCACCGCGAAGGATCCGCTCGCCACGCATGCTTCCCATCAGGACGCCGCGCCCTGGATCGCCGATTGGCCCCTCATGTTGGCGCCCGGCGCTATCCTGCTCGACGATCGGGGTACGGCATGGTGGCAGGCGGAGGATGAACCGCAGGGGATCGCCTTGCCGATCGCCGGCGCGGTAGATCAAACCTTGCTCGGCCTCGACCTTGCGGCCACGGCAGCGCTCTGGAACGGCGCCCGGCTTGAGCTTCTGGCGGCGCAAAGCGAGTTCGGGAGGCTTGATCTGGCGTGAACGAACGCGAGCAAACAGGCCTGGCGGCAATGCGCGATTGCTGGATCACCGGCGGTGCTACGTTCGATCTGGCTCCGGCAGAATGGAAGGCAATCGCCGGCGGTGCAAGTTCCGACGAACAGGAGCGCCGGCTCCTGGCAATCACAGCACAAGCGCTCGACGTCGCGCTGCGGCCGGCCGCGCCGACGACACTCAAGCGTCGTCTGCCGCTGCCCAGACTTGCCCTGCCCATTCTGCCGGCACGATTTCGGCCGTTGTTGAGAGCCGCTCTGAAGCACGCCGCCGACGCGAGGCGAAAGACACGCGTGGCGGCGCTCGTCGCCAGCCGCGGCTTTGTGCTCCATCCCATGGATTGGATGCCCTCGGATCAGAACTGTCCTGACGTCTACGCGCCATGGGTAGACTGGCAAGCAAGCATGGACGGGGAAAGGCTCGCCCCACAAGAGAAACTGACTGCGGAAAACTGGGATGAGTTCTATCCCGCAGCGCGACGCTTGGCCCTTGCCGATATGCGCCGTACCGACCCGACATCGGCTCGAACGTTGATCGAAGCCAAGGCGTCTGGCGAACCGGCGGAAGTCAGGCTTGCGCTCATCGAGCTTATGCGCTTCGTCCTGAGTGCCGAGGACGCGCCTTTCCTGAAAAGCCTTTCCGCCGACAGGTCCGGCAAGGTGCGTGAACTGGCTGGCCGGCTGCTGGCAAGATTAGGAGAGCACGTTCGCCCGAGCGACGGTGGACCGGACGATCCCGTAGCCGAGCTCGCCGCCTTTATCACTGAAGGCAGATCGGGCTTAATCCGCCGCCGGACCATCTACACTCCGGCAAAACTAAAATCCCAAGCGCAGGAGCAACGCCGCGCCGAACTGTTCGAGATATGCAACCTCGTCGACCTTACCGAACGGTTCAACACTACGGAAGCCGAATTCATAGGAGGCTGGCAATTCGGCGCCGACAATAAAGCCGACATCCTGATCGCACGAATGGTCGCCACCACAGGGAGCGAAGCCGCCCTTACGCAGATGGCGGATACGCTTATCGCCGAAGGCGGCAAACCGGCGCTGTTCGTGCTTCACCTCATGCCACGCCTGGACAGCCGCAGAAAGCGTGTCCTCATCAGGCTGATCCTCAAGGAGACGACTTATCTTGGCATGATCACCCTGGCGGAAGGCATCGATGCCGACTGGCTGGAATGGGACGACCTGACGAATGGACAGGCGCTCGCCGCACTGCGTTCCGCCGCCGGCGGAAAAGACGACGCCGCGCGGCGGGGTCTCGACGATGTACTGGAGACGATCGGCTTCCTTGCCACCGCGACCACGGCAGCGAAATTGATCGACGACATGGTCGCGGCGGGCGTGCCGCCCGCGGCTCCTTCACTCGGGCTTCTGCGTCTCAACGCATCACTGGCGGGGCCTGGAACCAACACATGACCAATCCGGAGAACAGCAAAATGAACGCAGCCATCCGCCTCCCGGTCGAGCAGGCCTACGCTTCGGAATTGCAGGCGCTGGCGCGCGATGACGACCGGCAGAGGCCTGCCGGCTGGAGCCTCTCGCCACAGGCTGTGCTGACCTATCTTCTGGGCGGGAAGGCCGGTGACGGCACCCCGGTAACGCCAAAATACGTCGGTCGCCGCCGGTTGATGGAGACCGCGGTAGCGACGCTCGCCACCGACCGCGCACTGTTGCTGCTCGGCGTTCCCGGAACCGCCAAGTCCTGGGTATCGGAACATCTTGCCGCCGCCATCATGGGCGACTCGACGCTGATCGTGCAGTGCACGGCCGGCAGCGACGAGAACCAGATCCGCTATGGCTGGAACTATGCGCAGCTACTGGCAAAGGGCCCGAGCCAGGAAGCGTTGGTGCCGACGCCGCTCTACCGAGCCATGCAGAACGGCAAGCTCTGCCGGCTGGAGGAACTGACCTGTATGGGCTCGGACGTGCAGGACACGCTAATCACCGTGCTTTCCGAAAAGATGATGCCGATCCCGGAATTGAACACCTCGATCTACGCCCAGCGCGGCTTCAACATTATCGCCACGGCAAACAACCGCGACAAAGGTGTCAACGAGCTCTCCTCGGCGCTCAAGCGTCGCTTCAATGTCGTGGTGCTGCCATTGCCGGAGGACATGGCCGAAGAGGTGGCGATCGTCTCCAAACGGGTCGACGAGATGGCTGGCGGGCTCGACCTGCCGGTGCCGAAAAACGTCGGCGAGGAGATCGCCCGGGTATTGACCATCTTCCGCGAATTGCGCTCCGGCGCGACTGCCGACGGCAAGGTGACGCTGAAGACGCCTTCTGGCTCGCTGTCGACCGCAGAAGCGATCGCCACGATGGTTGGCGGGCTCAGCCAGGCGGCGTGGTTCGACAGTGGCAAGCTCGGCGCCGAAGGCCTCGCCGCCAGCCTTGTCGGCGCGATCGTGAAGGATCCGGTGCAGGACAAGGTGGTACTGGAGGAATATCTGGAAACGGTGCTCAAGAAGCGGCCCGACTATGCCGGATATTACGCGGCGCTGAACGCAGCGATCTGACGCCATGGGCCACGGCGACATTGCCTATTTCGGGATACGCCATCACGGGCCGGGTTCCGCCGACAGCCTGGTGCAGGCACTGCAGGATTTGAACCCGGTCGCCGTGCTGATCGAGGGGCCGATCGACGCCTCTGAGCTTCTGCCCATGCTGGCCCGCCCCGAAATGCAGCCGCCGGTGGCGCTCCTTTGCTATCCGGAGGAGGATCCGGCTTCGACAAGCTTCTGGCCTTTCGCCGAATTCTCGCCCGAATACCAGGCGGCGCTTTGGGCTGTGGGCAACAAGGCGACGTTGCAGTTTATCGACCTGCCGTCATCGGCACGATTCACCACTGCTGCGATCGGTGGCGCGGAGGACGCCGATGCGACCGAAGCTATCCAAGCCCCCGAGAATGGTGACGCGGCTCCGCTACCGCGTGATCCGATAGCCATGCTGGCGCACGCCGCCGGTTATGAGGACGGCGAAAGCTGGTGGTCGGACATCATTGAACAGAACCCGAAACCCGGCCCCATATTTGCCGCCATCGCCGATGCGATGACGACACTGCGGGACGGCGAGGGTCCGATCGCTGAGTTCGAAGCCAAACGCGAGGCGCATATGCGGCTCGAAATCGCCGCGGCGCGCAAGGCGTTCGATGGGCCGATCGCCGTCGTCTGCGGGGCATGGCATGTGCCAGCTTTACAGGCCACCCACACACAGAAAAACGATCAGGCGCTGATCAAGGGAATTGTGCGGCGCAAGAGCACAATGACATGGGCGCCGTGGACGGGACCGCGTCTGGCGCTGGGATACGGCTATGGCGCGGGCGTCGTCGCACCCGGCTGGTGCAAGCATCTTTGGCGCACGCGCGGCCGTCACGATGCGGCAACCCTGTGGCTTGCAATGATCGCCGCCGTGCTGCGGGCGAAGGGCCACCTGATCTCGACCGCTTCGTTGATCGAAGCTGAGCGGCTCGCCCGGACCCTCGCCGCAATTCGCGAACGACCGAAACCCGGGTTTGAGGAATTGCGCGACGCCGCGATTGCCGCCCTCTTCAACGGCGAAGCGTTGCTGTGGGGACTGGTCGAGGCCGAGCTGCTTCTTGGTTCGGACGTCGGCGAAATTCCGCCCGACACACCGCTGGCGCCGCTGATCGAAGATCTCCAGCGCAACCAGAAGGCGGCGCGGCTGAAGCCTGAGGCGCTGGAACGGGAACTGTCGGTCGACCTGCGAAGCGAAAGCGGGCTGTTCCGCTCGACATTGCTGCATCAACTGAACGTGCTCGGTGTGCATTGGGGCAGACTGACCGATGCCGGTCGCAGCCGTGGCACCTTCCGCGAGCGGTGGACGCTGGTCTGGGAACCAGAATATGCCGTTCGTCTGGTCGAGAACCTGATTTACGGGCCGACCATCGAAAAGGCTGCCAATGGCCGCCTGATCCAGATGATCGAAACGGCGGCGACGCTCGATACGCTTGCGGCACTGGTCCAGAGCGCCATCACGGCAAACTTGTCGGCAGCATCTACTGCCGGCCCACGGCGTTGGAGGTACGCGCGGCGCGCAGCAGTGAATGCCTGGATATCCTGGCGTCGGTGCCGCCGCTCGCCGACATTGTCCGCTATGGCGAGGCCCGCAAAACGCAGACGGACCGGCTGTCCGGCCTCATGGAGCGGCTGATCGTCGAAGGTGCGATCGCGCTTCCCTATGCTGCGCGCGATCTGGATGAGCAGGCCGCCGCGATACTGGTTGGTGCGATGCGCAAGGCCGATGAGGCGATCAGGCTGGTCGAACCCGGCCAAGACGTGCTGGACGGATGGCGCAACGGGCTGGCTGCCGTGCTGGACGCGTCACGGTCGACGGCGCTGCTGGCCGGGTGCGCCGCACACCTGCTCTACGAAGCCGGTCGCCTGTCCGCCGAAGCCGCTGCCGGGCTGCTCGGGCGACGCCTGTCACCGGGGACGCCTGTCACTGACGCGGCCGGGTTCTTCGAAGGCTTCTTCAGCACAGCCGGTCAACGGCTGATTTATGACGAGGGTCTGCGCGGTGCGGTCGATGGGTGGCTCAGATCCCTGGACGAAGATGCTTTCATCGCGCATCTACCGCTGCTGCGCCGTGTCTTTTCCAATCTGGACAGCATGGAACGCCGGCGGCTGATCGAAGCGGTCCTCGGCGGCGCGGCGCGCTTGCCGGCTGGCGTGACGCCGACGCCGGATGGCGGCGACGCATGGCGTCGACACCTGGGGCTGCTTGGACCATTGCTCAACGGAGAAACCGGCAATGGATGACGAGGCCGAAATGAACGAACCGGGCCCGCTCACTGCCGATGGCGGAAGGGAGCGCCGCTGGCGACTGGCGATCGGCGCCGATGACGAGGCGTCGCCGGCACTTTCCAGCGACGACAAACGGCTTTCGGCGGCGCTCGACGCGCTCTATGGCGACGGTACCAACTCCGGGGCCAGCGACCCCCGCAAGCGGCGTGGCGGCCTTGGCCGGTCAGCGCCGCGCGTTGCACAATGGATGGGCGACATTCGCTCCTTCTTTCCGGCGCAGGTCGTCCAGATCGTCCAGAAGGACGCCTTCGAACGGCTGGACCTGAAGCAGATGCTGATGGAACCGGAATTCCTCAAGGCGATCGAGGCGGACGTCAATCTCGTCGCCGACCTGATTTCGCTGCGATCGGTCATGCCGGCCAAGACTAAGGACATTGCCCGTACGATCATTGCCGATATCGTCGGCAAGCTCATGCAGAAGCTGGAACAGAAGACCGCCGAGGCTATACGCGGCGCGCTCGATCGATCGAGACGAACCAACCGCCCGCGTGCGCGCGATATCGACTGGCAGCGCACTATTTCGGCGAACCTTCGCCACTATCAACCCGAGCATAAGACCATCGTGCCGGAGAAACTGGTCGGCTTCATGCGCAAGCAGCGCCGGCTTGTCGATCTGGATGAAGTCGTTCTCTGTGTCGACCAGTCCGGCTCGATGGCAAGCTCGGTTGTCTATGCCTCGATTTTCGCGGCGGTGATGGCCTCGCTGCCGGTTGTGCGCACCAAGCTTGTCTGCTTCGATACGGCGGTTATCGACCTGACCGACGAGCTCAGCGATCCGGTCGAGGTGCTGTTCGGCGTGCAACTTGGCGGCGGCACGGACATCAATCAGGCGGTCGCCTATTGCGCCGACCGTATCGAACGGCCAACCAAGTCGCATCTGGTGCTGATCACCGATCTCTATGAAGGGGGTAATGGCCAGGACCTGCTGCGGCGACTGGCAGCGTTGGTTCGATCCGGTGTAAATGTTGTCGTGCTTCTGGCGCTGACCGATCAAGGCCGGCCCGGCTACGATCCGACAATGGCAGGCTCGGTAGCAGCCCTTGGTATTCCCGTCTTCGCCTGCACGCCGGATCTGTTTCCGGACATGATGGCTGCGGCCTTACGCCGCGACGATATCGGAGCATGGGCGGCAGGCGCCGACATCAAGGTGGTCCGCGCCGAAACGCAGGCGTCGAGCCCGTCACCAACTGCCATATAGGTTTGACAAACAGCAGCCCGTGCCTATCGTCGGCGTATTACAGGAGCGGCGCATGACAATAGCAACCGGCTGCGGTTTTGGCGGGTTTTCCGCATGCGTTCTTTGCAGCGAAAATCATCTCCGGACGCGCTCACAATCCTCACCTATCACTGCTCGCGTCGCATCACTGTGTGCGCGCCAATCGCATCCGTGAGCGCTCTGTCCCCGCTGACCGCCGAGCTTCTGTCGCGACTTGAGGGTCGGCTGGATCGGTCGGCGATCGTCTCGGCCGATGAGGCCGGGCCGCGTTACAGGGAAGACCCCGACGGCAAGACCGGTGCGCGGCCGGAGGTCGTGCTGCGACCGCGCACTGCCGGCGAGGTGTCGGACATACTGCGCCTGTGCAATGAAATCGGGCAGAGGCTTGTGATCCAAGGTGGCCGGACCGGGCTCGCCGGCGGCGCTCGCGTCCAACCCGGCGAAGCTGTGCTGTCGCTGGAGCGCATGACTTCCGTTGAAGCCCTCGACCGCGAGGCGGCGACCATCATCGCCGAGGCCGGCGCGCCGCTGCAAACGGTGCAGGACGCCGCCGATGAGGCCGGCTTGCTGTTCGGCGTCGACATCGGAGCGCGCGGATCGGCCACCGTCGGCGGCAATGTCGCCACCAATGCCGGCGGCATCCGCGTGCTGCGCTACGGCATGTACCGGGCGCAGGTGCTTGGGCTGGAAGCAGTGCTTGCCGACGGCAGTATCCTGACCTCGCTCAAGGGTTTGGCGAAGGACAACTCCGGCTACGATCTCAGCCAATTGTTCATCGGCAGCGAGGGCACGCTCGGCGTGGTCACGCGCGCATCCCTGCGGCTGCATCCGAAGCCGGCCACCGAGATCAACGCCTTCTGCGCGCTTGCTTCGCTGGACGCAGCGATCACGCTGCTTGCGCTGCTCAAGCGAAAGCTCGGGCCCTTGCTGTCGGCCTATGAGGTGAATTTCGCACCGCTCTATGGCGCCATGATCGCCGGCATGGAGGCGCCGGCGCCGCTACCCGCCGGCTCGCCCGTCTATGTGCTTGCCGAGATACAGGGCAGCGAGCCCGACCGCGACGGCGAACGTTTTGCCGCGGTGCTGATGCAGGCGGTTGAAGATGGCGTGATCGACGACGTGGTCGTCTCGCAATCGCCGCGCGAATTCCGGGCGCTCTGGGCGGTGCGCGAGGAGGCCAACCGTTTCCTGTTTTCGATGGCAGGCCTGATTGGCGTCGATATCAGCATCCCGCTGGCGAAAATGGCGACTTTCCTGCGCGAAACAGAAGCCGCAATCAAGTCCATTGACCGCGGCGCCGACATCTACGTCTTCGGCCATCTCGGCGATGGCAATCTGCATTATCAGGTCCGCACCGCGGATCCGGCGGCCGTATACGGCATCGTGTACGGCGGTGTTGCCGCGGCTGGCGGCGGCGTCTCGGCCGAGCATGGCATCGGCCTCGACAAGAAGGAATGGCTGCACCTTGTGCGCAGCGACGCCGAGATCGCGGCCATGCGGGGCCTGAAAGCAGCCTTCGACCCGAACACCATCCTCAATGCCGGGCGCATATTCGACCTCGCACCGGGCTGAAATCGAAGGCAGGTAGCGCTGGCCGGGTGCTGCCCCTATCTGGTCGCGCCCTTCAATTCCGCATGCGCAACCGCGACGCGGGCAGCAAGCGCGGCGTTGTTGCGGACCAGCGCGATGTTGGCCTTCAGGCTGCGGCCTTGCGAAAGCTCGTTGATGCGTGCGAGCAGAAACGGCGTTAGTTCCTTGCGCCCGATGCCGCGCTTCTCGGCCTCAGCCACGGCCGCTGCGATCGTGCCGTCGATGAACGCCGGATCGAGCGCGTCCGCTTCGGGGATAGGGTTGGCGACGAGAATGCCGGTGCCGGATTCCATCTCGTCATGCAGCAGCATGGCTCGCGCGATCTCGTCGGGCGTGTCGAGGCGATGATCGGCCCTGAGCCCGCTGGAGCGGGTGTAGAAAGCCGGAAAATCATCGCTCCCATAGGCGATCACCGGCACGCGCTGAGTTTCCAGACATTCCAGCGTCTTCGCAATATCGAGGATCGACTTAACCCCGGCGCAGACGACGGTGGTGCCGGTTTGGCCGAGTTCGGTTAGGTCGGCGGAGATATCGAAAGTGGCTTCGGCGCCGCGATGCACGCCGCCGACGCCGCCGGTTGCAAAAATGCCGATCCCGGCCAAAGCGGCGATCCGCATCGTCGCCGAGACGGTGGTTCCGGCCGAGCCGCCGCGCACCATGATGGCGGCGAGATCGCGCCCGGAAGCCTTGACCACGCCCTTTGCCACTGCCAGCTCTTCCAGTTCACGGTCGTCGAGGCCAACCTTGATCTTGCCGGCGACCACTGCGATCGTGGCGGGCACCGCGCCGTTTTCACGCACCACGGTCTCGACACCACGGGCCGTTTCCAGATTGGCCGGATATGGCATGCCGTGGGTGATGATCGTCGATTCCAATGCCACCACGGCGCGGCCTTCATCAAGCGCGGTAGCGACTTCGTCGTTCAAGTGGACAAGGGAAGGTTTCATATCATCTCGCTTTCAGGCAGGAATGCGGTACATGCCGGCGGCAAGGAACCGCGGCGACAGATCGGGGTGGACGCTGGATTCGCTCTCGGTGGTCAGTGTGGCAAGCAGCGCGCCGGTGCGCACGGCATGAGCGACCGGCTCACCCGAAAGCACCTTGTACAGAGTGCCGGCGATCATCGCGTCACCGGCGCCGGTGATATCGACGGGCTGCGCCGGGACGGAGTGCATGGTCGTCACACCGCTCTCGGTCGCAACGGCAAATCCATGCGCGCCCACGGTCACGATCGCTTCGGCAGCGCCGGTCGCGCGCAGCGCTGCTGCTGCTTCCTCCGGCGTCAGCCGCTTGTCGGCATCCGTCATGCCGAGCATCGTATTGGCCTCGTCATGATTGGTGAACAGAAGATCGATGCCGGTCAGGTCCTTCGGCAGGCGCGCTGATTTCGGCGCCGATACCGTGTCGACTGCGAGCTTGAAGCGCGCGCCCTGCTTGCGCGACATCAGTGCTGCGATAGTCGCGGCCGGCAGATTGCAGTCGATGAACACCCATGTCGCCGAAGCCAGATGCGGCCAGAAGCGGTCGAGATAGGACGACGAAAACAGATCGAAGATCTCCATGTCGGCAATGCCGAGCACGAGGTCGTTGTTGCGGTCGAGGATGGCCGCGTATTCCGCCGTCGGCCGCTCCGTGGTGGTGATGACCTGGCTGACATCGGCGCCAAGATCGCGCAGGTGCCGCACCAGCGAGCGGCCGGTTTCATCGTCGCCGACGATCGAGACGAAGCTTATGTCGACGCCGAGGCGGGCAAGGTTTTCGGCGACGTTGCGGGCGACCCCGCCGAAGCTGCGATAGCCGTCGACTGGGTTCGACGTCTCGAAAATCAGATCCTTCCTGGCGTGGTATTTGCGGTCGAGCACCGCGCCGCCGACGCAGACAATGCGCTTGGACGTCGGCAAGACATAACCACGGCCGAGAATGTAGCCCTTGTTGACGAGTTGCACGATGTGGGCCGCGACCGTCGAGCGGGCGATGCCGAGCGCGGTTGCTATGTCCTGCTGGCCGGCAAACGGGTTCGCCGCAATGAGGTCGAGAACCGCTTGTTCCTGTGCTCCAAGGTCGTCCATTTGTCTTATCCGGCCCGTCAAATTCGAGGCTGAACGCTGTCGCAACAACAGATGACATTGTCAACATTTGTTTCGACCGAGTGTCGGCTACGGCACCAGCACCAATGCGCCCGTCGTTCGCCTGGCTTCGAGGTCGCGGTGAGCGTCGCCGGCATCGAATAGGCTGTAGCGCTTGGGCGGTTCAATCCTGACGACACCCTGTCGTAGCGCGGCAAAAAACCGCTCGACGTGCGGGGCCAGTCTTTCGGGCGTGTCGGTGTAATGCGCGTAGTTGGGACGCGATATGGTAATCGACTTCGATGCAAAGCGGCCGATGTCCCAATTGCCGATCGGCCCTGACGCCTGACCGAAACTGACGAGGTGACCGCGAATGCGAAGCGCCGCCAGCGAGCCGCCGAACGTATCATTGCCGACCGCATCGTAGACGACATCGGCGCCGACGCCTCCCGTCAGCCGCATGACGGCTTCAGTGAAATTCTCGCGCGAATAGACAATGACATGATGCGCCCCGAGGCGTTCGACAATGCGCGCCTTGTCGTCGCTCGACACCGTTGCAATGACCGTTGCGCCGAGATGGCGTGCCCATTGCACCAAAAGCTGGCCGATGCCGCCGGCGCCGGCATGGACGAGAACGACGGAGCCCGGCCGAACCGCGTGCACGTCGTGCAGCAAAAAACTCGCACTGACGCCCTTGAGCAGCCCCGCGGCCGCAATCTCGTCGGGAATATCGTCGGACAGGCGAACCAGCAGATCGGGCGCCATGTTGCGCCGCTCGGTATAAGCGCCGACCGGCGGGCAGGCATAGGCGATGCGGTCGCCGACCGAGAAACCGGCAATCTCCGAACCGACCGCTTCGACGACGCCGGCCGCCTCCATGCCTGGCACGCCCGGTGGCTGCAGAAGGTCGAAATAGCCGGTGCGGCAATAGACGTCGATGAAGTTGACGCCGATCACCGTATGGCGGATCCGCACCTCGTTCGGCACCGGCTGCGGCAAGCCGATCTCCTTCAGTTGCAGCACCTCCGGACCGCCATAGCGCTCGACCACAATAGCCCTGGTTGTGGCTGACTGGCCGAACGATGTTGTTGGGGAAGAGACCGGCGAAGCGATCAACGGCGGGGCTGACGGAGGTGCCGGAGGCGTTCTTGCCTGGGCAGGAGGCGCAATCCTTCCTCGTAAAAGGCTGCGGATCGCCGCGAAACCGGCCTGATAGATGCCCTCGGTGATGAGCTTGACCAGTTCGTCGCGGCGGTGCGCGGGGGGATAGAACTCGGAGCGCCACTCCCAGAACGTAGCATTGCCGTCGGTCACCGGTTTCAGCCGGATCGATGCGACATAACCCATCAGTGGCAGCGGTGCTTCGAGCAGGCAATAGGCGAGCCGAAAGTCCTTATCGGACAGCGCCAGCAGCTGTTCGCGCAACTCGCCGCCATCGGCCAGGCGGAAATGACGAACCGAGCCGACCGCATCGACCGGATCGCCGCCCTCGATCTCGCTGAACGAGATCGCCGGGTGCCAGCGCTCATGGCTGTTGAAATCGCGCAGGATCGACCAGACATCATCGATAGGCGCATCGATGATCGTGCTCTGGCGGACCTGAACCATCGCGGGAATGTCAGCGCCCGAAGCGCTGCTTGAGTGCGCTCAACGCCGCCTGGAAGACGCCGGTGCCGATCTGATGCATAAGCGCTGCTTCGCGCTCAGGCGCACAGTCGAACTCCGCCTGCCATTCGGCCAGAGTGAGATTTCCGTCGGTGACCGGCGTCAGCGACAGCGTGGCGATATAATTCTCCACCGCCATCGGGCTTTCCAGGATCGCATAGCTGCAGGACAGGTCGTAGTCGGATAACGCCAGCAATCTTTCGCGGATCCGCCCACCATCCCTGTGCACGAAATTGCGGATGCAGCCGATCTGGTCGGCTGGTGCGTTCTGTTCGATTCGACTCTCGGCGACGAACGGCGCCCAGGCCGGAAGGCCGTTGAAATCGCGCACGATTTTCCAGACTTCCGCCGCCGGCGCGGGAATGACCGAGGACACATAGACCTTGCTCATGCCCCACCGCCCGCGTGGAACAACTCATTCGCACAACGCACCACCCACCGGACCCGGTCAGCGGTCGCGGTCGTCATCGTCGTCCTTGCTGACTTTGCCTTTGCCTTTTTTATCGCGCGTCAGGCTCGATATGTCCTTGGCATCGCGCAGCACGTCGGTCATGCGGCCGAGCGAGCCGCCCTCGATGCCGATCTCCTTCATCAGATTATCGATCATCGGCGCCTGGACCCGGTAGCGCAGCGCCGAATCGATCACCTCGTCGGTGACGTTGCGGTTGCCGCCCTGGCCGCCATTGATGCCGTCGACATGCAGGATCTTGATGCCGTCGATCTTCTCCATCGGCTTGACGCTTTCGCGGATGATGCCTTCCATGTGGTCGAGCAACTTGCCGCGCAGGCGGCCGGCGCGCGCTTCATTGGAGAGCAAATTGTCGGCCTCGTTGAGCTGGCGATGGCCGGCGGCATCGACCTCATAGCGCTGGGCAGCGGCAAGGGCGTGGATCTTCTCCGCCTCGGCCGCGGCAACAGCGGCGATCTTCTGCGCTTCGGCCAGGCTCTTGGCAGCCTTCATCTCGGCATCTGCCGCGGCCGTAATGCGCAAGGCCTCGCGCTCGGCCTCGCGGGCCGCACCGATCAGATCGGTCAGCTTGCGGCGCTCGGCGATCTCGCGCTCACGCGCCGTGAAGGCCTGCTCCTCAGCCTGGATGGCCTTGGCCCGCACCGCCTCGGAAGCCGCGACGGCCGAGGAACGCTCCTGCGTCTTCTTGGCGATGTCGATGGCCTTCTGGATTTCGGCGATCTCGATCTTCTGGTCGCGCTCGACGCCAAGCTGGCGGATGTCGCGATCCTTGATCAGCCGGGCCTCCTCGATGCCGCGCTCGGTGGTGATGCGGGCGCGCTCGACCTCTTCGCCGGCCGATATCTCGGCCTCTTCGAAAGCCTGGCGCTTGGCGATCTGCAGCGCTTCGAGGTGACGCTCACGTGCGATTCTGACTTCGTCAATGGCGCGCTCCTGGCCGATCCGCGCCGTTTCGGTCGCCTGGTTCTCGACGATTTCGGCGCGGCGCTTTTCCGCCTCGGCCCTGGTGACCTCCAATGCCTTTTCCGCCAGCGCGATCTGGCGTTCGAGTTCCGCGATTTCCAGCGCCTTCCTGCGCTCGATCTCAAGCTCGCTCTGCGTGCCTTCGCGTTCGATCCTGGCCTTTTCCAGGGCGAGCTCGAGCGCGATCTGCTCGCGCTCGGTCAGTTCGCGCATTTTCATTTCCGTCTCATCGAGCGCACGGCGGCGCGCAATCTCGCGGCGCTGCGTGTCTTCCTCGCTCTTGATGCGCTCCTCGGTGATGTTGCGCTCCTGGTTGAGGCGCGATTTCTCGACCGCTTCGCGCGCCGACAGTTGCGCCTGTTCGGCCTCTTGGTCGCGGATTGCCCGTTCCCTGGCGAGTTCGGAGCGCTGCGAGGCGCGGCGTATCTCGACCTCGCGCTCCTGTTCGAGGCGGGCATATTCGGTGTCGCGGTCGATCTCCAGCACCTTGCGCTGGGTATCGAGGTTCTGGTTGCGGATGTCGACGAGCGTGCGCTGCTCGATTTCGTTGCGCATCCTGCGGCGCGTCTCGATCGATTCCGTCAGCTGGGTGAGGCCTTCGGCGTCGAAGGCATTGGACGGATCGAAATATTCAAGGCTGGTCTGGTCAAGATCGACGATGGCGACGCTCTCCAGCTCCAGTCCGTTGGCGGCGAGCGATTCCGAGGCGAGCTGGCGGACCCTGGCCGCATAGTCGCCGCGCAGCTCGTGCATCTCTTCCAGCGTCATCTGGGCGGCAACGGTGCGCATGGCACCGGCAAACTTGCCTTCCAGCAATTCGCGAAGGCTGTCGGGCTGCAGCGTGCGGCGGCCGAGTGTCTGGGCGGCGGCTGCGACCAGCTCGCGACTGGCGCCGACACGGACGAAGAACTCCGCGATCAGGTCGACGCGCATGCGGTTCTTGGTGATCAGCGCAAAGGCATCCTCGCGGCGCACTTCGATGCGCAGGACGTTCATGTTGACCGGCGTAATCTCGTGCAGCACCGGAATGACGAAAGCGCCTCCGTTCACCACCACCTTCTCGCCCATGAAGCCGGTGCGCACGAACGCCGTCTCCTTGGTCGACCGGCGATAAAGCCATCGCAGTATGTATACGGCGATTACCACGACTATCGCGGCAATGATCAGCCACAAAAGGAAAGCGCCCAAGGTCTGCGCGGCCATCTTTTCTACCCTCCCAAATAGAATGCGGTCAGCCACAGGCGACCGGCATCAATTCCATAAATCCGCCCGCTCGAAATCATCACGCTCGTCTCTGCAGTTTCGGCGTGATGGCGCGGAACGCATTGACTGCGGCGTCGACGAAAAGCGCGTCATTGATATTTGCACTCACACGCTCGACATGGCGCTGCGCCGTCTGGCGAACGGTCTTCTCGATCGCCTCGAACAGGGCGTTGTCGGCTTCCGGATCATGAAATGGTTGGCCCGGTGCATCGAGCATCGACACACCGCCCTCCGGCAGCAGGAAACGAACGGCACCGTTCATGGCATTGAGCCGCGCACCGATCCATTCGCCGAAGGCGCGGTTCTCGTCGCGGGTTGTCCGCATCAGCGTGACGTTCGGATTATGGATGACGAATTTACGGCTTCGAAATTTCTCCGGCACGCTGTCGCGCGGGCCGAAATTGACCATGTCCAGCGCGCCGGTCGAACCGACATAGGGTAGGCCGGTACGGATCGCCGCGCCAAAGCGATCTTCAGTCGCCGGGAACACGCCGCCGACGATCATGTCGGCCACCTCCGTCGTGGTCAGGTCGAGAAAGGCCGAGAGCAGCCGCGAATCGCCGAGCTTCTCCATTGCCCGCCCGCCTATGCCGGTGGCGTGGAAAACCAGACAGTCGTAGTCGGCCTCGAGCAGCCTGGTCACCGCTTGCACTGCCGGGGTCGTGACACCGAACATGGTGATGCCGACGGCGGGGCGCGCCAGCTTGCGCCTGGCTTCCCAGGCTTCGGCGTTGGGCAGTTGCGCGACCATGCCCGCCATCGCGTGCGCGGCATTCGACAGCACCTGTTCGGTGATCGAGTTCAGCCCCTGAACGTCGGCGACCGAATGGAACATCATGATATCCGCACCGCCGACATATTTGGCGACATCGCCGGCTGCCACGGTCGACACCATCAGTTTGGGGATACCGACGGGCAGCGCGCGCATGCCTGCTGTTGCCAGGGTGGTGCCGCCGGAGCCGCCGGCCGAGATGACGCCGCCAATGCGCGGCTCGCGCTCGATCCAGTGCGCGAAGGCTTCGGCCATGGCGCTCACCGAGCCGCCGCGATCATTGGTGAAAACGGCTGATGATCCCCGCATATGCATGCCGGCCACCTGCATGGCGGGAACGTCGGCGCTCGACGGTTTTCCGGAGGTGGAGAGGTCGACGGTGCGAACCGGAACGCCGAGCGACTTCAGCCGATCCGCGATGAATCGCAATTCCTTGCCCTTGGTATCGAAAGTGCCGGCGACGAGCACTGTTCTTCCGATGCGTTCGGCGAAAGGAATTGCAAAGATTTTTGTCAAATCGTCCTGCGGCGCGGCCTTCTCGACGGCCGCTTGCCGCAGGGCAGTGACCGGCACGTTCCAGCGGTTGGGCAGTTCGGTGACCGGACGGTGGATTATGTTCGGGGTTATCGGTTCGGACCCGGTCGCCGTCCGCTCGACGCGGTAGACTTCCGCCAACTGGTCCTTGGCCTGCGCCGCGGCTGCCGGCGTGACGGACGTCTCGTCGGCATGGCGTCCGACGCCAAGCAGCCGTTGCTGCAATTCCCGGTCTGCCGCGAGCGCTGCCGCGTCCATCAGCCGGTTGATGCGACCGTTGACCATGATGGCAACCTGGTTGGAAACCGCAGTCGCCACGCCGATATTCTGCTCGATGACGAGGATCGCCATCTCACCTTCCTCGGCCAGGGTGACCAGCATCCGCTCGACCTGGTCGACGATGATAGGCGCAAGGCCTTCGGTCGGCTCGTCCATGACCAGCAGCTTCGGGTCGCTGAGCAGGGCACGCGAGATAGCCAGCATCTGCTGTTCGCCGCCGGAGAGCTGCGAGCCGCCATTGGTGCGGCGCTCGGCGAGGCGCGGAAATGTCTGGTAGATGCGTTCGACGGTCCAACTCGCATCGCGCCGATTGCCGGCAGCGAGACGGAGATGCTCGTCGACGCTTAGGCTTGGCCAGACGCGCCGCCCCTGCGGCACATAACCGACCCCGAGGCGATGGATCTCGTGCGGCTCGAGCGCAGTGATCTCGCGGCCGTCGACGCGGATCAAGCCGGAGCGTGCGCGCTTCAGGCCGACGATGGTGTTGCAGAGTGTCGACTTGCCCATGCCGTTGCGGCCGACCACCGACAGCACGCCGCTTTCCAGCATCAGCGAGACGCCCTGAAGGGCATGGCTTTCGCCGTAATAGACCTGCAGATCCTCTATTTTGAGGATCGCCTTGCCTATTTTGCCGGAAGCTGGGCCGGAAGGGAGCGTTCGGCCGAGGGGAACGGGGCGCTCAGCCATGCTTGCCCCCGAGATAGATCTCCTGGACCTCAGGGTCCGCCTCGATCTCCTGCGGCGTGCCTTCCTTGAACAGACGGCCGTTGTGCATCATCGACACATATTCCGAAACGCGCAGCGCGACATCCAGATCGTGCTCGATGATAATATAGCCGATGTGCTTGGGCAGCGCATTGAGGATCGCCACCAGGTCGCGGCGCTCGGTCGGCGACAGGCCAGCCGCCGGCTCATCGAACAGGATGAAGCGCGGCGCGCCGGCCAACGCCAGCGCGATTTCCAACTGCCGCTGCTGGCCATGGCTGAGTGTCGCCACCAGCACGTCGCGATAGGCCTCGAGGTGCACGGCATTGAGGATCGATTCCGCCTGCACCATGTTGACGTCGGTGGCCGTTGGGCGGAGCAGCGAGAACCGTCGGCGCGAGACGCCGCGGCAGGCGAGAAAAATAGAGTCGAGAACCGACAGGCCTTTGAACAACTGCGAGATCTGGTAGGTCCGCCGTAGGCCGCGCCGGATGCGTTCATGCGGCGGCAAATCGGTGATGTCCTCGCCGAAGAAGCGGATGCGGCCGGCAGTCGGCAGGAAATCGCCGGTCACTGCATTGAACAGCGTGGTCTTGCCGGCGCCGTTGGAACCAAGGACCGCGCGCCGCTCGCCGGCCGCGATCCTCATATCAATGCCGGAGAGCGCCACCAAAGCGCCGAAATGCCGCGCAACACCATCGAGCTCCAGCGCAAAGGCGCCGGAGCTCTGGAGACGGTTTGCTGCAAGAGTTTCGGTCAAGGGCGGATATGCTCGCAAGCCACGCGGTTACGGGCAGCTCGGGTTGTCGCGGCTGACAGCCCCAAGCTTGGTGAACTCGTCTTCGGGAATGCCCAGCGTCTGGTTGACCTGCGACACGACTTTGACAAGCTTGTTCAAAAGATTGCCGTCTGGCCCTTCCGTCACCTCGGTCAGGTAGATGTCCGCGATGGCGTTGCGGTTCTTGTCCAGCGACACCTTGCCGGTCGGCGTGTCGAAAGACAGTTTCGAGAGCGCATCTCGCAGCTTGGCGCCGCCGTCGGAGACATCGCCGCCGACCTGTTCGAGACCCAGCAACGTCGCCTTCATGTTGACGTAATAGCCGTGGGCGAAGAGCGACGGCGAGGGAAAGGCGCCTGGCTGCTTCTTGTAGGCTTCGACGAATGTTTTCCAGGCGGGCGCGTCGTTGGTATCGGCGGTCGGTCCGGCGGAAGGCGTGCCGACCAGCACGTCGCGCAGCTTGCCCTTCGAGGTCAGCACCGTCTGGTCGACGGTGATCGAGCCACCAATCAAGGGGGCCGCGCCGCCACCCTGCTGATACTGGGTCAGGAAGTTCACCGCGTCGGCGCCGCCAAGCGCGACGTAGATTGCATCGACGTCATCGGGAATGGCCGCGATGACGGACGAAAAGTCCTTGTTGCCGATCGGCACCCAGGATTTGGACGGCACCTTGCCGCCTGCCTTGCAGAACTCAGCCATGAAGCCGAAGACCTGCGTATACGGGAAAGAATAATCCTCGGCGACCGTGGCGACCCGCTTGTAGCCTTTGTCGTTGAAGGCATAGGTGCCGAGACCGGCCATCCACTGCGCGCCGTCGGTCGAGAAGCGGAAGAAATTTTCGGCCGGGTTGCGCAGCGTGGTGTCCTGTGCCGCGGAGGTGCCATTGATGAAAGTCACAGTCGGCTGGGTCTTGGCATAGTCCTTGACCGCCAGCCCTTCGTCGCCCGAAAGCGGGCCGACCAAGACCTTGACGCCATCCTGCTCGACCAGCTTGCGGGCAGCACGCACGGCGCTATCCGGCGAAGCGTCGGACGAGCCTTTGACGATCTCGATCTTCTTGCCGGCAACCATGCCGCTGACCTCGTCGAGCGCCGTCTTCGCGCCACGCTCGCCGTCTTCGCCGAGCACCGTGAACGGTCCCTCGAAAGTTGCGAGCAGGCCGATCTTGATCGTGTCGTCGGCGGCAAGCGCCAGAGATGGAGCTGTCAGCCCGGTGGCAAGCGCCAGCGCAAGCAGTGTGCGTCGATGTATTCTCATTTTTTCCTCCCTTTGATTGATTGATGCAGTTCATTCCGCTCCGGCGTCACGGACCGGAACGCAAGGACTCTTGAGCTAGCTGCGGCTTAATCCTCCCCCACAACCCAAGAATTCCATCCGGCGAGATGAAGACTATCACCAGGAACACCAGTCCGATCAGCGTGTTGAAACGCTCGGCGCCGACAATATCGATGGCAAACGTCTGCATCAGGACGACGACGAGCGCGCCGAGAAATGGCCCGATCGGGTGACGCAAACCGCCGATGACGGCGATGATCAGCACGTCGATGGCTGCATCGACGCCGATCGTGCCGGGTGAGACACGCCCATTGAACCACACCAGCAACACACCTGCTACGCCGGCAATGATGCCGGCCAGGAACCACGCAAAGACCTTGTGTGCGGTGACGTGATAGCCGAGGGCGCGCATGCGGCGCGGATTGTCGCGGATTGCCTGCACGGTCATGCCGAAGGTCGAGCGGGCGCCATAGAGTATCGCCGCATAGGACAGCACCGCCGAACCCAGGCAGAGATAGTAGAAGGCCTTCGGGTCGCGCCAGTTGACGCCCCAGAACACCGGCGCGCGAATGCCGGCATAACCGGAATGGCCGTTGAAGATCGCGTAGTTTTGCTGGGCGAAATAGAAGGTCGCGGTGGCGATCGCCAGCGTGATCATGATGGTATAGATGCCTTCGGTGCGCACCGAGATCCAGCCGATCAGCGCCGACGCCACCGCCGCCGCCATTATGGCGAAGGGTGCCGCGATCCACCACGGCCAGCCGAAGCCGAGCACGTTCGAATTGTTCTCGCCGAGGATGGCGATGGCATAGGCGGCGATGCCGGCGACAGTGATCTGGGCAAGGCTGACCATGCCGCCATAGCCGGCCAGCATCATCAGCGACAGTGCGAGCATGCCGAAGATCAGCGAATAGCCGCCGATCTGCGTCAGGAAGAAATCGGATGCCACCAGCGGATAAAGGACCAGTGCGACGGCAAGGACGATGTGGCCGGCGCCGAGCTTCTCCAGCCAGTTCGGTCGGGGCGCGGCGTCCACGGCGACGGTCAGGCTCATCGCGCCTTCCCCATGATGCCTTGCGGCCGCACCGACAGCGCTACCACCATGATGACGAAGGTGAGCACGATCCCGTAGGTTGGGAAATAGACGAGGCCGATCTGCTCGGCGAGGCCGATCAGCAGCGCGCCGATTGCGGCACCGGTAATCGAACCCATGCCGCCGACGATGACGACGACGAGCGAAGCGAGGAGATAGCGGACGTCCTCGCCGGGCGCCACCGACAATGCCGAGCCGCCGACGACGCCGGCAAAGCCGGCAAGTCCGGCGCCAACGGCAAAGACGACTGCAAAGACCGCATGCACGTTGACGCCCGAGGCCGACAGCATGGCGCGGTCGTCGACGCCGGCGCGGACCATCATGCCGACGCGCGTCTTGTGCAGCATCAGCCAAAGGCCGATGCCGATGACGACCGCAGCCGCCAGCACGACGACGCGATAAAGCGGGTAGGTGAGGAACACCGAGACGCCATTCGACCGCACGGCCGTGATCACCGGCAAGGTCAGTGCACCGTCGAGCCATTCCGGCACCGGGATCTGATAGGTGCCGCCGGCCCAGACCGCCAGCATCAGGTCGGCGGCGACGATCGAGATACCGATGCTGACCAGGGTCTGGCGAAGGTCATCGCCTTCCAGGCGCCGGAAGACGAAAATCTGCATGACGACGCCGACGAGAGCCAGAGCGATAAACCCCGCGGCGACACCTAGCAGCCAGTAGCCGGTACGGTTCGCCACCTCATAACCGATATAGGCGCCAAGCAGATAGAGCGAGCCATGCGCCAGGTTGACGTTACGCATCAAGCCGAAGATCAGGGTAAAGCCACTGGCGACCAGGAAATAGAGGCCAGCCAGAGTGATGCCGTTGAGGATGGCGCTGACGAATGCCTTTTTCGAGATCAGGATCGCGTTCAGCCAGTCCGGCCAAACGGAAAACACCAGCCATGCAACAACGGCGGCGACCAGGAGCCAGAAAAGCCCCCACGCCTGCCTGCGCGTCATGCCGCCGCCAGAAATCTCGAGCCCCGAAGTCCTGGGCCTCGAAATGTCAGACGAAGGTGGCCGGTCCAGAATGCTCATGCGGTCAGCCGGCGGCGCTGTTCATTCAAGCGCGGCGCTTTGTGGAACTTGCCGTCCTTCATGATGGCGAGGATGCGGTTCTTGTCCTGCAGGATGCGCACGTCGGATATCGGGTCGCCGTCGATCAACAGCAGATCGGCGAGGTAACCTTCCTTGATCATACCGAGCTCGTCGCCCATGCCCATAATCTGTCCGCCATATTTGGTCCCGGCCTGGATTGCCTCCATCGGTGAGAAGCCAAGCATCTCGACGAAGGTCTGGATGTCCCTGGCGTTGGTGCCTTGCGGCGTCCAGGCAAAACCGTAGTCGCCGCCGATGCAAACGCGGATGCCGCGGCGGTGCATTTTCTTCATCGTCTCGATGCACATTTCGAGCTCACGCTCATATTCGAGCGAGAGCGGCGAGCCCGGCTTGATGCCCCATTGCTCGGCATGGCGTGCGGTGTTGATCAGCCAGGCGATGCCAGGGGCCACGAAATGCTTGTCCTTGGCCGCCTCCAGCATGTCGAGGGCTTCCTCGTCGGCAAACGAAGCGTGGTAGATGTTCTGGATACCGTGGCGGACACACTGCTTGACCGAGCCGGATGAGCGCGCATGTGCCGACAGCACCTTGTTGCGGCAGCGGGCCTCGGAGGCGGCCATGGCGACCTCTTCCTCCGACATCGGCGTTTCTTCGGCGCCCATGCCGGTGATGCTCTCGCCGGACAGATTGAGCTTGATGGAATCGACACCGTATTTGATCAGCTGGCGCACCGTGCGGCGGATTTCCTCCGGACCTGAGACGACAATGCCGAGATTGAGGCCTTCATGCGGAATGTGCGAAGGCGCGGAGTCGCCGAGGCCGCCGACAGTCGTAATCTCGGGGCCGGCGGCAAGGTAACGTGGCCCGGGAAAACGCCCCTGATTGATGAATTTCTTGCACACAACGTCGAGTCGCGGCTTGGCGGCTGCGGCACCGCGGCCGGCGGTGAAACCGGCATCGAGCACCAGCTTGGCCATCTCCATGGTGACCAGCATGTGCTCTTCGACCTCCATCATCTGGATCGGGTCGATCCCGGGCGCATTGTTCCAGGAGAGATGCAGATGCGCGTCGATCATGCCCGGCATCAGCGTCGCGCCCATGCCGTCGATCGTCGTGACACCGCCTGACAGGCCGCTGTAGGCGGACGACACAGCCGGCGAGCCGAAACGCGACGAGCCCTTGGTGATCTGCTTGATGCGGTTGCCCTGAACCAGCACCTCGCCGGTGTAGGGGTATTCGCCGGTCGCATCGAGCACGCGCACATTGGTGAACAGCGTGCTGCCCGAACCGTTTGCGTTCCAGCCGTCGTCTGCCATCAGAAAACCTCCCAAACTGTCGGGCGCACTGTTTTTACGCCCGAATTCCGATCCTCACCTATCAACGCGTCTCAAAAAATCGGCGAGCTTTTGGCTGCTTTCGCGGGGGCACTCCACCGTGGCCCAATGGCCGCACCGATCGAGGGACAAGAATATCGCTCCCTTTATCCTGTCGGCAAGCGCCTGGCCGACGCTCATCGGATTGACCGTGTCGGCGTCGCCGGTAACCAAAAGGGTCGGCGCTGAAATCCGGCGCGTATCCACGGCAGCCGCCTTGGCCAGGGCTTCGCAGCTGCGGGCATAGGCTTCCGGGTCCTGCCTGGTGATGGATTCGCGCACGAAGGCGACGGCGGCCGGCGAGGTCTCCCTGGTATGGGCCGACAGTGCATTGGCGACGATCTGGTCGGCAATGTCGGCGATACCGCCTGATCGCGCCAATCGCGCACGGTTGGCAAGGCCTTGCCGCGTCGCCTCGGTCGGTTCGGCGAGCGCACCGAACAAGACTAGCGACCTGACCAGCGAGGGCTGCATCGCTGCGATCAACTGACACACGATCGTGCCCATGGAATGGCCGACGAAATGTGCCCGGGCGACGCCCATGCCAGCCATCGCACGGACGACCGCATCGCCCATGAGCTCGATCGTCAACGGATCGAGCGGCCGCGGCGAACGGCCGGAGCCCGGCAGGTCTAGGCGGATGACACGATAAGCCGACAGCGCTTCCAACTGCGGCTGGAACATGTTCGAGGTTCCGCCGAGACCGTGGATCATCACCACCGGTTCGCCCTCGCCGGTGCTTTCCGCGACTATCGGCCCGACGGTGACAGTCGTCATTGCACCCGCTCCACGATCCGGTTCTCCAGCGTACCGATGCCGTCGATCTCGACCCGGACAATGTCGCCGGCCTTGAGATATTTCGGCGGATCGAAGCCGATGCCGACACCGACCGGTGTGCCGGTGGCGATGATGTCGCCCGGCTTTAAAGTGATGCCTTGCGACAGCGTCGATATGATCGTCGGGATATCGAAGATGAGCAGCGATATTTTGGAATTCTGGCGAAGGTCGTCGTTGACGAAACAACGCACCGCAGCGTTTTCCAGGTCGAGCTCATCCTTGGTGATTGCCCATGGGCCCATCGGGCAAAACGTATCCTGCGACTTACCGATCAGCCACTGGCTGTATTTTCCCTGGAGATCTCGGGCGGTGACGTCATTGACGATCGTATAGCCCCAGACGTGATCGTAAGCGTCGGTTTTCGAGATGCCGCGCCCGCCCTTGCCGATAATGACGGCCAGTTCCGCCTCATAATCGATCGCAGTCGATATGGAAGGGTCGATCAGCACGCTCGAATGCGTTGCAACGACCGATTCCGGGACCTTCGAGAAAATGATTGGATGCTGTGGAATGGCGCCGGCAGCGGCGCTCGAATCGAAGCCGCTGCGGGCAAATTCATGGGCGTGCTCATGATAATTCTTGCCGACGCAAAAGATGTTGCGGGCAGGCAAAGGTATCGGCGCCTCGAGTTCGACCTGCGCCAGCGGTACCGGCGACAGCGTGCGCGGCATCCCGGCGCCGTTGCGCCGCAACAGCGCCAGCACACCCGACAATGCCTGTTCGACAGGAATATCGAATGGCGCGACCGACTGATTATCGACATCGACAACGCCGACGCGCCGTTCGCCGGCGATCGAAAACGTCGCGACCTTCATTCGTTCCTCCCTGAACCTTTTGTGAGCCAATATCTTGCTCTTTCGCTACACGCTATCGCCGATTGGTTTAGGCCGCAAGAGGGATTTCGTTGATTGGCTTGGCAAAACATGCCCAGGCCTCATCTGGTGCTGGACCAGCGGGGCACTGGCTGATAGTATTGGTTCAACATTGGATCAGATTAAAGTTCTCAACAAATGCCCAAGCTCGTCGCCAACGACATCGCCACTGTGCTGAAAAAGCGGATTTCGGCCGGCGAGTGGCTTCAGGACGGGCGAATGCCGCCCGAGCGCGACCTTGCGGCCGAGTTCGGCGTGGCGCGCAATACGGTGCGCCGCGCCGTCGGATTCCTGGAGGAGGACGGAACCGTTGTCCGGCATGTCGGGCGCGGCACTTTTCTGACCGCGACCAATCCCGATTCCATCGCGGCAACGGTCACGCGGATGGAAGGCACCAGCCCCGCCGACATGATGGAGATCAGGCAGCTGCTGGAGCCGGCGGCGGCGGCCTTCGCCGCCACCAATGCCAGCATGGCGGAACTAAACGCCGTTCGCGAAGCACATCAGATCGCATGCGCTGCCGAGGACATGCCGGATTTCGAGCATTGGGACGCCGAGTTCCATCACCGCGTCTTCGCCTGCTGCCGCAATGACTTCCTGAAAGAGATTCACAATCTCATGCGCACGATCCGCAACCAATCGCCTTGGTTCGAAATGAAAAAGCGCTCATTCTCGGAGGAGCGCAGGCGCGTTTATTGCGACGAGCATCAGACGATAGTGGATGCATTGCTGCGCCGTGATCCGGAAAGCGCCAACCAGGCGATGCTCGCCCATCTCAAGACAGTCGAGCGCAACCTTCTGGGCCGCTAGTAAACGCACTGGTCAAGGAGGGCGGGTGACACGCGTCCAACGACTAAGCCTTCAGCACCGAGACGGCCAATTCGCTGTTGTGGACGTATTCATTGGCGTCAGGCTGCTTCTGCACGAGCAGGATGAACAGCAGGTCGGTTAGCGTCAGTTGTGCGTCGCGCGCGGTTATCGATGACGAGCGCGCGCGCTCTTCATCGGCGATCGTGTGGAGGCGAATGTCGGCAACCTGGCTCAGCGGATTGTCGCGAAGTCCGGTGACGGCGATAACGGTGGTGCCACGTTTGCGGGCGAGTTCGGCTATCCGCAGGGTTTCGATGCTCGCCCCGGAATAGGAGAGCGCGAACAGCACGTCACCTCGTCCAAGCGTCGAGACATTGGCCATTTGCACATGGCTGTCGCTGTCGTGCAGCACGTTGCGGCCGAGCTTCATCAGCTTGTAGGAAAAATCGCGCGCCACCAGCGAGGATGCGCCGACGCCAGCCAAATGAATGCGGCGCGCACCGTTCAAGGCTTCAAGGGCCTTGCCGATTTCCTGCTCGGTGTTGGCCGCGACGGTCTGCTGCATCGACGAAAGCTTGCTGCCGATCAGCTTGCGCAGGATGACCAGATAGCTGTCGCCGACCTCGATCGAACCGTGGATCATGCCAGCCGGCACGTGCCATTCCTGCGACTTGGCCTCGCTGACGGCGAGCTTAAGCTCCTGATAGCTGGCATAGCCGAGCTTCTGGCTGAACTTGACGACGCTCGACTGGCTGCGGCCGATCTCGGCGGCAAGCCCCGCTGTCGATAGGCGGAGCATCTGGTCGGGATTGTCGACGATATAGCGCCCGATCTCGCGGTCGCCGGGCGCCATGATTTCGAGCTTGGCCTCGATCTTCTTCAGGACGGACATGCGTTCCCCCGTTGCCTGTCATCGACAATGCCAACCCAAGGAATAAATTATTCCGTCTCTGATTGACAGCCAAGAATGAACCATCAAATCTCGACCGGTGCGGTTTCGGCCCAGCCTTCGGGCACGTCGACGATTCGGACATGAAAGATCGTAGACTCGCCGACAGCTCGGGATTAGGTCAGAGCTATGGACAAATTGCGGATCGTCGGCGGGCGCAGGCTTGAGGGCGCGGTGACGATCTCCGGCGCCAAGAACGCGGCCTTGCCGCAAATAGCGGCGGCGTTGCTTAGCCCTTATCCGCTGCAGCTAACCAACCTGCCTGAGGTGACGGATGTCGACAACATGCTTGGCGTCGTCGGGCTTCATGGGGCCGAGGTCACCAGATCGGCGCATGCCGCCACAATCGATACCAGTGCTGCCGTCTCCAGGGAGACAAGCTACGATACAGTCAGGCGCATGCGCGCGACGGTGCTGGTTCTCGGTCCACTGCTTGCCCGCTTCGGCCATGCCCGGGTCTCGCTGCCTGGCGGCTGCGCGATCGGCGCACGGCCGGTCGACATGCATGTCGCCGCACTTGCCGCACTTGGCGCCGATATCGCGATCGAAAACGGACTGATCGTCGCGTCGGCGCCGGGCGGACTGAAAGGCGCGCGCATCGTTTTGAGCTCGCCGTCGGTCGGCGCGACCGAAACGGCGATGATGGCGGCGACGACTGCAAAAGCAGAAACCGAGATCCTCAACGCGGCGCGCGAGCCGGAGGTGGCCGATCTTGCCGCCTGCCTGAACGCCATGGGCGCGCGGATCGAGGGCGCTGGCACGCACCGCATCCTGATCGCGGGCAGCACAGACTGGCGCGCCGCCACGCACGACATCATCCCGGACCGGATAGAGGCCGGCACCTATGCCGTCGCAGCGGCTATTACCGGCGGCCAGCTCGAGCTGACTCATGCCCGGCTCGAGCACATGGCATCTGTCGTCCAGCTGCTCGAAGCAGCCGGTATGAAAATATGGCCGGGCGACCGCGGGCTGATCGTATCGAGAGACGGGTCGCTCAAGGCGGTCGACGTGACGACGGAGCCTTATCCGGGCTTTCCGACCGATCTCCAGGCGCAGTTCATGGCGTTGATGTGCTGTGCCGAGGGCGCTTCGCTGTTGCGCGAGACGATCTTCGAGAACCGCTTCATGCATGTGCCCGAACTGATGCGGCTCGGCGCCAACATCAAGCTGCAAGGCACCATGGCGCTGGTGCGCGGAGGCGAGAAGCTGAAGGGCGCGCAAGTGATGGCGACCGACCTGCGCGCCTCAGTCTCGCTGGTACTGGCGGCGCTGGTGTCGGAGGGCGAGACGACGATCAACCGCGTCTATCATCTCGACCGCGGATACGAGCAATTGGACCGCAAGCTTCGGCTGTGTGGCGCCCAGATCGAACGAATAAGGCAATGAGTGCCGGTGGGGCGTCTCCGCATTATTTCCTGGGCGTCGATGGCGGCGGAACCGGCTGCCGGGCGCGTATCGAAGACGAGGCGGGAACCGTGCTCGGGCAAGGCCTGTCGGGCCCGGCGACAACGCGGCTCGGTATAGAGGCGGCCTGGGCCTCGATTGCCAAAGCCTTTGGCGCGGCGATCGAAGAGGCAGGGTTCGCGGCGGCGGAAATCGCCAGAATCCGCGCCGGTGTCGGTGTTGCCGGTATCGGCCGTAAGGGTGCGCTCGAGGCGTTTCGTGGCATCGAACATCCCTTTGCGACCATCGACTTCGTCAGCGACGGCATCGCGGCTTGCCTTGGCGCGCATTCGGGTCAAGACGGCGCCATCGTCATAGCCGGGACCGGGTCGATCGGGCTCGGCTTTGTCGAAGGGCGCGACCTGCGCGTCGGCGGCTACGGTTTTCCGATTTCCGACGAGGGCAGCGGCGCCGATCTCGGACTAAAGGCAGTGCAGCTTGCCTTGCGAGCCCATGACGGCCGGCATGAGCGGACGGCGCTGCTGGCCGAGGTGATGCAGCGCTTCAGGGACGATCCGTTCGAGGCCGTGGCCTGGATGGACCGCGCCAGCGCGACGGACTATGCCGCCATGGCGCCGATGGTGATCCGCCATGCCGACCAGGGCGATCCGGCCGGTCGGCGGATCGTGCAGGGCGCTGCCGAGCAGATCGACACGTTCGTGCGGGTGCTGTTCGAAAAAGGCGCGCCGCGGATTACGCTGCTCGGAGGTTTGTCCAGCCCGCTTGAGCCATGGCTCGCTCCCGACGTCCGCCGACGGCTGAAGCCGGCCGACGGCGACGCGGTTTCGGGAGCCATAATCCTGGCCAGAAAATCGCTCTGCCGCCAGTGATGCCTTGCTCGGCAAGGAATATAATATTCCTGCTTTCCGTTGACAGAGAGAATATCGAATTCTAAAAAGTTAACGAAACAGAACCGGCGCAGCCGGTATCCGAGCCGACGGCCAGGTGCAGGCACTGGACGCCGCTTGCCGCGGGCATCACAGTCCTGCTCGCAGTCGCACTTGAAAGTAAGCGAAGTGGTCGAACAAGGGTTGATGTCGGAGCTGGAGCGGCTGGTTTCCGAGGACCGGAACCCGAAGACGATGGACATCGATCTGTTGCCGACCCTCGAGGTGCTGCGCAAGATCAATGACGAGGACAAAGGCGTTGCGGCAGCCGTCGAGAAGGTCATCCCCGACATTGCGGCGGTCGTGGACCGGATTGTGAGCGCGTTCCAGAACGGTGCACGCCTTGTCTATATGGGCGCCGGCACCAGCGGCCGGCTCGGCGTCCTCGACGCCTCGGAATGTCCGCCGACCTTCGGCGTACCCGAAGACATGGTGGTGGGCCTGATCGCCGGTGGTGTCGACGCACTGGTGCACTCTGCGGAAGGCGCTGAGGACGATCCGAAACAGGGAATAAAGGCGCTGCAGGACATCAAGCTGACCGCCGACGACGTGGTGGTCGGCATCGCTGTCAGCGGACGCACACCCTATGTCATCGGCGGCTTGACCTATGCCAAGGAGGTGGGAGCCACCACCGTGGCGCTGTCCTGCAATCCTCGATCAACCATCGCCGGCATTGCCGATATTGCCATCTCTCCGGTGGTTGGCCCGGAGGTCCTCACCGGCTCGACCCGGTTGAAATCGGGAACGGCGCAAAAGCTGGTGCTCAACATGCTGTCTACCGCCAGTATGATCCGTATCGGCAAGAGCTATCAGAATCTGATGGTTGACCTCAATCCAAGCAACAAGAAGCTTGTCGCCAGGGCGGTCAGGATCGTGATGCAGACGACCGGCTGCGCGGCACAGCAGGCACGACAGGCGCTCGACCAGACCGGCAATGATGTAAAACTGGCAATCCTGGTGACGATCACCGGCATGGGTGTCGAAGAAGCACGTAAGGCGCTTGCCAACGCGGGAGGTTTCCTGCGCAAGGCGATAGGCGAAAAGACCGTGTAAGACCGCATGGATGCTGGGCCGATGTTCCGGGGCGTGTGTCCCTTTGAAGCGGTCCGGGGAACTGCAAGGCATCTGGTTTAACAATAATGGGAGACGACAATGGTACGGCACATTGGCAAGAAACTGCTTTCCGGCATGACGCTCGCGGCAATGGTTGGCCTCGCCGCGCTACCGGTGCAGGCGAGTGCGGCGACGCTGCATATGGCGTGGTCGCAGGACGCCACCGGTCTTGATCCCCACAAGCAGACGGCATTCTCCTCACTGCGGCTGCTGGAGCTGATCTACGAACCGCTGGTGCGGCTCGACGCAAACCTGCAAATCACGCCCGCGATTGCCGATTCATGGCAGTTCTCGCCGGACGGCAAGGAGCTGAGCTTCAAGCTCAATCCGAAAGCAAAATTCCAGAACGGCGCCGCCGTGACCTCGGCCGACGTCAAGGCATCGTTCGAGCGCATACTCGACGAGAAGACGGGCGCTGCGGCGCGCGCCAACTTTCTCTCGATCGCCAGCATCGACACGCCCGATCCAGCCACCGTCGTGTTCCACCTCTCGCAGCCGGATGTGCCGATCCTGACGGCGATGAGCGACGTCAATGCGGCGATCGTCCCGGCAAGCGAAATCACGGCCGGCTCGATTGGCACGACGACGATCGGCTCAGGTCCGTTCAAGCTCGAGAAATGGGATCCGAATTCCAAGGAAGTGCTTGTGGCCAACAAGGATTGGGCGGGCGGCACGATCGGTGTCGACGGCATCGAGATCAGCGTGTTGCCGGACGAGACGGCGATCCTGGCAGCGATGCGCACCAAGCAGATCGATTTTGCCCTGCTCAACGATCCGCTTGTCGCCACGCTGGTGCCCAAGGAAGCCAGCCTGCAGTTGAACCGCGTGCCGGTACTTGCCTATCACGTGCTGCAGCTCAATCCTTCCCGCAAGCCGATGACCGAACTCAAGGTGCGTCAGGCGATCTCCTGCGCCATCGACCGGCAGGAAGTGCTGGACACCGCCTCGCTCGGCGAAGGCAAGGTCACCGGCCCGCTGACCATCCCGGCGCTGGCGACCGATCCAAGCAAGTTGTTCTGCTATAAGCGCGACATTGTGAAGGCCAAGCAGTTGATGACTGAGGCCGGCTATGCCGACGGCTTTTCGGCGACCGTGATCGGCGCCACCGGCGAGCCGCCGACGGCAGCGGCGGAAGCCCAGGTCATCCAGTCGCAACTCGCAGAAATCGGCGTCAAGCTCGACATCAAGATGATGGAGCTCAACGTCTACGTCGATGCCTGGCTAAAGGGTGATTTCGACATGGCCGTCGCGCTGAACGGCGGCAGGGCCGATCCCTACACTATGTACAACCGCTACTGGACCAAGACGGGCAATCTGCAGAAGGTCGCGAACTATATCGACGACACGCTGGACAGCCTTATGCAGAAGGGCCGCACCGAGACCGACCCGGCAGCGCGCAAAGCGATCTTCGCCGACTTCGAGAAGCACATCACTGAGATGTCGCCCTGGATCTGGCTCTACACGTCCTACAGCTACACGGCACAGCAGAAGAATATCGCAGGATTCGAACCGGTGCCGACAGGTTCGCTGTTCAGCCTCGCCAAGGTGACGATCCAGTAGCTCTTTGATGCCGGACGAGAGGATGTTCTTCGCGTGAACTATCTGATGCGGCGACTGGCGACCTTCCCTCTCGTCCTGCTTGGCGTGTCCATCGTGGTGTTCCTGGCGATCCGGATGGTTCCGGGCGATTCGATCACGGCAATGCTGGGGACCGAAGCCGGCCTGCTGACGCCGCAGCAGCGCGATGCGCTTGCAGCTTATTTCGGCATCGACCAGCCCTGGTTCATCCAGTACTGGCGCTGGCTGCTTGGTCTTTTCCAAGGTAATCTCGGCATTTCGTCCACCTATGGCAGGCCGGTGCTCGACGTCATCCTCGAGCGTTTCCCCCTAACATTGGAGCTCGCCCTGCTGTCGATGGTCATCGCCCTGGTTGTCGGCATGCCGGCCGGGATTTTTGCCGCCACCCATAATGAAAAGCTGTCCGACCTCGGCGTGCGCGTTGTCGCAATGATCGGGCAGTCGACGCCGAACTTCGTCCTTGCCCTGCTGATCATCTACACGCTGTCGGCGGGGTTTGGCGTTTTGCCGGCGATGGGCGAGTTTTCGCCGCTGTGGCAGGATCCGCTGCGCAATCTCGGCCAGCTGTTGCTGCCTGCGGTCACGCTTGGATTTGCCTTCGCGGCTTCGGTGACCCGCATATCGCGTTCGGCGATGCTCGATGTGCTCAGCGACGACTATGTCAGGACGGCGCGCAGCAAGGGCGTTTCGGCGCGCGACGTCATCTGGCGGCATGCTTTGCCCAACGCGCTCATCCCGGTCGTGACGCTGAGCGGCATAGAGTTCGGCTATCTCCTGGGCGGGGCAGTCATCGTCGAGCAGATCTTTGCGCTGCCCGGTCTCGGCCGCATGGTTCTGGATGCCATCCTGCAGCGCGACTATGCGCTGGTGCAGGGAAGCGTGCTGTTCATCGCCTTCAACTTCATGATCGTCAATCTCCTAGTCGACCTCGCCTATGTCGCGCTCGACCCGCGTATTCGGCTAAGCGAGCACTGATGGCGACATTGCGGGCTATACTTGCGCACACCAGCGGCCGCATCGGCGGTGCCATCGTTGCGCTTTATCTGCTGCTTGCCGTACTTGGCATGCTGGGGCTGACGCCGGACAATCCGCTGACGCAGCACCGGGTCGAGCGGCTGCATGCGCCTGACAGCATGTACTGGATGGGCACGGATCTGTTCGGCCGCGATGTCGCAAGCCGGCTGATGACCGGGATCGGCCAGTCCTTCATCGTGGCCTTCTTTTCGGTCGCCTTCGCGACACTGGCCGGCACGGTGCTCGGGCTGGCGGCAGCCTGGTTCGGGCGCCGCTGGGACGGCCTGGTAATGCGGATCATGGACGTTCTGCTGGCGTTCCCGGCGATCCTGCTGGCGCTGCTGATCGTCGCGGTTGCGGGACCGGGAACCTCCACCAGCGTCATTGCCATCGCCATCGTCTACACGCCGATCTTCACGCGCGTCGTGCGAGGTCCGGCTCTGTCGCTCAAGGCGCGCGAGTTCGTCGACGCGGCTCGCACGTTCGGCAGCAGTGCGGGCTATATCGTAACACGGCATCTGCTGCTCAATCTGGTGGCGCCACTGACGGTTCAGGTGACGCTGGCGCTGGCCTGGGCACTGCTGACCGAAGCCGGCTTAAGCTTCCTCGGGCTCGGCACGCAGCCGCCCGCCGCGTCGCTCGGCCTGATGCTGAGCGACAGCCGCAATCTGATGGAGACAGCGCCTTGGCTGATGATCTTCCCGGGCGTGGCAATCATGATCAGCATCCTCGGTTTCAACCTGCTCGGCGATGCGTTGCGCGATGTCCTCGACCCGATGATGCGGAGATCGATCGCATGATCCCGCTGCTGTCCGTCAGCGGATTGCGCGTCGGCTTCGGCCGCAACCCGAAAGCCAATGAGGTCGTGCGCGGCGTCAGCTTCGATCTCGCCGACGGCGAAACGCTGGCCATCGTCGGCGAAAGCGGCTCGGGCAAATCGGTTACGGCGCTGTCGATCAATCGCCTCGTCGATTATGGCGGCGGCCGCATCACCGCGGGCTCGATCAAGCTGAGGCGGGCCGACTACAGCATCTTCGACCTGACCGCCGCGACCGAGCCGCAACTGACGAAGATCCGCGGCGGCGAAATAGGCATGATCTTCCAGGAGCCGATGACCTCGCTCAATCCGGTGCTGACCATCGGCAGGCAGATCGAGGAATCGTTTCGCCTGCATCGCGGCCTGACCGGCCGGCAAGCGACGGCGGCGGCCAAGGACGCGCTCGACCGCGTGCGTATTCCCGACGCTGCACGGCGGCTGAAATACACGCCCAACCAGCTTTCGGGCGGCATGCTGCAGCGGGTGATGATCGCCATGGCGCTCGCGTGCAACCCGCGCCTGCTCATTGCCGACGAGCCAACGACGGCGCTGGATGTTACGGTGCAGGCGCAGATCATGGCGCTGCTCGCCGAGTTGAAGCAGGAAACCGGGATGTCGATGATCTTCATCACCCACGACATCGGTCTGGTTGCGGGCATCGCCGACAAGATCATGGTGATGCAAAGCGGAGAAGCTGTCGAGCAGGGCGCGCTGAACCAGATATTGGA
This sequence comes from Mesorhizobium sp. M0166, assembly GCF_040322255.1. Classification (NCBI taxonomy): domain Bacteria; kingdom Pseudomonadati; phylum Pseudomonadota; class Alphaproteobacteria; order Hyphomicrobiales; family Phyllobacteriaceae; genus Mesorhizobium; species Mesorhizobium sp. M0166. The sequence goes on along the minus strand of NZ_JAMYTD010000001.1, from coordinate 94,803 downwards.
CGATCCGCGGCATCCCTATACGCGGCATCTGCTGCATGCGGTGCCGCATTTCACCGACGGCAGTGCGACACGCAGGGACGCGCAACGCGAAAAGCAAAAAGCTGCCGAGCCGGCGCTGAAGGTCGATGGCCTCGTGGTGCGATTTCCGGTCAAGGGTGGTTTTCTCAGCCGTACCAGCGGTGCCGTCCATGCCGTTGACGGTGTGGATTTCGAGCTGATGCCGGGCGAGACATTGGCGGTCGTCGGCGAGAGCGGTTCCGGAAAGTCCACCACCGCCCGCGCGATTCTGGGGCTGGTGCGCTCGACGCGCGGCACAATCTCGGCCAGCGCGCGTAAGGCCGCCGCCGGGCAGAGCGCCCTTCCCGTGCAGATGGTGTTCCAGAATCCCTATGGCTCGCTCAATCCCAGACTCACCGTGGAAAACATTCTCGCGGAGCCGGTGATCGCTACCGGCGGACGGATAACTGCTGAAGCGCGGGCGAAAATGGCCGCGCTGTTGAAACGCGTCGGCCTTCCGGAAAACAGCCTGCAGCGCTATCCGCACGAATTCTCCGGCGGCCAGCGGCAACGCCTGTGCATCGCTCGCGCGCTGATGCTCAATCCTTCGGTTGTCGTCCTCGACGAAGCGGTTTCGGCGCTCGATGTGTCGGTGCAGGCCAGGGTGCTGGAGCTTTTGATCGAGCTGCAGCGTGAATTCGGGCTGGCCTATCTGTTCATCTCGCATGACATGGCTGTCGTCGAGCGGATCGCCCATCGCATCGCGGTCATCTATGCCGGCCAGATCGTCGAGATCGGCGATGCCAGATCGGTGCTCTCGGAGCCGAAGCACTCCTATACCAAACAGCTTATCGCGGCCGTTCCCTCCATAGATCGGCGGCATGAACGTTTCGAGCTGGATACGCGCCAGGTCCCCTCGCTCGTGCGTCCGCTGGGATTTGAGCCAGGCCCGGCCAATTGGCAGCAATTCGGGCCGGATCATAGAGCACGGGTGGAAGTGTGATGATTGTCGCCCAAAGATATGAAAGGCCAGAGGGACAGCACCCCCCTCTGTCCTGCCGGACATCTCCCCGGCAAGGGGGGAGATTGGATGTCGCGTCGGCTTTCGCCAATTTTCAACGCGGAAGGAAATGGGCGCGGGGGGCGAAACTGCCAATCTCCCCCCTTGCGGGGGAGATGTCCGGCAGGACAGAGGGGGGTGGGAAGGATCACTGCCTCTCAGACGGAGGCTGGCGTTGACCGACCTCGCCCAGCTTTTCAACCGCGCGTTCGCGCCGCTCGAAGCGGCGGTGACGGAGGGCCGTATTCCAGGCGGCGTGTTGGGTCTCGTCGAGCGCGGCGGCACACGGATGGTGCGGGCGACAGGCCTCGCCCAGCGCGTGCCTGATATCAGGCCGATGCATATCGAAACATGGTTCGATCTGGCGTCGCTGACCAAAGTCATCTTCACCACGCCGCGAATCCTGGCGCTGGCGGAACAAGGGGTCATCGATCTCGACGCACCGCTGATCTCGGTGCTGCCCGACCTGCGCCAATATGACGAAAAAGCATGGGAACGGAAGGTGACGTTTCGCCAGTGTCTCGGTCATCAGACGCCGTTTCCCGCCGTTGCGCCGATCTACACCTATGGGCGTGACCCCGAGCTGCTGCGCGCCTTCATCCTGCAGCGCGAATGGCAGGCTGGGGAGCCGGTCTATTCCGATATCAACTTCATCCTGCTCGGCTTTGTTCTGGAGCGCCTGTCCGGCAAGACCATTCGCGACATGGATCCCGGCCCGGGCTTCGCGTTCTCCGCCGAACCGGATCGAGCGGCGGCGACCGAAGACTGCACATGGCGCCATCGCGTGCTGTCAGGCGAGGTCCACGACGACAATTGCTCGGCATTGCAAGGGGCCGCTCACGCCGGGCTGTTCGGAACGGCAGCTTCGGTCCTCGACTTTGCGCGAGGGCTGCTCGACGGGACCGGCGCGTCGCAGCGTTCGATAGCGCTGATGCGCACGCCCTTGTCGGCAACCCGCACCCATGGCTGGGAGCGACCCTACGAAGGCTGGTCCGGCGGCGCGCTGTGCAGCCCCGAAACCATCGGGCATACCGGCTTCACCGGCACCGGGCTGTGGATCGACTTCGACGAAGGCAGAGCATGGACCTTGCTCACCAATCGGATTCATCCGACACGTCATTTCAACAGCGGGATCGCAGCGCTTCGCCAAGTGGTCGGCGATCTCGTCAATGGAGCCTGACAGTCATGAATCCGAAAAATGCCGAACCAATGTGGGCCGTCGGACTGATGACCGGCACCGTGCTGGACGGCAATATCGACGTCGCGCTGATCAAGACCGACGGCGAGCGGATCGCTGATTTCGGCACCTACACGCTGGCCCCCTACCCGCAGTCGATCCGGACCTTGCTGGAAGAGACGCTTGGCCAGGCAAGGAGCTGGAATTTCACCGGGCCGGAACCGGCAATCTTCCACGAGGCGGAGGAGGCGCTGACGCGCGCCCAGTCCGCGGCGGTCAAGGATCTTGTCGAAAGCCACGGCCTGACCATGGCCGACATCGGCGTCGTCGGCTTCCACGGCCAGACCGTGCTGCATCGTGCCCCGCAAGCCGGCCGGCTCGGCCAGACCCGCCAGCTTGGCGATGGCGAACTGATGCATGCCATCCTGGGCACTAAAGTCGCCTATGACTTCCGCTCGGCCGACATGCGCGCCGGCGGCCAGGGCGGGCCGCTGTCGGCCGCCTATCACGCCGCGCTGCTGCGCGAAGCCGACGCCAGCGGCGACACGGCGGTGCTCAATCTCGGCGGTGTCGCCAACATCACCTGGTGGGACGGCAAGGACAATGTCGTCGCCTTCGACACCGGGCCGGCCAATGCACCGCTGAACGATTTCATCAAGTCGAAGGGGCTCGGCGAAATGGACCGCGACGGCGCCTTTGCGCGCGCCGGCACGGTCGACGAGGCACGGCTGGCCAAGCTCCTGCAGCATCCCTACTTGACCAAGCCCTATCCGAAATCGCTGGATCGGTTCGATTTCGGCGCCTCGATGGCGGACGGGATGAATGCCGAGGATGGCGCAGCCCTGCTGACGGCCTTCACCGCGGCCGCCGTCGGCAAGGCGCTCGATCTTCTACCACACCGGCCGAAGCGGCTGGTGGTCAGCGGCGGCGGTCGACACAACCCGACGATGATGGCCATGCTTGCCAGCCGCGCCGGTGTCGACGCCGTGCCGGCCGAGGCGATGGGCTGGAAGGGCGATGCGGTGGAGGCGGAGTGCTTTGCCTTCCTGGCAGTGCGCGTGCTCAGAGGCTTGCCGATCAGCTTCCCCAGTACTACCGGTGTGCCCCAGCCGATGCGCGGCGGACGCCTTGCCGGCTAATCAAGCCGCCAATCTCTTCTGCAGGAAGATACGGCTGCGGCCCATGGGAAAATCGGCAAGCACGCCGAAGGACTGATAGCCCTGGCGCTCATAGGCCTTGGCAGCCTTGGGATTGAACGTGTCGATCCAGGCGCCGTGGCAGCCGCGCGCCATTGCCTCCCTCTCGGCCGCTTCGAGCATCCGGCCGGCCATGCGCTGGCCGCGCAGCCGTTCATCCACCCAGAGCCATTGCACATAGAGCCAGCCCCAGGCGGTATATCCCGAGATGCCGGCGACAATAGCACCGCGCTCATCGCGTACGAACACGGCCAATGCCTTCCTGCCGGAGGCACCGACATCACTGTCGTTGAACGCCGCAAGCCGCTCCCCGAGAAAAGCGAGTTCCTGCGGCAGGGGATTGGCGGTTGTCTCAAGCGTTGTATTGTCCATCCATCAAGCATCTATCGAAGGACCGGACCGAGACGCAAGCCTGGCTGCGCTATAGCTTCGGCGAACGCCACGCCGCCGCCGCAGCAGCGATCAGCATCAGCAAGGCTGCAACCAGCGCCGATGCCGCAAAACCGAATGTGGAATAAAGCGGTCCGAACGCCGTGGTGCCGACGAACACCGCGAGATAGGTGACCGCGCTGTTCAGACCCATGATCGTGCCGCGGCGCGCAGGATCGAGCGCCGAGAGGCGCATCACCAGGACGTTCAATCCGAAATGATTGGCAAGGCCCCAGACGGCTATCATCGCTATGGTCAAATGGAAACTACCGCTCGCCGCGGCAATCGCGACATAGACGACCGCGACGAGCAGGTAGGCAAACGGCATGACACGCCGCGCACCCAGGCGATCGATAACGCCGTCAAGAAGTGCCGCCGCACCAAAGCCGGCGCCATAGGCGAGCGCGGCAAGCCCATTGGCACTGACCGGCCGTCCCAAGCCATTGTGAAGGTGATCGCCAAGATAGCCGTAGACGCCGTAGAACGCGGTCATGAAGGCGGCGCAGGCAACCAGAAGCGGCACGATGCCGGGAACGCTCAAGGCGCCCAGCGGGGTCGGCGCCGGACCGCTCTTCCTGACATCGCTCAGCGACGTCAGCGACAGGCTGGCCAAGGCGAGTGTTGCAAGCACCGCGACCGCCGCGAAAACGGCGCGCCAATGCACCAGATCGGCAAGTACGGCCGACAGCGAAACCCCGGCGACCATGCTCAGTGTCCAGCCGGTCAGCACGACCCCTATAGTGCCGCTTTCACGACCGGGCGGTGCAATCGCGGCGGAGCTGGCGTAGATTGCCGGCATGGCGACACCTGCAGCGATGCCGGCGAGAAGCTGGGCCGCGACCAGCGCCGTCACTGTCGGCGCAGCGGCGCTGGCGACGAGCGCTATCGCCAGCAGCAGCAACGCTCCTTGCAGCATGCGGCGGGCACCAAGCCGGTCGATATAGCGCGCCAGGAACAAGGCGCTCGCCGACGTACCGAGTCCGAACGCGGCGGACGCGATCATAACCGCCGGCACACTTGTGCCGAACGACGTGGCCACGGCCGGTGCGATCGGACCGAGCACCAGCGAGTTCGAGCCGATCACGGCAATGCACCCGGTCAGCAGGTAAGCGAGTGCCGGGATTGGCGGCTTGGGGGCAGCTGCGAATGTGGCGACTTGATCAGTGTTCGACATATGGCAATAATGGCCGTATTAAATTCTGCATCAATCGGGAATTTTAATATGAATGAAGAAACAGATGGCATTCCGCAGAACAGGCCTGCCGCCCGCGATATCGATGTAACCGACCGAAAGATATTAGGCGTTCTGGTCGACGATGCCACGATCAGCTATGCCGAGCTCGGCGACCGCGTCGGCCTTTCACCGCCGGCAGCCCATGAACGCGTCAAGCGCCTCCGGCGCAGCGGCGCCATCCGCAACACCGCGGTCATCATCGATCCCAAGGCGGTGCGCAAGCCGCTGCTTGCCTTCGTCCATATCGACACGAAGGGGTGGGGAAAGACGCCGGAGCTGATGGCAATTTCCGAACACCCCGAAGTCGAGGAGATCCACTCGGTGGCCGGCGACACATGCATGCTGATCAAGGTCCGCACCGAGGACACGCGGGCACTCGAAGGGCTGCTGTCGCGCCTGTACGAAACACCCGGCGTTACCTCGACGCGAAGCTACGTCGTGCTCTCGACCTATCTCGAGCGGCCGGTGCAGCCGGGGATTACGACGGAGTGGCCGACGCCCCGACACATGGCCAAGCCGCTCTATTAACTCAAACGATCCTCACGCGTATCCAAAGTCGAACCGGGAACGTCTTAGGCACTGCATCCTGTGGATCGGGCCGGTTTCGTTTTCGCCGGTTCCTTGGGTCCGACCGATGTCTGTTGCGCAACCGGAGACACGCGATGAGAAAATTGATCGTGGGCAGCTTCATCTCGCTGGACGGCGTCATCGAGGCACCAATGGAATGGGCCTCGCCCTTCTTCGACGAGGAGATGAAGGAGCACTCCTATGAAAAGGCCGGCGAGGCGGATTTTTTCCTGCTCGGCCGCGTCACCTATGAAATGTTTTCGGCGCGTTGGCCGCAGGTCAAAGGCAGCAAGTACATGGACCGCATGAACGGGCTGAAGAAGCTCGTCGCGTCGCGCAGCCTCAAGGAAGTAAGCTGGAACGCGTCGCTGATCGAAGGCGACGTCGCTGCCGAAATCGCTGGTATCAAGCAGCAAAGCGGCGGCAACATATTGAAGTATGGAGTGAGCAATCTCGACCAGACGCTGCTCGCCAACAGGCTTGTCGACGAGTATCAACTCTCGATCGTGCCGACCCGCGTTGGCCAAGGCAAACGCGCTTTCCAGGATGTCGACCCGTCGCTGGTCAAGCTGGAGCTTATAGATACGCACCGTTTCAAGAACGGCGTCATTACGCTGACCTATGTCCCGCAATGATCGTGTACCATGAAGATGCAGCCTAGACTTGACCCGACAGGGCTTTTCGACGTCCGCTATGCCGGCTTCCTGGGAACAGTCGCGCATTTGCGTGGACGGCTGCACCGCTACTGCGCACGCATGACCGGTTCGGCGCTCGACGCCGAAGACGTGATGCAAGAGGCGCTGTTCGAGGCGTATCGGAAGATCGAGAAGCTGGACGATGCGAGCGCCCTTCGCCCCTGGCTGTTTCGCATCGCGCATAATCGCTGCATCGATTTCCTGCGAAGCCGGCAGGTGCGCCAGCAGGCTGAGGCCAATTTCGCCGAGGACGAGATCATCCTGCCGGTCGAGCCGGCGGGCCAGGGCGCCGATCGCGCGATCGAACGGCTGGTGATCCACCTGCCCCCCAAGGAACGCGCCTGTGTCCTGCTCAAGGATGTATTCGACTATTCGCTAGAAGAGATTGCCGATCTCGTCGGCTCGACGGTGGGTGGCGTCAAGGCCGCGTTGAACCGTGGCCGCTCGAAATTGGCCGCCTTGTCGGGCGAGCCAATCGTCCGTTCGGAGCGCCAAAGCGATCCGGAACTTCTGGAATTGCTCAGGCGCTATGTCGAATTGTTCAACCGCCGCGACTGGGACGGCGTACGGGCGCTGACCAGCGCCGACGCACAATTGCGGGTCGCGGATTGCTTCAAGGGCAGGCTGTCGGAATCACCTTACTTCGTCGAATACGAAAGAGCCTCGACGGCCTGGAAAATAGCGATTGGCGAGATTGATGGCGAGGCGGTGCTGCTCGTGCTCCACCATGGCGAAGCCGGTTGGAAGCCGGCCCATCCCGTTCGGATCGAAGCCGCCGGCGGGATCATAAATCGCATCACCGATTATTATGCCTGCCCCTGGATCATGCCGACGGCTGGTTCGGTGGTCGTTTCCGGGCGGCCTAACTGTCCGGCATCGACCTCAATGAAATGGGATCGATGCCGGACAAGACATAGGCGGCCTACTGAAGCTTCGCCTGCAAGGCGTTGACGTCATCCGTCGTCATTTCGCCGTCGGTCGTCACCTTGCCGTCGACGATCTTCCAGAGCCGGAACGGGCCGGTGATGTCGCCATACTTATCGAAGGCGACCGGACCGATGACGCCTTCGTAGCGGATCGGCTTGCCCTCCTTGATCAGGCTGAGCGCCTTGGCGAACTCGTCCTTGCCGGCATAGATCGGCGTACCGGCCGGGTCGACCGCCTTGTACATCGCATCCTTGATTTTGGCCGGATCCTCAGAGCCGGCAATGGCGATTGCCAAGCCGACAATGGCGCCGGCATCATAGGACCGGTCGGCTGCGGGATTGGAGGGTTCGATGCCCGAAAATTCCTTGTAGTTCTTGGTGAAATACTCGGTCGATGCGGTCGGGCTGGTGCCCGAGGACGTGCCGTAGGCGTCCTTCAAATAGTCGGCGCCGACGGATTCGATGAAGTCCGGGCTGTTCATGCCGTCATTGAGCAGGAATTTCTGGACACCGCCCTGCGAAATCCAGGTGCGGGCGATGGTTGCGCCGTCGACAGGTGTGCTGACGAGATAAAGCCCATCGGGCTCGCCGGCCATCGCCGCGGTAACTTCCGAGGCATAGCTCGATTGCTTTTCATTGTAGGGCGTGTCGGAGACGATGGTGCCGCCGAGCGCCTTATAGGCGCGCGAAAATTCCGCCACCATGTTGACGCCGAAGTCGTTGTTGACGTGGACGACCGACAGCTTCTTGAAACCCTTGTCGATGGCGTATTTGGCGGCGGCGACGCCTTGCAGTGCGTCCGAGGTGATGGTGCGGAAGAAAATGCCGTTGGTCTTGCCGTCGCGCCCAAGCGCCGTCAGCGTCGGCGACGAGGAAGCAGGCGACACCTGGATGATCTTGGCCGGAGCGGTGACCGAGGTCAGGATCGGAATCGACACCGAGGAGATGATGCCGCCGATGATCACCGGCACCTTCTTGACCTGCACGAGCTGCGTCGCGGCATCGACGGCGATGTTGCCCTGGCTCTGGCTGTCGCGGGTGTCGGTCGCTAGATCGCAGCCGCGCACGCCGCCCGCCTCGTTGATATCGCGGAAGGCCATTTCGACCGATTTGGCGCCTGCCTGGCCGTACTCGCCGGCCGGGCCTGTCAGTTCCATGACAAGGCCGACGGTGATCTTGCAATCGGCGGCTTGCGCTGCACCGGCCGCTGTCAGCAGAGCGAGCGCGGTGGTGATCTGAAGTATGGTCTTTTTCATTGTTGTTCCCCTTTCGTTACACGACTCTCATTGATGTCTTGAGCCCTGTTCAGCCTTCAGGCATCTGCAGCCAGGTTTCATGCAGATGTCGCCATTCGACGCCGTTGGGCGCCGATGAACTGGTGGTGAAAACGGCACTCGAGCGACGGCGGCTGTGCTTGCCGGCGCGCTGCTGTGCTTCGATGTAACAGACGAGGATCGTGTCGCCTTGTTGCCAGCCGGCCCGGATATCCTCGATCGAGATACTGAAATCGCCCTCAGAGGTGGCGCGGCTTGCCCTGACATGGTCGAGCACCGCGTCACGATCGAGGACCTTGCCATCCGGCGCAACCATGCAGAAGCCTTCGCCCATGACGTGCTCGAAGCGCCTGAAATCTGCATTGTCCGCACTCGCCGCATTGAACCAGTCGACGAAGAAGCGGTGGAGATCGACCACCTCGGCGCTGGCGCGGGAAAGCAAGGAGGGCTTTTCGTCCATGGCCGCGTTCATTTCCTGCCTGCATTCAAATTGTAATGCATGATCGAGCCGTGGCGGCCGTGACGGTCGCGTTCCAATGTGTAGACGTCGCCCAGCGGCCCACGGCTTTGCGCGATCACGGCAGCGATCCTCGCCCGGTCGTCGACATCGAGCGCGATGTCCATGATTCTGGCATTGGCAAGGGCGTGCGCCTGGTTGCGGGCGCCGACGATGACGGCCGCCACTTGCGGCTGCTCCAGCACCCAGGCGCTGGCGATGGTGGCGATATCGACGCCGTGGCGGTCGGCGACGGCCTTCAGTGTGCGAAGCAACTCTTGGAAAAGCTCCCAACCGCCGAAGTCGTCGATGATCAGCTTGTATTTCACCAGCGACCGGTTTTCGAGCGGCGTCTGCGGCTCGGTAACGCCAAGCCATTTTTCGCTGAGGAAGCCGCCCGCCACCGAACCGTAGCAGAGGAAACTGACGCCATGCCGGCTGGCGAGTGCTGCAAGGCTGTTGGCCGGCCGCTGGTCGAGCACGGAGTATTGCAATTGCTGGCTGACCAGCGGCACACCTGCGGCCAGGATCTCGGCCAGCCGCGGCGTGTCGAAGTTCGTGGTGCCAATGTTGCGCACCTTGCCTTTCCTGCGGATTTCGTCGAGCCAGCCCATCGCATCGACATAGCGGGGCACCGAATAGTCCCACCAATGGAACTGCACAAGATCGAGCCGCTCAGTCTTCAACCGCCGCAGCGACTGGTCGACGATGCTGCTGATGTAGTCGCGGCTGATCGTGGAAAGCCGCTCGAGGTCAGGCACCAGCTTGGTGTGCACCTTCATCTTGGCGGCAGCGTCGAGGCCACGCTCATTGGCAAGGCGCAGGCGCGCCGCGCCGATCAGCTCTTCGACACCGGTATAGATATCGGCGCAATCATAGGTCCTGATGCCGGCGTCGAAGGTGACGATCAGGTCGGTCACCGCCTGTTGGCAGTCGATCGCGCCGTGCCCGCCGGCAAGCTGCCAGCCGCCGCGAATGACGCGCGAGATCGTGTAGCCGGGGCTGAGCTCGAATGCCTTGGCGGTCATCTCCGGTCATTCTCCTTGGGCAGCGGCACCGCCGTGGTCTCTGAATGGCTGAACCGCCGCTTGCCGGTCCTGATGATCCGCAGCCGGCTGGCGCAATTGGGATCGGGACAGGCGATCTCGGCGTCCGATGTCATCCAGTCGTTCCTGTGGGTCGGGCGCTGCTTTGCTGCTAGAAGCGGCAACACGGCCGCGATGGAATAGATCGAGAAACCTTGCCCCGCCGGCATCGACAGCATCTCGCCCTTCAACTCGAAATGGTCGCCGGGCTTGGCGCCGCAATAGATCGGCTTACCCTTGGGGATGACCGCCTCGACGCGAAGGTCGAAGAGTTCGAAACTGTCGTCGGTCTCAGCCATTCAGATCTCCACCCGGGTGAAGGTGATGTCGCAGGCGCCGTTGCGGCGGATCACGCCACAAGCGGCTGCGAATTTATCGCGCTCCTCAGGCAGCACCTGCGCGACGACGCTTCCGGCAAGCCAGCCGATCGGGAACAGCAGGCGTGCACCCTGTCCATAAAACAAGCCGATGTCGAAGATGGCATTCGGGTTGCCACCCCACATACGCGGCGGCACGTAGCACAACACGATGTCGCCTGGCTGCGGCGTCAGCGTTGCATTCTCCGCTGGCAAGGGCCGGGCATAGGTTTGGCCCTCAAGTTCGGCTGATGGAACCGGGCAGGAGATTTCCGGCCCCGTCCACATCGCATGGATGCCGGCAACGATTCGCGGCCGGTCGAGATAGGCCAGCAGGAAGGCGGCGTTGTCAGGCGCCTTTTCAGGCAACAGCAGCGCGGTCACGGAAAGCTGTGAGCGCGGCTCGGTGATGCTGATGCCAGGCGCCGTCATGCCCTCAATCCTTCCTTGCTTGTGGACTGAAGTTTGTCGCGCAGGAAGGCGAAAGGCCGGCTTATGTCGGCCACCAGCGCCTCGCGCGCCGCTTGCGCATCCTGCCTGGAAAGCGCTGCGACGATGCTGCGGTGGTAGTGGGCGGTATCGACCTCTCCGGCATCCGAAAAGGCGTAGATGGCGACGCGGATACAAGGTCCGGATTGGAGCCACAGGCTCTCGATCATCGGGATCAGCACGGCGGAACCGCAGCAGCGGTAGATCTCGAAGTGGAAGCTCTGGTTGAGCGTCGCCTCGCGATCGATATCCTTCTTGTGCTTCAGCGCCCGCATCTCGTCCCATTCGCCGAGCATGGCCTCGACCGAAGCAATCTGGCGCGCGTTCATGCGCGTCGCGGCCAAGGCGATCGCTTCACCCTCGATCAGAGAGCGGGCCCGCAAGAGGTCGTCGATGCGCTCCAGCGTGATCGGCGGCACGCGCACCGAGCGGTTGGGAAGCGCCTCCAGCGCCTTCTCGGTGATCAGCCTTCCGAGCGCCTCGCGCACCGGCATGGTGCTGGTGACCAGCGCGTCGGCGAGGCCGCGGATGGTCAGAACCTGGCTCGGCTCGAAAAGGCCGCCGATCAAGGCGCGGCGCAGCTCCGAATAGACGCGATCCTGCACGGTCTCGCGCCCGACCGGCGTAAGCTGGGCGGCGATCACCTCATTGTTCTTTCGATGGCGGCCTTCTGCATGGGCAGTCCCGGTCTCTGGCCCGTTTTCGGCTTGCGCAAGAAATTAAAGCCGAATAGCGTGATCAAAGCAAGTGTGATCACAAATCAAATCATAGGCGACGAAGATCGCTTTCGGCCAGAGGGATTGATGAGCGACACGACGGAACGGCAGGAGGAGATCCGCACGCCGGTCCTCACGGCCAGGAACGTCCTCAGACGCTTCGGCGGCCTGGTCGCGGTCAACAATGTCTCGTTCGACGTCCGGCCGGGCGAAATACTTGGCCTCATTGGCCCGAACGGCGCCGGCAAGACCACGATGTTCGACTTGCTCGCCGGCAGCATTCTACCGACTAGCGGCGAAATCCTCCTCAACGGCGTATCGGTGTCGGGGGAAGCAGCCCATCGCCGCATCGGTCGCGGCCTTGGCCGCACGTTCCAGATCCCCCGGCCCTTGCCTAACCTGACGCTGATCGAAAACGTCATGCTGGCCGCGCAGGGGCAGGCCGGAGAAAAACTGCTCGCCAACTTCCTGACACCCCGGCGGGTCGCTGCCGAAGAAAGGGCTGCCGAGACGAGAGCTATCGAGCTGCTCGAGCTCGTCACGATCGCTCACCTCGCGCACGAACCTGCGCGCGTGCTTTCAGGCGGCCAGCGCAAGCTGCTCGAGCTGGCCCGCGTGATGATGGCCGATCCGGCGATCATCCTGCTCGACGAGCCGGCGGCCGGGGTCAACGCGACATTGCTCGAAGTCATCATCGACCGCATCCGCGACATCAATGCGCGCGGCATCACTTTTCTGCTGATCGAACACAATATCGACATGGTGACGCGGCTTTGCCATCGCGTGCTGGTCATGGCGAGCGGTCAGCTTCTGTGCGAAGGCACCCCGGACGAAGTGGCGCGCGACCCACGCGTCATCGAGGCCTATCTCGGGGGCGCGGCATGAGCCAAAGGGTACTCGACGTCCGCGATCTCGAAGCCGGCTACGAGCCTGGCGTTCCGATCGTGCGCGGCGCTTCGATCACCGTCGACCAGGGCGAGATCGTCGTCGTTCTCGGTCCCAACGGCGCCGGCAAGTCGAGCCTTATCAAGGCAATCGCCGGCCTTGTCCCGATCACCGGCGGCACGGTGCTGCTGGACGGCAAGGATATCACGGCGTCGCCCGCCCACACCATGGTCCGCCTTGGCCTTGCCTTCGTGCCACAAACAGAGAACATCTTCCCGCTGATGTCGGTCGAGGACAATCTAAGGGTCGCCTGCGGCATCCTGAGGCCGCGCGAGACGCCAGCCCGCATCGGGGAAATGTATGCGGCCTTCCCCGATCTCGCCCGTCAGCGCAAGACCGCCGCCGGCAACCTGTCGGGTGGACAGCGGCAAATGCTGGCCGTCGCGCGGGCGTTGATCATCCATCCCAAGGTGCTGGTGCTTGACGAGCCGTCGGCCGGTCTGTCGCCGAAATTCGTGTCGATGGTGTTCGAGATGCTGGCCGGCATCCGCGAATCCGGCGTCACCATCCTGCTGGTCGAGCAGAACGCCAAGGCAGCGCTTGCCATCGGCGACCGCGCCTATGTGCTGGTTGAGGGCAAGGAGCGGCACCAGGGTGTCGCCGCCGAGCTCTGGAACGATCCAGTCGTCGCTGAACTCTATCTTGGCCAGCGCCGCCTCGACCTTGGACAAGGGAGTGCGGCATGAGCCTGCAATTTGTCGTAGACGGACTGCTGGCAGGTTCCATGATCGGCCTCGGCGCAATCGGCGTAACTCTCACCTATTCGATCCTGCGGTTCTCGAACTTCGCCCATGGCGACTTCATGGCCTGGGGCGCCTATGCGACGCTCGCCGTCGTCGGGGCCATCGGCGCGATGTTCGGCAAGATCGCGCCGATCGCTCCCCTCTCCTTCGGTTGGCCGCTGGTCGTCGCGCTCATCATCGGCATGGCGGCCACCGGCATGCTGGCGCTGGCGCTCGACATGGTGTTGTTCGCGCGGCTGCGCGCCAAGGGCCAGGCGATCATCGTGGTGATGGCGAGCTTCGGCGCCTCGATGGCGCTGAGAAGCCTGCTCGAATTCATCTTCACCTCGCGTCCGACCTATTTTAGCCGGGCCATCCAGATCGCGATGCCGATAGGCTTCGGCATCCGCATCACCCCCGACCAGATCGCGCTGCTGCTGCTGACCGCCGTCCTGGTGCTCGGTGTGCATCTTCTGATGACGCGGACCCAGACCGGCCGCTCGATGCAGGCGTTGAGCCAGAACGCGGCACTTGCCCGCATCGTCGGCATCGACGTCGCCAAGGTGGTGCGCGTCACCTGGATCATCGGCGGCGCGCTGGCCTGCGTCGCCGGCGTCATGATCGGCATTCTCATCCAGATCCGCCCGTTCATGGGTTTCGAGATGCTGCTGCCGATGTTCGCGGCCGCCATCCTCGGCGGCATCGGCAGTGTGCCCGGCGCCGTCCTCGGCGGTTTGATCATCGGCATGGCCGAAGCGGGTGCCGTGCAATTGATCGGCGCCGAATGGCGGGCAGCCGTTTCCTTCGTCATCCTGATGGCGGTGCTGTTCGTGCGGCCCATCGGCCTTTTCGGAGTGAGGGAACGCTGATGGATCTGCTCGGCTACGGCGCTTTCTTCCTGACCACCGCGCTGATCTTTTCGCTCGTCACGCTCGGGCTCAATTTGCAGTGGGGGCTGACCGGGCTTTTCAATGTCGGGGTCGCCGGCTTCGTTGCCATCGGCGCCTACACCTCGGCACTGCTGACCACGCCCGACGATGCCGCGCGGCTCGGCGGCTTCGATCTGCCGATCCTTGTCGGCTGGCTCGGCGCCATGCTGGTGGGCGGTGTCGCCGCCGCCATCACCGGCATCGCCACGCTGCGCCTGAGATCGGACTATCTGGCGATCACTACTTTCGGCGTCGCCGTCGTCGTGCAACTGGTAGCGCTCAATGCCCAGAAGCTGACCGGCGGCCCGTTCGGCATCGGCTTCATTCCGCGTCCGTTCGGCGGTCTCGCCGAAACGCCGTTGCTGTTCAACCTTTCGAACCTTGCGATCGTCTCGGTGGTGACGCTGATCGTCTATCTCGCGCTGGAGCATCTGTCGCGCAGCCCGTGGGGGCGCGTGTTGAAGGCGCTTCGCGAGGACGAGCGGGCGGCGATATCCCTAGGTAAAAGCGCACGTTTCTACCGTGTCCAGGCCTTTGCCGTGGGCGGTGCCATCATGGCACTTGCCGGCGCGTTGCAGGCGCATTTCACCGGCTTCATCGCTCCGGACAATTATTTGCCGGCGCTGACTTTCCAGGTCTGGGTGATGCTGATCGTTGGCGGCTCGGGCAGCAACATCGGCGCCGTCATCGGCAGCATCCTGGTCTGGGCGATATGGGCCGGATCGGGAGCCTTGACGAGTGTGTTGTTCTCGCCCGAACAACAGGCCCGCGCCGCCTCGCTGCAGATCGTGGCGATCGGCGTGATGCTGTGCGTCATCCTGCTGGTCAGGCCGAACGGCCTGTTCGGCGACAGGCCGCGGCGTGTGAGGTTTGGCAAGAGCACGAAAGTGACACCGGACGAGAGCGCTGCAAGGTCATGAGCAGCGTTGCCATGCCACGCGGCCTGTCGCTATGGCACGCGGTCGGCCGCAACCGCCGCGACCGGCCCGCTCTCGAAGGTGCACTCGATGTCGATCTGGCGATTGTCGGCGGCGGATTTTCTGGCCTTTCAACCGCGCTGCACACCGCCGAGAAAGGCGTCGCGGTCGCCGTCCTCGAGGCAGAAATCATCGCCTGGGGCGCGACCGGCAGGAACGCCGGCTTCGTCGTGCCGAATTTCGCGAAAAGAGACCCCGACGATATCATTGCCCAGCTCGGGCCCGAACGCGGCGAACGCCTTATCGGGTTCGCCACCGGCAGCGCCGACCTCGTCTTCAACCTGATCAAGCGGCACGGCATAGAATGCGATGCAGTTCAGAGCGGCTGGATACAACCCGCCCATTCGCCGGCCGCTTTGGAAAAAACTAGATCGCGCGCCGAACAATGGGCGCGACGCGGAAGGCCGGCTGTCGCGCTGGATAGACAGGCGGTCGAGGAACTGACCGGCGTTCGCGGCTATCTCGGCGGCTGGATGGACAGGTCGGGCGGTGTCCTCAATCCGGTCGAATATGCGCGCGGGCTCGCCGACGCGGCGGAAAGGGCCGGAGCGCTCATCTTCGAGCATACGCGTGTCGCGTCGATCGATCACGTAGGCGATGGTTGGGCTTTGAAGACGGCCTCCGGTTCGGTCCGCGCCGAAAAAGTGCTGGTCGCCACCAACGCCTATGGCGGCGCGCTGGATTGCGCGCTGCAGCGAACCTATTTCCCGCTGAAAATCTTCCAGATCGCGACGGCGCCGCTGCCGCGCGAAATACGCACCCGCTTGCTTCCGGGCGGGCAAGGCGTCGGCGACACCAGGCGCAATCTTTTCACCTTCCGCTTCGATAGCGAAAACCGGCTGATCACCGGCGGCATGCATGTTTTTGGCCCCGGTGCCGACACGCGGGTGCCGCGGGCGATCTGGAGACGGCTCGCCAAGCACCTCGATCTCCCGGACATCCCGCCGCTTGAATATAGCTGGTCGGGGATGGCTGCCGTCGAGCCCGACTTCCTGCCGCACCTCGTCGATCTCGGCCCCGGCCTGATCGCGGGCTTTGCCTGTAACGGGCGCGGCATCGCCATGACGACTGCCATGGGCAAGGTGCTTGCCGACTGGGCTGATGGAACAAAGCCTCAGGATTTGCTGCTGCCGTTTGCGCCGCCGTCGCCGATCCCGTTCCACAGCCTGATGCGGCATGCACCAAACATGGTGCTCCCCTGGAGCATGCTGCGCGACCGGCTGGATGGCTGATCGACGTGCGTGTCTGTCCGCCGTCCTGATACCCGAACTGCTAGACTCACTCACATCATGTTGTTAACGACAGCGGATGAAGCAGAACTATCTTTATCTCATCATCGGCGCTTTGGTCGTCGCCGTCATTGCCTTGGGCATTTACGTTTATCGCGAGGAGACTAAGCCGAAAGGCGTGGAACTTCGTATCGACGATTCCGGCATTTCAGTTCAGGAAAAGTAGATCACATATTCCTGTTACCCGATTTTGCGCTGGAAGTCGGCTTGCACCGCCTCACCCCAACTCCAACGTCGTTATCGCATAGACACCAGACTGCATGAGCTGCGGCGCCTTTCCCTTGTACATTCGAGCGGTCTCGAAGCCCGGCTGAAGGCCGGCGGACGACAGCAAAGCTGCAAATTGCCCGCTGGTTTCGGGAACGTCGAGATGGACGTTTCCGGGACCGCACATGTGCGCAAGCGTGGCGAAGAGACGGCTTGCCGCGTCCAGATCGTCGGCAAAAAGCGGGCCGATCTTGAAGCCGTCCCGGCATTGGCGCGCGACGCCGTATCCCGCAATGGCGCCGTGCTTGATGATCGCAAGCGCCATATGCGGCGGGCGCAGCCAATGTTCCAGGAAGGATCGCCTCGGGCCGGGAAAGAAGCGGCGGTCATAGTCCAGTATGTCCGGCACGAGTTCCGGTCCTATGGCGCGAATCTCACTGCCGGCGGCTGCCGGGACATTCGGTGATCCCATGAACCGGATCGTACCGGTAGGCCGGCGCAAAGCCCATACTGCGGTAGTTGGCCTGCTGTTCGACGACGCCGTCGAGGCCGATCGTGCGCTTGCCGAGCCGCGCCATGCCGGCATCCCAAACGGCCTTGCCGTGGCCTTGGCCACGCCTGTCCGGCCGGCAGATGTAGAGGCCGATGAAGCCGAAATCGTCGCCATAGGCAACGGCCGAAATACCGGCCGACAATTCGCCGTCGACAAAGGCGCCGATGAAGCCCTGCGGGTCGGCTGCCTGGAACAGCGCGGCGTCGCCGAGGCCGGGATTCCAGCCTTCCGCCGCCGCCCAATCGACAAGGGTTTCCACTTCGTCACGTGCGAGCGTTCGGATCGTTCGGGGCATTGCGATCAATCGGCGGCACCAGGCGCGAAGGATTTCAGCGCACCATGATAGGGCTTTGCCAATGGGCTTGCATAGGCGCCGCGCTTGGATGTCGTCAGGCCAAGCGCGATCAATGCCTCGGCCTGTTTCACCGCAGCGCCCACGCCGTCGACGACCGGAAGCCCGAATTCCCGCTGCAGCGCCACCGCCAGGTCGGCCATGCCGGCACAGCCGAGCACGATCGCCTCGGCGCGATCCTCGTCGATGGCGCGCGCAATCTCGTTGCGCAGCCTGGGCAGTGCGCCGGACGCCGGATCTTCGAGGGCAAGAACCGGGATATCGGCGGCGCGCACACGCGCCCGCCCCGCCATGCCATAGCGCTGGACCAGCCCTTCGACCGGCACGCGCGAACGCCCGGTGGTGGTGACGACGGTGAAGCGCTGGGCGATAAACGAGGCCGTGCTGAGCGATGCCTCACAGATGCCGATGACCGGAATGTTAGCCATGGCGCGTGCGGGATCAAGGCCGGTATCGTCGAAACAGGCAATGATCGCGGCTTGCGCGCCCGAGCGTTCGCCGGCGGCGATCTCGACCAGCAGGCCGGGCACGGCAAGCGCCTCGTCATAATAGCCTTCGATCGACACAGGTCCCATCGTCGAGGTGACCGCAACGATCGTCGTCGATGCGCCGGCGACAGATCGGGCCGCGGCTGCGATAGTGTCGGTCATGCTGGCGGTGGTGTTTGGATTGACGACGAGGATCTGCACTGTCAGGCACGCTCGCGGCGGCGGCCGACATAGACGATCGCGCCGAGCGTCAGCAGGATGACCAGGAAGGAAAACACGGTCGTCACGGTGCCCAGCGCATAGAGCACCGGTGTCGTCACATTGGTCGTCATGCCGTAGATTTCGAGCGGCAGCGTGTTGAACGTGCCCGAGGTCATCAGCGTGCGGGCGAACTCGTCATATGACAGAGTGAAGCCGAACAGGCCGACACCGATCAGGCTGGGTGCGATCATCGGCAGAACGACATGGGCGAAGGTCTGCCACGACGATGCTCCGAGATCGCGCGCGGCTTCCTCATAGGCCGGCGAGAACCGGTTGAAGACGGCGAACATGATCAGCACGCCGAAAGGCAAGGTCCAGGTCAAATGGGCGCCCAAAGCGGACGTGTACCAGGCGGGGCGGAAACCGATCTGCTGAAAGACAACGCCGATGCCAAGGCTGATGATGATCGAGGGCACTACGAGGCTGGCGACGGCCAGATAGAACAGTGCGGTTGCGCCGCGAAATTTCTGCCGGAAGGCCAGACCGGCAAGCAGCGACACGACAACAGTCACCATCATCACCATCAGGCCAAGGATGAGCGAGCGTTTGAAGCTGCCGCCGAAGTCGCCGACCGCCTGGCGCTCGAACAAATTGGCGAACCAGTGCAGCGAGACGCCGTTCAGCGGAAATGTCAGACCGCCATTCTCGCCCTGGAAGGACAGGATAAGGATCGCCGAAAGCGGGCCGTAGAGGAACAGCACGAAAAGCGCAAAGAACGCCGCCAGTACATAGAATTTGAGGGTCCGCTTGTCGTGACTCAAAATCTCACAGCTCCTTGCGAATGTCGACGATGCGCAAGATGCCCGCGACCATCAGCAGGACCAATACCAGCAGCACGACCGCGTTGGCAGCGGCCGCCGGATACTGCAGCAGCGACATCTGGTTCTTCATCATCAGCGCGACGGAGGCGCTCTGGCCGCCGGACATCACCTGCACGGTCGAAAAATCGGCCATCACCAGCGTGACGACGAAGATGGTGCCGATCGCCATGCCGGGCTTGGCGAGCGGGATGATGACGTTCCAAAGAACCTGCCAGCCGGAAGCGCCGGCATCGCGTGCGGCCTCGATCAACGACTTGTCGATACGCATCAGCGTGTTGAAGATCGGCGTCACCATGAACAGTGTGTAGAGATGCACCATGGCGAGCACCACCGCGAATTCGGAATAGAGCAGCCATTCGATCGGCTTCGGGATCAGTCCCATCTGCACCAGCGTCGAGTTGACCAGGCCATTGCGGCCAAGCACCGGAATCCACGAGATCATGCGGATGATGTTGGAGGTCAGGAACGGCACGGTGCAGACCAGGAACAGCACCATCTGCATGGCAGTGGTCCTGATATGGAAGGCGAGGAAATAGGCGACCCAGAAGCCGATGAACAGCGTCAGCGCCCAGACGATGGCGGCATATTTCAGCGTGTTGAGATAGGTTTTCCAGGTGACCCAGGAGCCGAGCGTGTCGGCGTAGTTGGTGGTCAGGAAATCCGGGTACATCGCCGCGAAATCGTAGTCCCAGAATGAGACCACGGCGATCATCAGGATCGGCAGCAGGAGAAACGCGCCGAGGATCAGCGCCAGCGGTGCCGCCTGGAGATAGGGTGCGAGGCCGGCAAAGGAGCGCCTACGTCGCGCTGGCTTCGCAGACGTAACGTGCGTGGATTGTTCGAGCGCTACTGCCATCTATATCTCGGTCGAAGTCGGCGATGCGACTGAGGGGTGTTCCCTTCTCCCCCTGTGGGAGAAGGTGGCCGAGCGAAGCTCGGCCGGATGAGGGGTGTTCCAGCTTGGCACCAACAGTGCTCCGTCCAGCACCCCTCAACCGTCTTGGCGCTGCGCGCCAATCCACCTTCTCCCACAAGGGGAGAAGGCAGAGGGCATCAAGCAGCGATGAACTCGTTCCAGCGCTTCACCATGTAGCGGTCCTCGTCCATGACCGAGTTCCAGCAGGCGACCTTGCCCATACGCTCTTCGAACGAGCCGCCGTCACGCACGGCGCCGGCCTTTTCCATGACCTTGCCGTCCGGCGACAGGATATCGCCCTTAGCCGGCTTGCCTTCGATCCAGTAGCCCCACTCGTCCTCGGACATGAACTTCTTGGCCGACACCATGTTGGCCGAGTAGTAGCCTTGGCGGTTGAGATAGCCGCCTACCCAGCCGGAGGTGTACCAGTTGATGTATTCATAGGCGGCGTCGAGTTCGGCGCCGGAGAGATGGGCTGCCAGGCCAAGCCCGCCACCCCAGGAGCGGTAGCCTTCCTTGAGCGGCTGGAACCGGCACGCGATGCCCTTGGAGCGGACCGCGGCCACGGCCGGCGACCACATCGACTGGATCACCACTTCGCCTGAAGCCATCAGGTTGACGCTCTCGTCGAAGGATTTCCAGAAGGCGCGGAACTGGCCGGCTTGCTTGGCCTTGATCAGGAAGTCGATCGTCTTGTCGATCTCCTCCTTGGTCATGTTGCCCTTGTCGGCATATTTGATATTGCCGGTGGCTTCCATGATCATCGCCGCATCCATGATGCCGATCGATGGGATGTTGAGGATGGCGGTCTTGCCCTTGAAGGCCGGATCCATGATGTCGGCCCAGGTGGTGATATCGCGGCCGACGAGGTCGGGGCGGATACCGAGCGTATCGGCATTGTAGATCGTCGGCACCATGGTGAACCAATTGGTCGGCGCCTTGGCGAAGGCCTTGCTGTCCTGCGCCTCGACGTAACCGACCGTATGCGGCGCGGTGCCCTGGGCGATAACGCTGTCCGGCGTCAGCTTGCCGGTTTTGAACAGCGGCACCAGTTCGTCGTAGTATTTCAGCTTGGTGACATCCATCGGCTGCAGGACGCCTGTCGGGAACACCTTCTTGCAGATCCAGTATTCGATATCAGCGATGTCGTAGCTGTCGGGCTGCGTCACGGCGCGCTGCGCGGCGGCGTCGGAATCGGTTGCCGTCATCTCCAGCGTGATGCCGAGATCGGCTTTGCACTTGTCGGCGATGGCATTGAGGTTAGACACACCGGTGCCGAACTGGCGCAGCGTGATGTTCGATTGCGCCCAGATGGTCGGAAAGCCCGATATGGCGCCGGAACCGGCGGCAAAACCGACGGCGGCGGCACCTGTCTTGAGCAGCGAACGTCGCGATATTCCAGTCTTCTTGTCGGTGGTGTTGGTCATGTTCAGTTCCCCTGTTTTGGTTGGTTATGCTGGATTCAGGAATGGAGACGGCCAAGGACGATCGCGTCCTCGGCGTCCCAAGCGATCGGCACTGCGTCGCCGACGGCAACCGGCCTGGCGAAGAAGCTGGTGTCGTCGACGATCACCGTGAAATCCTCGATGCCGGCGCCATTGACCGAGAGCTTCACGGTCGAACCGCGGTACTCGGCGTTTGAAACGATGCCGGTGAAGCCGAGCCCGGCTGCCGGCGGCTCGCCGATGCGCACGTGGTCCGTGCGAATGGCGATATCGATGGGCTCCCCGGTCTCCCTGCCCTGCCCGCTGGCGGCGAGCGTGACGCCGCCGGGCACATCGAAAACGACCATGCCGTCGCGACTGCCGGTGACGCGGCCGGAGATGACATTGTGGTCGCCCATGAAACGGGCGACGAAGGCGGTGGCCGGCCGCTCGAACACGATGCGGGGGTGCGCCGCCTGCTCGATGCGGCCGTCGTTCATCACCACGATCAGGTCGGCCAGCGCCATCGCCTCTTCCTGGCTGTGAGTGACGTGGACGAAAGTGATGCCGAGCGACGTCTGCAGCTTCTTCAGTTCGGCCCGCATGCGGATTTTCAGGAACGGATCGAGCGCCGATAGCGGTTCGTCGAGCAACAGCGCCTCGGGATCGGTGATCAGTGCGCGGGCGAGAGCAACGCGCTGCTGCTGGCCGCCGGAAAGCTGCGCCGGACGACGGCTGGCATAGGCCTCCATCTGCATCAGCTTCAGCATGTCGAGTGCCTTGGCGCGGCGCTCCTCCTTGCCGACGCCTTTCATCTTCAGGCTGAACGCGACATTGTCGATCAGGTCAAGATGCGGAAACAGTGCGTAGGATTGGAACATCATGGCAGTGCCGCGCCTAGCCGGTGGCAGGTCGGTGACCACAATGTTGCCGAGACGCACATCGCCGCTCGATATGCTTTCGTGCCCGGCGATCATGCGCAGCGTCGAGGTCTTGCCACAGCCGGACGGACCGAGCAGGCAGCAATAGGTTCCCGCAGGGATTTTCAGGCTGATGCCTTCGACGGCAGTCGTTGCGCCATAGACTTTCGAAACGGACACAATGTCGATTTCGGCGGCTTTGGACATCCAGCTTCCCCTTTGGTCGGAGTAGCCAAAGCATCATGCGTGCCAGTTGCGCGCCGCCGCACCAACCGACTGAATCCTCGAAGAAATCAGAGCCGCCTCCATATGGCTGCCGATACGGCACGCTTGTGCAATGCACAAATTATAGGCGATTGCTGCCGATCCTCGCAAAAATCGTATGCAATCTTTTTCATCCCTGTATTCACTTTGTCTCTCGTCCAAGCGATGCGATTCAGGGTAGAAGTACGCAGGATCACCGCCATGAACATTGCCGACCAGACTTTCCCTGCTATCGAGGCTGCCAACGAGGATCGCGCGCAGGCGATCCGCGACCAGTTGCGCGACGCGATCGTCGATCGCCGGCTGGCGCCGGGAACCAAGCTTTCCGAAGGCGAAGTCGGCACGCTGTTCGATGTCAGCCGCACCGTGGCGCGTGCGGCACTGCAGATGCTTTCCTTCGAGGGATTGGTGCGCACCGAGCGCAATCGCGGCGCCTTCGTCGCCAATCCGTCGCCGGAGGAAGCGCGGCAGGTTTTTGCTTCGCGCCGGCTCATCGAACCAGGCATCGCGATTGCCGCCGCCGGGCGGATGACGCCGGCGCATGTCGCCGCGTTCAAGGCCCAGCTCGACGAAGAAGGCCGTTTCATCGCCGAGCGCGGACCGAACGCAAGGCGATCGGAGATCAAGGCGTCGGGGGATTTTCACCTGCTTCTGGCGTCGGTCGCGGGAAACGTCATCCTGCAGCGCTTCATGGAGGAATTGGTCGCTCGTTCATCGCTGGTGATCGCACTCTATGGCCGCTCGGGCATCTCGAGCTGCGGCCACAACGAACACACGCAGATCCTCGAGGCGCTGGAAAATGGCAATGCCGAACGCGCCAGCGCGCTGATGCTGCACCACATCGACCATATCGAGGCCGACCTCGATTTGCGCGTCAGGAGCGGCCCGGCACTCAGGCAGGCGCTCGAGTTCTGAGATCACGTCAACGCACAATCCTCACGCACATCGGCGTGCCGACATCGATGGATCGGCCGGTGTCGGTCAGCCGGCCGGTGGCTGCGTCGCGCGCGAAAATCGAGATGCGGTCGGCGTTCTGGTTGGCCGAGAAGAGATGGCCGCCCGAGGGTGTCAGGGCCAGATTGCGCGGCGTGGCGCCGCCGCAAGGCGTATAGCCCACAAGGGCAAGCCTGCCGGTTTGCTGGTCGACCGAAAACACCGCGATGCTGTCATGGCCGCGGTTGGAGCCATAGAGGAAGCGGCCGTCGGGCGAGATCTGGATGTCGGCGCAGTGATTGCCGTCGCGCGCCTCGGCCGGCACGGCCGCCTTGCTGTCGATCACCGTAAGCTTGCCTGATGCCTCGTCCAGCGCCAGCGAGACGACCGTCGAATCCAGCTCGTTCATGACGAACACGAAGCGGCCGCCCGGATGCAGCGCCAAATGGCGCGGACCGGCGCCCGGCGCGAGTGCCGACTCGGCCAGTTTGGTCAGGCTGCCGTCTGAGCCGATCCGATAGGACACCAGCCGGTCGATGCCGAGGTCGGCGACGATCGCCATGCCGCCGGCAACCGTCTCGGTTACGCTATGGGCATGCGGCCGCTCCTGGCGGGCGAGGTCTGGTCCGGTCCCGCTATGCGCGACGCTCGACAACGGCGCTGTCAGGCCGCCATCCTCGCGCAGCCCCAAGACCACGACCGAGCGATCGGGGCCGCCCTCGCCCATGCCGTAATTGGCGACCAGCAGCTTCGTCCGGTCGCGCGTGATGGTGTTGTGCGCCGTGATGCTGCCCAGCGTCGGCTGCTTGTTGATGTAGGACAGCGTGGCAGTCTGCCTGTCGAAGCGGTAAGCCGAGACCACGCCTTCGCGCCAGGTGAACACTTCGGAATTGGCGTAGACGTGGGAGCCGTCCGGCGTCACCGACAGGAAGGTCGGATTGTCGATGTCTTCCGTCTCGGCCAGTTTCTTCGTCTCCAGCGTCCCCTCGTCGAAACTGTAAACACCCAACCCGACACCGCGCGCGCCTTGAAAATACGGGGCGTCGCGATTGAGGCTGCCGACGAAAACCAGACAGGCATTCTGCATCACTTCCTCCCTTGTTCCGCCGGCATTGGCCGCACGGAACGGGCAAAATTTCGCCTGTTCACGCTTGCAACACAACCCCATATGTGAAAATACTATTCACAAAAGAAGATTGACGGGAGGATCGATCATGCATTTCGCTGGTCTGCGGCGCGCCCTGATGGACGATTCCCGCTGCCCGGGGAAGCCGTCATGAGCGGTTTCGCGCCAACCGTGGGCGTGGCATCGACACACCCCGCCAACATGCCTAGGGATCATGCCGACCTCCCCGTCTGGAACGCGGAGAACTGGTTCTACGAAGACTGGCCGGTCGGCCAGAAGATCCGCTCGCTGCGCCGGACCATTGCCGAGGGCGACAGCCATCTCTTCAACACGCTGGTACTCGATATCCATCCATACGTGCAGGACCAGATGTTCGCCGAAACGGAAGGCATTTTCGGCAAGCGGCTGGTCGCCGGGGCCTTCGTGTTCTCGGCCGGGCTCGGGCTGGTCGCCACCAACTGCATCAACGCCTTTTCTTATGGCTACGACAAATTGCGCTTCATCAAGCCGGTGTTCATCGGCGACACGATTTATTCGATCCGCTCCAACCTCGACAAGAAGCCAAAATACAAGGAAATGGGGCTGATCCGCGCCAGCTACGAAGTCTTCAAGGGTGAAGGCGAGCTCGTGCTTTATTGCGAGCACCTGCAGACGGTGAAGTACCGCAATCCGGCCGATTTCGCCGGCAAGACGGAGAAATAGGCAATGGCGGCCATTGCCGAACTGCCGCTGACCGGGCTCATCGTTGTCGATATGAGCCAGTTCTTGTCCGGGCCCTACTGCTCGCTCAGACTGCTCGACCTCGGTGCTCGCGTCATCAAGATCGAACGGCCGGATGGCGGCGACCTGTCGCGCCGGCTCTATCTCAGTGACACCGAGATCGGCGGCGATTCCACTATTTTCCACGCGATCAACCGCGCCAAGGAAAGCTTTGCAATCGACTTGAAGGACGAGGCTGATCTTGCGGCGCTGCGCGGCCTGCTGGCCAAGGCCGACGTGCTGATCCAGAATTTCAGGCCCGGCGTCATCGAACGCCTGGGCTTCGATTACGAGGCGGTGCGCAAGATCAATCCGCGCCTGGTCTATGCCTCGATCAGCGGCTATGGCGAGGAAGGCCCGTGGGTCAAACGGCCCGGGCAGGATCTGCTGGCACAGGCCCGCTCCGGCGTGATGTGGCTGAACGGCGACGAGGACCAGGGGCCGGTGCCCTTCGGGCTGGCGATCGCCGACATGCTGGCGGGCTCCGCCGCCGCGCAAGGCATTCTTGCGGCACTGGTGCGGCGCAGCGTGACCGGCAAGGGCAGCCATGTCGAGACCAGCCTGCTCGAAGCGCTGGTCGACTTCCAGTTCGAGGTGCTGACCACGCATCTCAATGACGGGCGCCGGCTACCGCGGCGGTCGAGCTTCCGCAGCGCGCACGCCTATCTGTCGGCGCCCTACGGCGTCTATCCGGCCAAGGACGGCTATCTGGCGATCGCGATGACACCGATCTCGAAACTCGCCGATCTGCTCGGGCTCGAGGAACTTGCGCCCTACCGCGACCAGCCGTCGACCTGGTTCACCGCCCGCGACGAGATCAAGGCGATCATCGCGCAAAAGATCGCGACCAGGACGGTCGACGAGTGGCTCGGCATTCTCGAGCCTGCCGACATCTGGTGCGCCAAGGTTTTGACATGGCCGGAGATGATGGCCAGCGAAGGCTTCCAGGTC
Source organism: Mesorhizobium sp. M0166 (assembly GCF_040322255.1). Classification (NCBI taxonomy): domain Bacteria; kingdom Pseudomonadati; phylum Pseudomonadota; class Alphaproteobacteria; order Hyphomicrobiales; family Phyllobacteriaceae; genus Mesorhizobium; species Mesorhizobium sp. M0166. Next base: position 68,269 of record NZ_JAMYTD010000001.1, on the reverse strand, counting down.
CTCGACATGCTGCAGACGGTGACGCGCGAGGATGACGTTTCGATCCTCACCACGCGCTCGCCGCTCAGGGTCGACGGCATCCGCGCCAAGGTCGAGCGGGCCGCGCCGCGCATCGGCGAGCACAGCGCAAAGATCCGCGCGGAGTTCGGGCTGTGAGCGACGTCACGCTCAAAGGCATGACCTGGAGCCATCCGCGCGGCTATGACCCGATGGTCGCCTGTTCGGCGCTGTGGAAAGAACGGACCGGCGTCGCAATCGAATGGGACAAGCGCTCGCTGCAGGATTTCGAATCCTTCCCGGTCGAGGAGCTGGCCCGTACCTATGATCTGATCGTCATCGACCATCCGCATGTCGGCCAGATCACCGCCGAGAGCTGCCTGACGCCGCTCGATGTCGCCGGCCGGGAAGCCGAACGCGCGGCACTTGTGGCGGGCAGTGTCGGCCGGTCGTTTCCGAGCTACAACTGGCAAGGCCGGCAGTGGGCGTTTCCGATCGACGCGGCGAGCCAGATGCAGGCATGGCGGCCCGACATGCTTTCGGCTGCGCCGGCGAGCTGGGCCGATGCACTCGATCTGGCGCGGCAAGGCCACGTGTTGTTGCCGCTCAGGCCGCCGCATTCGCTGATGACGTTCTACACGCTTGCCGGCAATCTCGGCCGGCCGGCCGCCGAAGGCCCTGGCGACCATGTGGATCCGGCAACGGGCAATCAGGTCTTCGAGATGATGCGCGAGATCGCAGCCCTCGTCGACCCGGCCTGTCTTGGCATGGATCCGATCGCGGTTCTGGAGCAAATGGCCGGATCGGGATCACGGATTGCCTGCGCGCCGCTGATCTATGGCTACGTTTCCTATGCCATTGCCGGGTTTCGACCCAACCGCCTGGCCTTTGCGGATATCCCGGCCGCGGGCAATGCCGGCCCCAAAGGCTCGGCGCTCGGCGGGACCGGCATCGCCGTGTCGGCCTTCTCGAAGGCCAGGCAGGCGGCCATCGACTTCGCCTACTGGATCGCCAGCGGCGAGGTGCAGCGCAGCCTCTACGCCTCGGCCGGCGGCCAGCCCGGCCATGCGGCAGCCTGGGAGGATGCCGCCGTCAACGCAGCCACCGGCAATTTCTACAAGGATACGCGGGCCACGCTCGAAGGTGCCTGGGTCAGGCCGCGGCACGACGGCTACATGGCGTTCCAGCAGGCGGCGTCCGATCGCATCAATCTCGGCCTGAGCGAAAGGCACAATGCCGCTCGCGTCGTTGCCGATCTCAATCGCCTGTTTCGGGAAAGCCTTTCGACGCAGGTGTCCGGCGTTGCCGGCGGAGGAGCCTGAAACAACCGAACGGAGGAGAACATGAACAGCCTGATCCGCGGCCTTATGGCCGCAACCGCACTTGCATCGGTCACGACCATAGCCTGCGCTCAAGACATTATGGGCGTGATTGCTGGATTGCCGACCGAACTGAAGGCCCAATATGACGGCGCGCCGCAAAAGGTGCTGCCGTCGGCCTGGGACAATTTCACGCCGCCGCCAAAGCCGTGGAAATGGTGCCACTCCGAGTCGTACCAGGGCAATCCGTGGCGCGTCACCGTCACCAAGGAGTTGAAGCGGCTGGTCGACGGCCTGATCGCCGACGGCACCGTGGCGAGCTTCGAGGTGTCGGATTCCAACAACGACGCCAGTCAGCAGATCAACCAGATCCGCGCCTTCATCGACAAGAAATGCTCTATCATCACCTCGATCCCCGGCTCGGCGACGGCGCTGGACGATGCCATCGATGCCGCAGCCAAAGCCGGCATCCCCTTCATCACGGCAGCTGGGTCGGTGACCAGCCCGAATGCGATCAACGTCGATTCCAATTATGCGCGCTGGGGCTACGACATGATGACGGCGATCGGCAAAGCAATGCCGGACGGCGGCAGCGTGCTTCTGGTCGAGGGCATTGCCGGTCACCCGATCGTCGTGCAGGAGCGCCAGGGCGCCGACAAGGCGCTGGCCGAAAATTCAAAGCTCAAGGTCTCGCGCAGCGTCAACGGCAACTGGACGGCTAACGTTACCAAGACGGCGGTGCTGCAGGCGATCGCCACCAATCCGGCGCCGATCGATGCAGTGTGGACGACGGGCAGCGAAAGCCGTGTCGTTGCCGAGGCCTTTGCCGAGGCTGGCCGCCCTGCCCCGCTGATCACCGGCTCGATCACCGGCGATGCACTCGGCTACTGGAAGGCCAATCCCGACAAATACCGCTTCGAGGGCCATGCGGTTCTGCCGCACTGGACGGCCGAGACGCTGTTTCGTGTCGGGGCGCGCATGCTGGATGGGCAGAAGCCCAAGCTCAACACGCTGCTGATCCCGATTCCGCCGGTGCACAATGCCGACCTCGGCGCCTGGTACAAGGACTGCATGACGCCGGACGCCGTCTCGATCTTCCCGGTCCCGCCGAAGGATCCGATGCCGGAGGAATGGCTCGATGCCTACTTCGCCAATCCGGCACCGACCAAGGGCTGGGATTATCCGAAGGTGCCGGACGCCTGCGCCAAGTAGCATTTATGAAAGCCGGCTCCGCACCAGCGGTGCCGGTTTTCTCCATCAGGATTGCTCATGCTGGAAGTCCAGGCCATCTCGAAACGCTACGGCGAAACGATTGCGCTGGCCAATGCCTCCATCGCATTCCGCGCCGGCACGATCCACACCATCCTGGGCGAGAATGGTTCGGGCAAGAGCACGCTGGTCAAGCTGCTGTCGGGGATCGTGCAGCCGGACAGCGGCGCGATCCTGCTCGACGGAGCGCCCTTTACCGGCCTCTCGCCGGCGGCCTTCCAGGGCGCCGGGTTCGCCACCGTGTTCCAGGAAGTGCTGATCGCGCCTGACCGTTCGGTGACCGACAACATCCTGCTCGGCCTCGACGGCCTGCTGACGCGCACTGTGCCGCGCGCCGAGCGGCGGCAACGCGCGCAAGCGGTGCTGAAGCGCTTCGCAGTGACCGAGATCCCGCTCGACCAGTTGGCCGGGCAATTGCCGCTGGCGGTTCAGCAATTGGTAGTGCTCGCCCGCGCCGTGGTCCGCAACCCGCGCATTCTCATCCTCGACGAGGTTACGGCGGCGCTCGACTTTGCCGATCGCGAGGCGGTCTTCGCCATGATGCGCAAGCTTGCCTCAGAAGGCTGCCTGATCCTGTTCATCACCCATCGCATGGACGAGGTGATGGCGCTTTCGGACCGGATCTCCGTCCTGCGCGGCGGCAGCGTGGTGACGACCGAGGAACGCGGCACGTCCACCGCATCCGAACTTCTCAGGGCGATGGCGCCACGCACTGCGGCGGAACTGGCGAATGGCTGATCGCGCCAGCCTTTCGGTGCGCGGCCTGGTGATCGCGCCGGGCGCAAGCCCCATGACGCAAACCATTGCGCCGGGCGAGATCGTCGGCCTTGCCGGCCTCGACGGCCACGGCCAGGAGCGGTTCCTGAAAGTGCTGGCCGGCCTGGAACGTCCGGCCGGCGGCGAGGTGACCGTCGAGGCGTCAACCGGAGCGCGCGCGATCACCAATTTCCGCAAGGCGGTCGCCGGCGGCATCGCCTATTTGCCGCGCGACCGGCGCACCACCGGCATTTTTCCGACCCAATCGGTGCTCGACAATTTTGCCGTCTCGACGCTGTCGCGCGATACGCGTTTCGGCCTGCTCAGCTTCGCCGCGCGGCGGCAGCGCTATGAGCGCTACCGGGACAGACTGTCGATCATCGCGCCACGGCCGGACGCCCCGATCACCACGCTTTCCGGCGGCAACCAGCAGAAGGTGCTTCTGGCCCGTGCACTGGCGCTGGAACCGGCGATCCTGCTGCTCAATGATCCGACGCGCGGTGTCGACGTGGCGACGCGCCATGTCCTCTACGATGTGTTTCGTGGACTGGCGGCGGACGGCATGGCTCTGGTCATCCTGTCGAGCGAGATCGAGGAGATCCTGCTGCTTTGCCATCGCGTGCTGGTGTTTCGCGAACAGCAGGTGGCGACCGAAATCACCGGAGACGCAATGAAAAGCGATGCGGTGATCGCCGCCATGTTCGGTCGCGCGGCATGAGCGGGTTGCGGCGCATGGCGGCGCGATGGCGCGGCGCTGGCTTTGCGGCGGTACTGCTGGTGATCCTGATCGCGGTCAATCTGCTGCTCAATCCGGCGCGCTTTCATCCTGCCGCCTGGGGCGCGCTGATCGGGCTCGCCGCGCCGCTGATCGGCGCAGCGCTCGCTTCGGCTCCAGTGATCCTCGCCGGGCGCGGCGGCATCGACATTTCCGTCGGGCCGCTGATGGGCTTCGTCAATGCGATAGTAATCCAACTGCTGTTTCTCAGGCTTGGGATATCTTCGCCGCTGGTCATCGTGCCGGCGGCGCTTCTGATCGGCGCGATCGTCGGCGCCGCCAACGGCTTTCTGGCGACCATCCTCCGCATCCAGCCGATCGTTGCGACGCTCGGCACCTATCTGATTCTCACCGGCATGACGCTGACCATCCTGCCGGCGCCGATCGGGCCGGCGCCGGGCTGGCTGAAGGCGATGGCCGGACCCTGGTCGGCACTGCCGCTGTCGCTGATCTTCCTGTCCTGGTGGCTGGTGCGGCAGACGCCTTACTACGACCAGCTGATGGCGGTGGGCAGCGACGACCGCGCCGCCTACACGGCGGGCGTTCCGGTCACCAAAGTGCGTTTCATCGCCTATGTCATGACCGGCATACTTGCCGCCTGTGCCGGCCTGATGCTAACCGCGCTGATCGGCTCGGCCGACCCCAACATCGGACCGACCTACACGCTGATCGCCATTGCCGCGGTGGCGCTCGGCGGCGTCAGCCTTGCCGGCGGGCGCGGCGGGCTCGCCGGGGCTGCGATCGGCGCTATCGACATCTTCCTGCTGCAGAGCGTGCTGACCGCCTTCAACGTCTCCACCTATGTGCTGCAGATCGCCTATGGCGCGATCCTGGTTGTGGCCGTCATCATGACGGCGCTGCAGGAGCGGCTATCGGGACGGAAAGGCTGAGAAACATGCGCCGGAACTGGTTCCAGTCCACCAATGCCCGCGTCGCCGGTGCCTTTGCCGTCGCTGTCGCCTTGCATCTCCTTGGCACCTTGCTCATTCCGGGCTACTCCCAGCCCTTCGCCATCCGGGCACTGTTGGTGATCGCCTCGCTGCTGGCGGTGGCATCGATCGGCCAGACCCTCGTCGTCATTCTCGGCGGCATCGATCTGTCGATCCCCTTCATCATCGGCTTTGCCAATGTCGTTGCCGCACAGCTCTACGGCGGCGGCTGGAATTTTGCTCTTGTCTGCACGGTCGTCGTCGCGCTCGCCATACTGATCGGGGCGCTGAACGGCCTGATCTCGCGCGGGCTCGACATCCACCCGCTGATCGTCACGCTCGGCGTCGGCATGATCGTGCAAGGTGCCGTGCTGTTGTGGACCGGCGGCTTTCCATCCGGATCGGCGCCTGCAGCGGTCTCCGCCTTCGTTTCGATCGGCGGTTCGGTCGGACCGCTGCCGGTGCCGGGGCTGGTGCCATGCGTCGCGGCGTTGACCTTGCTGGTGGCGCTGGTGCTGGCACGCACGCCATACGGCCGCCGTCTCTATGCGCTGGGCAGTAATCCAGGTGCTGCGCCGCTGGCGCTGATCGATCCGGTCCGCATGTGGACGGTCACCTATGCCGCGAGCGCCTTCTTTGCCGCCGCGGCCGGCGTGCTGCTGCTCGGCTTCACCGGTTCGGCCTATGGCGATGTCGGCCAGCCCTATCTGTTCCAGACGATTGCGGCAGTGGTGGTCGGCGGCGCCGCCCTTGTCGGCGGCCGCGGCAGCTATTTCGGCACCATTGCCGGCGTGCTGGTGCTGACGGAGATCAACACGCTGCTGATCGGGCTCGGCTTCCGGCCCTCGACCGTGCAGGCGGCACTTGGCCTGGTCATCGTGCTCCTGGTTTCACTCTACGGCCGCGAGCGGCACGTGTCGGCGACGATCTGAGCCGGCCTACAAACTCCACAGCCGCTTGGCATTGGCGGACAGCAGCTTTTGTCGCTCATCAGCGCTGGCGCCGCTGAGCAGCGCGTGCGTTGCCGCAATCCAGGTCGCAAGCCCGCCGCCAAGCGTGCAGACCGGCCAGTCGCTGCCCCACACGACCCGGTCCCAGCCGAAGCATGCGATAGTGTGCTCGACATAGGGACGCAGCGTTTCGACAGTCCAGGATCCGGCATCCGCATAGGCGACGACACCGGAAATTTTGCCGACGACGTTCGGGCGCTGCGCGATCTCCGCCATGTGCTCGCGCCAGGGGTGCTCGGCATCACCCTTGATGTCGGGCACGCCGCAATGGTCGAGCACGAACTGCACATCCGGCGCGAGGTTCGCGAGTGCGATCGCCTTGGGGATCTGGTGCGGCAGAACGACAAGGTCGAAGGTCAGGCCGCTGCCGGCAAGCCGCTTGATGTTTTCACGAAACAGCGCGCCCTCCGAAAGCTCGTCCGGCATGACGTGAAGCACCCGCCGGAAACCCTTGACGAAAGGATCGGCACGCTGGCGCTCGAGATAGGCGGCAAAGCCGGGCTCTTCCGGACGGCAGGAGGCGATTGCCCCCCTCAGCAAACTGCCCTTTTGCCGCGACAGCGCTTTGACACGGCTGGTTTCAGCCTCGATGTCGGCTGGATCGACATCGACCTCCATGTGCAATGCGCCATCGATGCCGGCGCGGCGGGCCTGGATTGCATATTCGTCGTAGGAGAAATCGCGGTTGAGCGCCGGCACGCCGGTCAGCCAGGGATAGCGCAGCGCGGACTGGTCGATCAGGTGGAGATGGGTGTCGAAGATCATGGTGGCGCGCTCCTCCTTGGCGACTTCGAGATCATCTCACGGAGAAATTCTTCATTCAAATAAGAATTCATCGCGATTGCTTGACGGTCGATCCCGCCAGTTGCGACAGCTTTTCGGTCGCTGCCAGCAGCAGCTCTATGGTCCTGGTGATGTCGGGCGCCTTGAGTGCGTTGACCAGGGTAATGTAGGGGATCGACAATGCGGCGATCGCCTTGCCGTCCGAGCCGAGAACGGGCGTCGACAGGTTGAACACGCCGGCCGTCTGCATCGACGCCATCATCTCGTAGCCGCGTTCCCTAATCTGGTCGAGGCGAGCAAAGAATTCCGGCGACTGCGGCGGCTTGTCGGTGCTGCGCAGATGTTCGGAGATCATCATCTGCCGCTCTTCCGGCGGGCGGAACGCCAGCAGCACATGGCCGGAGCCGGTGTCGAACAGGCTGATATGCGAGCCGACGCGGATAGAGATGCCCCAGTAATCCGGCGCCTCCTGCTGTGCGATCACTACCGCGGAACCGCGGTCGAAGACGACCAGCTGATTTGCCTGCTGTGTGGTTTCGGCCAGTTCGCGCATCAGCGGCGTCGCATAGGAAGCCAGCCGGCGCACCGGCGCGTGCAGCTGCGCCAGGCCAAACAGCTTGAGCGTCAGCGAGTAACGGTCGCCATCCGGCCGCGTGACATAGCCGCGCCGCACCAGCCGATCCAGCATGCGGTAGAACTCGTTCGGGCTGCGGTCGAGTTTCTTGGCGATTTCCGCCTGCGTCAGGCCGCCGTCGACGCCGGCCAGCAGCTCGAGGATGTCGAGCCCCTTGTCCAGCGCCGGGGCTCGATAGCGCTCGTCTTCCTCGTCCTCTGCCATTGGGCTTCTCCAGTGAATTTCACATTTCATATACGCATAACCGTTGCTTCCGGAAGAACTCTCGGCTTGACGATCCTATAAATATTTTGTTTGTATATGAATGAAGCTGCCGATCAGCCCTCGCTATGGATCGACGCAGACTCTTGGGAGGATACCAATGACGAAACTGTTTTGCGGCCTGTCGGCCGGCGTAACGCTGCTCGCACTGGGTGCGAGTGCCCTTGCTGCCGACCTGCCCGGCAAATTCGACGGCGTCACCATCGACGCCAAGCTGATCGGCGGCCAGCAATATGAAGGGCTGTACGCGCGCATCGGCGAATGGGAAAAACTGACCGGCGCCAAGGTCAACGTGATCTCGAAGAAAAATCACTTCGAGCTCGACAAGGAAATCAAGTCGGACATCGCCTCCGGCAGCATCAACTGGTGCGTTGGGTCGAACCACTCGTCCTTCGCGCCGCAATATCCCGATATCTACACCGATCTCAACAAGCTGCTGCCGAAGGAGGAGATCGACGCCTTCGTGCCGTCGACGATCAAGGCCTCGACGCTCGAGGGCAAGCTGGTAATGCTGCCGCGCGCGCAGTTCGACGTCTCGGCGCTCTATTACCAGAAGAGCCTCTACAAGGACGAAGCCAAGAAGGCCGCCTACAAGGCCAAGTACGGCAAGGAGCTGACACCGCCCGACACCTGGGACGAGGTCGCCCAGCAGGCGGAATTCTTCGCCAGCCCGCCCGATTTCTACGGCACCCAGTTCGCCGGCAAGGAAGAGGCGATCAACGGCCGCTTTTACGAGATGCTCATCGCCGACGGCGGCGAATACCTCGACAAGGATGGCAAGCCGGCCTTCAACTCGGAAGCCGGCGTGCACGCGCTCGACTGGTTCGTCAATCTCTACAAGGCCAAGGCGGTGCCGGCCGGCACCACCAACTATCTGTGGGACGATCTCGGCCAGGGTTTTGCCTCGGGCACCGTCGCCATCAACCTCGACTGGCCGGGCTGGGCAGGCTTCTTCAACGATCCGAAGTCGTCGAAGGTCGCCGGCAATGTCGGCGTGAAGGTGGCGCCGAAGGGATCGGCAGGCATTCGCACCGGCTGGTCGGGGCACCACGGATTTTCGGTCACCGAAAACTGCGCCAGCAAGGAGGCTGCGGCGTCGCTGGTCTGGTTCCTGACCAATGAGGACAGCCAAAAGCTCGAGGCGGCAAGCGGCCCACTGCCGACCCGCACAGCGGTGTGGGACTGGGACATCCAGCAGGCGGCAAACGATCCTTACAAGAAGGAAGTGCTGGCGGCTTTCCAGGAAGAGGCAAAGCACGCGTTTGCCGTGACGCAGACACCTGAATGGATCGAAATCTCCAACGCCGTCTATCCCGAACTGCAGGCCGCCATTCTCGGCGACAAGACCTCCAAGCAGGCGCTGGACGACGCCGCCGCCAAGGCCACCCAGATCCTCGAGGACGCCGGCAAGCTTTGACCATTCTCCCAAGGGGGCGCCGCGCTAATCGAAGAGCGGCGCCCCGCATTTTTTTCGAGCCATGTGCAACACGCTTTGTCTTGATCCCAGCTCGCCAATGGCGGCCTGCGGTGTCCGGGCACCAACCAGAACCGGATCGCCATGAAAGGCTGGAGACCTTCGCCGCCATTGCTGCTCCTGCTGCCGGCGGTGATCGTTCTGGCGGCCGTGGTGGTGGTGCCGTTGCTGCTCTCGCTCTATTCCAGCTTCACGCCGTTCCGGCTGACCAGGCCGGAGACGTTCTGGGTCTTCATCGGCGCGCGCAACTACGTCGCCATCCTGACCAGCCGCGCTTTCTGGGTCGCCTTTGCCCGCACCGTGGTGCTGCTGACCGTGGCGCTCAACCTGGAGATGCTGATCGGGCTCGGGCTGGCCCTGCTGGTGGAGAAAGCATCGCGCGGCCAGCGGGTCCTGCGCACCATCATGATGTTCCCGATGATGTTTTCGCCGATCCTCGTCGGCTTCCAGTTCAAATTCATGTTCAACGACAATATCGGCCTCGTGAACAACGCCCTGCAGGGGCTCGGCCTGACCGACCGCGCCATCCCGTGGCTGATCGACGGCAATCTCGCCTTCATCGCCATCCTGATCGCCGAGATCTGGTCGTCGACCTCGGTGTTCGCGATCCTTATCCTGGCCGGGTTGCTGGCGATGCCGCGCGAACCGGTCGAGGCGGCCCGCGTCGACGGCTGCACGCCGTGGCAGACATTCCGCTATGTCACCTGGCCGTTCATCATGCCCTTCGCTTTCATCGCCATGACCATCCGCTCGCTCGACGTCGCGCGCGCCTATGACATCGTCAAGATCATGACGGACGGCGGTCCTGCCGGCCGCACCGAGCTGGTCTGGACGCTGGTCGCCCGCACCGCCTACAGCGATGCCAGGATGGGCATGGCCAACGCCATGGCCTATTTCTCGATCCTGCTGTCCATCCTGTTCACCGTCTATTTCTACCGCAAGCTCGCCGCGGCGCGCACGCAGATCGCGGCGGAGTGGTGAGGATGGACCAGAACAGCCTGCATCGCGTAGGCAACAAAGCGCTCGGCATCGTTCACGGCATCGGACTGTTCCTGGCCATGCTGGTCATCTGCCTGCCCGGCATCTGGATCGTGCTGTCGTCGCTGCGGCCGACCGTCGAGATCATGGCCAAGCCGCCGGTGTGGATCCCGCAGCGACTCTCGCTCGACGCCTACATCGCCATGTTCAGCGGCGTCGGCCAGGGCGGCATTCCGGTGCTCGACTACTTCCGCAATTCGCTGATCATCTCGGTGACCTCGACGGTGATCGCCATCGTCATCGGCATGGCTGGCGGCTATGCCTTTGCGCGCTACCGCTTCCGCGCCAAATCGGCGATGTTCCTCGGCCTTATGCTGACGCGCACGGTGCCCGGCATCGCACTGTCGCTGCCGCTGTTCTTCGTCTTTGCGCGGCTTGGCATCATTGATACGCACTTCGGGCTGATCCTGGTCTATGTCGCGCTCAACGTGCCCTTCACTGTCTGGCTGATCGACGGCTTTTTCCGCCAGGTGCCGAAAGACCTCGCCGAGGCGGCGCAGATCGACGGCTGCACGCGCTGGCAGGCCTTCTGGCAGGTCGAGTTTCCGCTGGCCGGCCCCGGCATCGCCTCGGCCGGCATCTTTGCCTTCCTCACCTCCTGGAACGAGTTCGCTCTGGCCTCGCAGCTGACCCGCTCGATCAACTCCAAGACCCTGCCGGTCGGTCTGCTCGACTATACGGCCGAATTCACCATCGACTGGCGCGGCATGTGCGCGCTGGCCGTGGTCATGATCATACCGGCGCTCACGCTTACCTTCATCGTCCAGAAACATCTCGTCGGCGGCCTCACTTCCGGCGCGGTGAAAGGCTGACATGGCAACAGTATCGCTCAAGAAACTCACCAAGAGCTATGGTCCGGTGGCGGTCGTGCACGGCATCGACCTCGAGGTCGCCGACCGCGAGTTCATCGCGCTGGTTGGGCCGTCCGGCTGCGGCAAGTCGACAACCCTGCGCATGATCGCCGGCCTCGAGGCGATCAGCGACGGGGTCATCGAGATCGGCGGCCGCATGGTCAACGACCTGCCGCCGCGCTCGCGCAACATCTCGATGGTGTTCCAGTCCTACGCGCTCTATCCGCATATGACGGTGCGCGAAAACCTCGGCTTCTCGCTGAAAATAGCCGGCGCCGCTAAAGATGAAATGGACCGTCGCGTCGCAGAGGCATCGGGCATTCTCGGCCTCGACCAGTTGCTCGACCGCCGGCCGTCGCAACTGTCCGGCGGACAGCGCCAGCGCGTCGCCATGGGTCGCGCCATTGTGCGCGATCCCGACGTCTTCCTGTTCGACGAGCCGCTTTCCAATCTCGACGCCAAGCTTCGGACGCAGATGCGCACCGAGATCAAGAAACTGCATGCCAAGGTCCGGTCGACGGTGATCTACGTCACCCACGACCAGGTCGAAGCGATGACGTTGGCCGACCGCATCGTCATCATGCGTGACGGTTTCATCGAGCAGGTCGGCACGCCCGACGAGGTCTTCCGCCGGCCGCAGACACGCTTCGTGGCCGGCTTCATCGGCTCGCCGCCGATGAATTTGCATGAGGCGGTTGTCGACGACGGACAGCTGCTGTTCGCCAGCGGCGAGAGATTGCCTCTGCCCAGCCAGTTCAAGGCCAATGTCGAGGCCGGCGACAAAGTCGTGTTCGGCCTCAGGCCCGACGACATCTATCCGACCGGACACGGCATCAGCTCCGGCGAAGATGTCGACGTCCACCAGGTGGAATTGCCGGTGACCGTCACCGAGCCGCTCGGCAACGAGACGCTGGTGTTCGCCGAATTCAACGGCAGCGACTGGGTATCGCGCATGCTCAATCCAAAGCCGCTCAAAGCCGGCGACCGGGTCAAGATGAGCCTGGACCTGTCGCAGGCCCATCTGTTTTCCGCCGAAACAGGCAAGACATTGCGAGGTTAAAATCATGGCAAAGATCGAGAAAATCGAACTGCGGATGGTCGACCTCGTGCCTAAGGTCAAGCGCACCGATGCCATCCAAAGTTTTGTCTCGCAGGAAACACCGATCGTCACCATCACCGATGCCGACGGCGCGGTCGGCACCGGCTACAGCTACACGATCGGCACCGGCGGCTCTTCGGTGATGCGGCTCCTTGCCGACCACCTTGCGCCGCGGCTGATTGGCCGCGACGCCGACATGATCGAGGCGATCTGGCACGAGCTGGAGTTCGCCACCCATGCGACGACGATCGGCGCGATCACGGCCATCGCGCTCGCGGCCATCGACACTGCCCTTTGGGATCTGCGGGCCAAGAAACAGAGGCTGCCGCTGTGGAAGCTGGCCGGTGGCGCCAAGGACCGCTGCCCGCTCTACACGACCGAAGGCGGCTGGCTGCATATCGAAACCGAGGCGCTGGTCGAGGATGCGCTGGACGCCAAGGCCAAGGGTTTTCGCGGCTCGAAGGTCAAGATCGGCAAGCCGCACGGTTCCGAGGATCTTGCGCGCCTGACGGCGGTGCGCCGGGCGGTTGGAGACGCCTATGAGATCATGACCGACTGCAACCAGGGCTTCTCGGTCGACGAGGCGATCCGCCGGGCCGAGCGCCTGCGTGAACTCGACCTCGCCTGGATCGAGGAGCCGCTGCCGGCCGACGACATTGACGGCCATGTGCGGCTGTCGAGTGCCACATCGACGCCGGTCGCCATCGGCGAGTCGCTCTATTCGATCCGGCATTTCCGCGAATATATGCAAAAGGGCGCATGCTCGATCGTGCAGGTCGATGTCGGTCGCATCGGCGGCATCACGCCATGGCTGAAGGTGGCGCATGCAGCCGAGGCGTTCGACATACCGGTCTGCCCGCATTTCCTGATGGAACTGCATGTCAGCCTGACATGCGCCGTTCAGAACGGCAGATATGTCGAGTATATTCCCCAGCTCGACGAGCTGACCGGCAAGAAAATGCGTATCGAGGACGGGCACGCATTGGCGCCGGACGAGCCCGGCATCGGCATCGATTGGGACTGGGATGCGATCAAGGCGAAGAGCATCGCGGAATTCACCACGACGATAGTGAAATAGGAGGCGGACATGCAGCGAATGGGAATGGTGCTCGGCCTCAAGCCGGAGAAAGTCGCCGAGTATGTGCGGCTTCACGCTGCCGTCTGGCCGGACGTCCTCAAGATGATTTCCGCCTGCAACATCAAGAATTATTCGATCTATCTGAGGGAGCCGGAGCACCTTTTGTTCAGCACCTTCGAGTACCATGGCACCGACTATGCCGCCGACATGGCGAAGATGGCTGCCGATCCCACGACGCAGGAATGGTGGGCGCTGTGCGTGCCCTGCCAGGAGCCGCTGCCGACCCGCAAGGAGGGCGAGTGGTGGGCGTCGATGGACGAAGTCTTCCATTATGACTGATGACATTTTCGATCCTGCCTCGCTTTCCCAGGCCTGGGCACAGCCGTCAAAGCCCAGGCCGATCGTGATATTCGGCGCCGGCTCGATCGTCGGCGATGCGCATTTCCCGGCCTATGGAAAAGCCGGTTTCCCGGTTGCCGGGCTGTTCGACCCCGACCTGGCCAAGGCGGAAAAACTGGCGCAGAAATGGGGCGTCACCGCTTACCGGTCGGTCGAGGAAGCTGCGTCAATCAAGGACGCCGTCTTCGATCTGGCGACGCCGCCGGCCTATCACGCCGGCGTGCTCAGGACGCTGCCCGATGGCGCCGTGGCGCTGATCCAGAAGCCGATGGGCAGCAATCTCACCGAAGCCACCGAGATCCTCGAAATCTGCCGCTCCAAAAACCTGAAGGCGGCGGTGAATTTCCAGCTGCGCTTTGCGCCGATGATGCTGGCGCTCAAGGATGCGATCGCCAAGGGCTGGTTGGGCGAAGTGGTCGATTTCGACGCATGGCTGGCGCTGGCGACACCCTGGCAGCTCTGGGAATTCCTGCTGAAGGCGCCGCGCGTCGAGATCGCCATGCATTCAATCCATTATCTCGACCTGATCCGGCAATTGCTCGGCGACCCCAAGGGGGTTCACGCCAAGACACTCGGCCATCCCGGCCACAAGGTTGCGCAAACGCGCACCAGCGCGATCCTCGACTATGGCGACACCGTGCGCTGTGCACTGTCGATCAACCACGATCACAAATTCGGTCGAAAACACCAGGCCTGCGAATTCCGCATCTGCGGCACCGAAGGCGCCGCCTACCTCAAGCTGGGGCTCAACCTCGACTATCCGCGCGGCGAGCCTGACATCCTTGAAATCTATCCGAAGGGCGGCTCCGACTGGATTACGGTGCCGCTCGTCGGCGCATGGTTTCCGGACGCCTTCATCGGCCGCATGGCCAATGTCCAGCGCTACGCATCAGGCGAGGACACCGAGCTTGTCAGTTCCGTCGAGGACGGCTGGAACACCATGGCGCTGGTCGAAGCCGCCTACCGATCGAGCGCGGCGCCGGCAACGCCGATCGCGGCGAGGCCCTGACATGGAGCAGACTGTCTATTTCGAGGACTACCGGATCGGCTCGTCGCGCATGACCAGCGGGCGCACCATCACCGAGACCGACTTCGTCGTCCATGCCGGCCATACCGGCGATTTCTTTCCTCATCACATGGACGCTGAGTTCATGAAGACGACGCCGTTCGGCCAGCGCATCGCCCACGGCACGCTGGTGTTTTCGGTCGGCGTCGGGCTGACGGCAAGCGTCGTCAACCCGGTTGCCTTCTCCTATGGCTACGACCGGCTGCGTTTCATCAAGCCGGTGTTCATCGGCGATACGATCAAGACCCGCACCACCATCTCGGCCAAGGAAGACGACCCGAAGCGACCCGATTCAGGCCGGGTCGTCGAGCGCTGCGAGGTGATCAACCAGCATGGCGACGTGGTGTTGGTCGCCGATCACATCTACATCGTCGAGCGTCGCGACAAGCCGAGCAGGGCCTCGACGGATGGCGCTGAAACCTAAAGACAAAAAAAACCGCCTTGCGGCGGGTCCTCGGTGCGAATCAGTACCATACCCAAATTAGTAGCATAGCTGCCGGCACAAAGCAAGAACAAATACTACCCAGGGCAACTGCTTCAGGTCGGCGGTCATTGCCCTGCGGTCCAGCATTGTGGTTGGCGAAAGCCGAAGCGACATCCGATCTCCCCACTTGCGGGGGAGATGTCCGGCAGGACAGAGGGGGGTGGGACGGATCGCCAACGTCGATTTCAGCCATTTCCAACCGGAATCAGCCTGAGGACGTGGCAGCGATTGGTTGACAGGCCGGAGGGACAGCACCCCCCTCTGCCCTGCCGGGCATCTCCCCCGCAAGGGGGGGAGATCGGCAGCTTCGCCGACGGCGCCTACTCCGGAATGTTGAGGTGGAAGTTCCAGCAGGCGTTTGGGCGGCGCCGACATCGGGAATTGGTCATACCCGGTTGACCGGATAGACCGGCTTGCCGCCGCGCAGGACCGATGCGACATCGGCAAACACCTTGTTGCGAACCTCGGCGTAAGACTGGGTCGAGTAGTGCGCCGCGTGTGGACTGACCAGGACGGCGTCCAGCGCCAGCAGCGGATTGTCGGGCGAAGGCGGCTCCCGATCGAACGTGTCGATGCCGGCGCCTGCCAGATGGCCGCGCCGGATCAAATCCGCCAAGGCGACCTCGTCGACCAGGCCGCCGCGCGACACGTTGATGAGTATCGCCCCTTCCTTCATCCGCGACAGGGCTTGTGCCGACATGATGTTTCTGGTTTCCGGTGTCGCGGGAACGTGCAGCGAGACGATGTCGGCCCTGGCTAGCAGCTCGTCGAAGCCGACCGGTTCGGCACCGCCGGCGGTAATGCGCTCGGCCGGCAGATGCGGGTCGTAGGCGATGACATGGTAGCCGAAGACCCGCGCCCGCTCGGCAGTTAGGCGTCCGATCTGGCCGAAGCCGATCAGGCCGAGGATCTGCCTGTCGGGCCGCGTCATGCCGGCGCCATCGGTCATTGCAGCCCAGCGGCCGGCGCGCACTGCGCTGTCGAACTGCTTCAGCTTGCGCGTCAAGGCCAGGATCAGGGCCATGGCGTGGGTGCTGACTTCAACCAGGTTGGCGTCCGGCACATAGGTTACCTGAACACCGGCACGGCTGGCGGCCTCGACGTCGATCGAGTCGAGCCCTACGCCGAACCGCCCGATGACCTTGAGGTTCTTCAGTTCCGCCAAAACGCGAGCCGTGATCGGCTCTCGCAATACCATCAATGCGTCGGCGTTGCGGCAGTGTTCGATCAGGGCATCTTCCGTGAGCAGCGTCCTTTCGACAAACTCGACGTTCAAGCCGTCAAGGTAGCGCAGCTGCTCTTCCTCGACTGACAATACGCCGTCGGTCTTGATGATCTTCATGGCAAACTCTTGCTATGAGGCGCTGCGCGCCGAGGCAACGCCGGCGGCAAGGCCGGCGCCGAGAAACATCGTGTCGCTGGCCAGCATGTAGAAGCTGATGCCGTGCCGCGACCATTTGCCGACATCATCCGCCGAAGGGCGAAAGATGCCGACGGCCTTGCCGGCCGCGCGCGCCGCGGCCGCGATCCTGATAATCGCGGCATTGAGCTTGTCCTGGCCGGCCGGCCCCATGGCGTCGATCGAGACCGACAGGTCGCCGGGGCCAATGAAGACCACGTCGACGCCGTCGACCTGGACGATGTCGTCGACGTTGGCCAGGCCCTCTGCCGTCTCGACCTGGATGGCGACCGTCAGGACGTCGTTGGCCGATTTGAGGTAGTCCGGAATCCTGTAGCCATAACCGGCGGCGCGGCCGGGGCCGACACCGCGGGCGCCGACCGGCGGGTAACGGCAGGCCATGACCGCCATGCGGGCTTGCTCGGCCGTGGAGACGCGCGGTACCAGGACGCCCGACGCGCCGGCGTCGAGCGCGGCCGCCATCCACTCCGGCGTGTGGCCGGGAACGCGCACCATCGCGGGAACCTTGTGGACATCGGCGGCGCGGACCAGATCCTCGAGCCGTTCGCGGCCGATCTGCGAATGCTCCCAGTCGATGCACAGGAAATCGACCCCGCTCGCGGCCGCCACTTCGACCGCCACAGGGTGCGGGATGGCGCAGAAGGTGCCGATGAGGCGATCGAGAGAAACACATTTCTTGCGAAAGTCGTACATGAAATCTCCAGAAATTTTCGGCGTCGGCAAAACCTGTTTGCGCTATGTGGCCCTTGACGAAGGATGCACGGCTTCCGTCGACATCGGGAAATGCCGGCTGCCGCCTGAAAACGGCGGGAATGTCTTGTAGTCGGCGCGCATCTCCAGCCTCGCCGGCGATTGCAGCGCGTGCGTCAATGCCGCGGGACTGTCGAACATGACACGATTGCGCTGCATATGGTCGATCCGCGGCCAGGGCAGCGATCCGCACCAATCCAGTCGCGACAGAACCTCGATGTGGCGAATGCCGGGGAAGCCCCGCATCAATTGCGGATGATGCGTCACATAGTGGTGGAGCCAGACATTCATGTCTTCGGCCGGCCCGGGATAGTGGACAAGATAGCTGCAGGGCAGCCCGGACGTCTTGACGCCAGCGTCGTCGACGGGAAACGGACGCACGCACATTGCCTGTTGCGTCGGCCTCGAAGCGGCGATGCTCGACAGCATACTGGGTGCGGCAAGCGCCTGCAGATGGCCGGACGGCGCTAGCGCCGCCTCCATGTGCGCCAGTTCGTCGAAATAGAGCTGGAAGCCAAAGACCGGCGGTGGACCATCGTTGTTGAACATGTCCGTCGCCACCTCGGGCAGATAGATGTTTGCAAGCACAAGGCCCGGCGTTGACGCGATCACACGCCGCACAGCGTCAACGTCTTCACCGGCGATGGCCAAATTTGCCTCGCGGTCCTCATGGAAGAAAGCAAGATAGGCAAAGCGCATGTGGACACCTGCTGGTTCGACTAGATCAAATTCGGAAGAAAGAGAGCGATCTGCGGAAAGAGGACAATCAGCAGGATCAGCAAAAGCGTCAGCGCGATGTAAGGCGCCGCTGACATGGCAACCGTCTTGAGCGATGTGCCTTTCGGCGCAACGCCGATCATGATGAACAGCAGCAGACCAAACGGCGGCGTGGTGAAGCCGACCTCGTAGGCGAGCAGCAGGATCAGCCCGAACCATACGGGCTCGTAGCCGAATTGCTGGGCGATCGGCAGAAAGATCGGCAGCGTGATCAGCATCATCGAGACCTGATCCATGAACATGCCGAGCAGCAGGATGACGAGCACCATCATGAGCAGCATGGGATACGGTCCAAGATCGTAGCCGACGATGAACTGGATAAAGCCGTTGGAGGCGCCGGAGAAGGCGAATATCTGCGAGAACGTCGTCGAGGCCGAGATGATCAGGAAGGTCATGCCGGTGACCTTCATCGCGTCGTCCAGCGACTTCCAGACAACCGACCAGCTGAACCGTCGGTAGACGAACAACAATGCGAAGACGGCGGCACAGCCGAGTCCCGCCGATTCCGTCGGCGTCGCTATCCCAAGGATGATCGTGCCGACCACCATGAACACGATGACGCTCATCGGAATGATGTTGACGGCGACCGCCCTCACCTTCTCGGCCGCGGGAACGGCGGGTACCGGATAGTGCGGAGCGGCGTCCGGATCGATCTTCGTCTGCGCGAAGATCAGCGCCGCGTACATGACAACGAGCAGCAGCCCGGGCAAAGCCCCCGCTATGAGCAGCGCGCCGACGTCGATCTGGGCCAGCGAGCCGAGCAATACGGCCAGCGAGGATGGCGGGATGATGACGGCAAGGCTTCCGGCGCCAAGCACCGGCCCGTAGGCCATGTGCGGCTTGTAACCCCGCTTCAGCATCTCCGGCACCATCAGCGAGCCCATCATGCCGGTATTGGCGAGGCTCGAGCCCGACAGCGCGGAAAAGATCGTGCCGGCGGCGAGGACGACATAGGCAAGGCGTCCGCGCAGATTGCCGACGCACAGGTCGAGCGCGTAGATGACTTTCTCGCCCAGGCCGGAGCGGAAGAACAGGCTGCCCATGACGAGAAACATCGGCAGCGGAGCAAGCGCATAGGTCGAGACGGCGTCGGAGAAGTTGGCGACCATCTGCGTCACGCCGATCGAACCGCCGAAGAACAAGTATAGCCCGATCACATTGGTGACGAAGAATGCGAAGGCGACCGGCAGCCCAAGCCCCATCAACACCAGGATGGTGCCAACAAGCACGGCGAATGGAAACAGCCAGGCCACCGGTCAGAGCCCTTCCATTTCCAGCGGATCGAGGGTGTACAGCGTGTCACGGCCGAGCAGATATCTGAGCCATTCCAGCGCCGAGAGGTAGAAGGCGAGCATGATGGGCAGAAAGACCAGCCATTTCGGCATGTCGAAACTGCGCGTTTCATATTCGCCGCCCGCAACGGCACTTGTCAGGGAAGACAGAGCGACGCTGCCGAGGTAGAGGCTGACGCCGATGCAGGCGAGATAGACCAGCTTTTCAAGCACCGCCCGTGCCCGCACCGGCAGCGCCTTGCGCAGGAACTCGACGAAGACATGGCCCTTGCTGTGGACCAGCCATGGCATCGGCAGGAATGCCGCGTAAAGCAGGCCGTATTCCGTCGCCGATACTGCCCAGGCAAGCGGCCTCAGGCCCAGATTGCGGACGCATACATCGGCGACCACCGCGACGATGATGAGGCCAAGCACCACTTTTGCCGCCGCCGCCAACGCAAGGCTCAGCTTCCCAATCGCTGCAAACAATCTGTCCATGCCCGACGACCCTCATGTCCACCTTTGCCCCCCTTTGATGGAGGGCGCGCAAAGCGCCCTCAGCTCGGGCTACTGGAAGAATTTCTTCAACTGATCGATGTTGGTGGGATCGCGTTTGGCCATTCTCGCCCAGCTCGCCTGTGTGGCAGCCGCCAGGAATTTGTCGCGGCCGGCGCCGGTCAAGCTGATCACCTTCTGCCCGCCGGCGATCATCGCCTGTGCCTGCTTTTCGGACTCGGCAAGGTTGGCGTCATAGCTCGCGCGCTCGTACTCGACAGCCGTGTCGGCAAGCAGCTTCTGCGCCTCGGGCGACAGCGTGTCCCATTTGGCCTTGTTGATCGAGATCAGCACATCGGTTTTGAAGAATTGCGGGTCGACACGGTATTTTGTGAATTTGTCCCAGCCGAAGGACGCATAGCCAAATACGGTATAGGCGTTGGCATTGACGACGCCGCGCTCGAGCGAGGTATAGACGTCTCCCGGTGCTTGCACGATGACCGTCGCGCCCAGGGATTCGAGGAAATCGCGATAGAGCGGCGACGAACGTATCTTCAGGCTGCTCCAGTCGATGCTGCCTTCGCTGTTGAGCTTGGGTTCGTCGATGGTGAAGACGTTGAAGCCCGAGCCCGCGTCGACATGCGCCAGCAGATGGGCATTGGCCTTCTTCTCGAAAATCCCGCTGATGAAGTCCCAGCCGCCATTCTCGCGAATCTCCCACGGCGTCTTCGTCGATGCTGAGAAAACCTCGCCTTCGGGCACGAGCTCGAGGAACTGCCCTGCCGGTGTATCGATCACATCGATCAGGCCGCTCCTGAGCGCCGCGCCCTGCTGGATCGGCGGAATGACCTCCGGCCCGCCGCGCACATTGATCTGGACCACGCCCTTACCCTTTTCGTTCACCTTCTGAACGAACTTCAGGAAGCTCTGGGCGTAGCCATTCTGCGTCGGCGTGAAATGCACGGCGTTGAGGACGACCTCTTCGGCCGTGGCGATACCCGCTACACCCGACATCAGTGCAGCCAGAACAAGGGATTTCCAAATGCGCATTGCCGTACTCCCTCTGATAGATTCACTTCGCCGGGGCCCATCATCGGGCCGATCTGAAATTGCACGCTGCGCCGCCACACGAACGGCGGTTAGTTGACATCGTCTCCTACTGTCAGGAACCGCCCATGTGCGTAGAAGACCGGCGATCGGTGAGCGCGGTCCAGCGCAACGCCTGAGACGATGCCGATGACGATCATGTGCGACGCCCGCACGATGATTTCGGCGACCCGGCATTCGAACATTGCCCGCGCGCCGACAAGCAAGGGCGCGCCGGTTTCGCCGCGCACCCATGATCCGGACGAGAACCGCGCGGCGCCCCTGGCTTTGGTCAAGCCGCCAAAGGCACGCACAACGTTCTCCTGGTCGCCGGCTGGCAGATTGACCGAAAAGGGCAAGCCTTCGCGAATGGCCGAGGCAAAGGTGCTGCTGCGGTTGACACAGGCCAGCAGGGACGGCGGCTCGGCACTGAACGAGCAGAGTGCTGTCGCCGTGATACCGCAAAAGCCGATCTCGTCATGCTCCGAGGCGAGGATGGCGACGGAGCCCGCCACGGCCCGCATCGCCTGCTTGAAGGCGCGCGGATTGATGGCGTCGTGCCCATCCACCCATAGCGTCGGAATGGCGGCCGCCGGCATCAATTTACCCGAAGCCCGGCCTGGCGCATCAGCGGCAGCACGCGGTCGCAGAAGAAGGGCAGTTCGTAGGTGTAGTTGACGAATGTGAGGGCGGCGCCGGAATAACCCTGTTCCATGATCTTGGTGAGATCGTCGACGATCTTTTCCGGCGTGCCGATGAGCGGGAAGGTTCCAGCACCGCCGGCGAACCTTTGCCGATATTCGGTAAACGCCTTCGCATCATGCGAGTTCGCGAATTCCTTCTTCTTGCGCATATGCTCGTCGACGGCGCCCTCGTCCGCGCATTCCAGCGCGTAGTGCCGGTAATAATCCTCGGCTTCCTGCTGGGTCTCCCGGCAGACGACGTGACAGACCGTATAGACGCCGACTTCGCGTCCGACTTCGGCAGCTCGGTTGGTGATGTCGACCACATGCGCACGGCCGTCGGCGATTTCGGAAAAAGTCGAAAACAGATAGTCGCAGTGGCGCGCCGCATAGTTGCGCCCCGGCGCGCCGAAGGCGGCGTTCATGGTCACCGGTCGCGGCGCCTGCAGGCTCGGCGGCCGGCTGACGACACCCTTCAGATCATAGAACTCGCCGCTGAAGTCGAACGGCTCCCTCGATTGATAGGCACGCACGATGATGTTGATCCATTCCTCGGCCTGATCATAGGTCCGCTCGCCGACCGTCTGCCCGAACATGGCGAACTCATCCGGGTTCCAGCCGCAGACGATGTTCAAGCCGGCACGCCCGTTGGAGATGTGGTCGACCGTCGCCAGCGCTTTTGCAGCCTGCAGCGGATGAACCAGCGGCACATGCACCGTCATGAACAGGCCGATGTTTTCCGTGGCGACAGCAAGACCCGCCGCCCAGGTGAAAGTCTCGAACGACCATTCCCGCACATGCGTCAAACCGCCGAAGCCGCGCCAACGGGCGATCGGTAGCAGAAACTCGAGGCCGGCGCGGTCGGCGATGCAGGCAGAATTGAGGTTGTCTTCCCAGCGGGCACGCCAGCGCTCGGGAACGGTGGTCATTGCCAGGCCGCCATCGGCGTTCATCGAAAAGACGCCAAGCTTGAACCTGTTCGGCCCTTTCAGCGGGTGCTGCTTCCTGATCATGATTTCCCCCGCTGCGACATGCTCTCACCTTCACCGCTGGAATGTTGAGCCGGTGGGCTCAGCTTCATGAAACGCTCCTCGGCGTTCTGAATGAAGTGCGTCATGCGGTCGTAGGCGGCGACGGCGTCGCGCTTGACGAATGCCTCGTAGATGGCGCGCATGCCGGCCACGACGACGGCTTGTGTCGGCTGGTGAGACAGCGTCCTTAAACGGACGACGAGCACGTGGTCGGCGAAGCGGGCAATCGTTTGCGAAAGGCGCTCGTTCTCGACCGCGCCGAGCCAACAATTCCTGAATGCCGAATTGGCCTGGAAAAAGCGGTCGGCATCGCCGGCGGCGGCCGCAGCCTCCGCTTCCCGAAGCGCGGCTGCCAGTGTCTTGAGGTCAGCGGCGCCGAGTGTCCGTGCGGCGTGAGCGGCGGCCCGCGGCTCGAGCAAGCGGCGGACCTCGAAGATGTCGGCAACATCCGTTGCGGTAAGTGTGGGCAGCGTGAAACCGCGTGTGGTGCCGACGAGGTAGCCCTCATGCACCAACTGCATCAAGGCGTCGCGGACAGGCATTCTGGAAATACCGAGCTGGGCGGCAATGTCGACATCGACGAGCTTCTGGCCAGGCGCCAAATCGCCATGCTGTATCGTCAGCCGGATTTGTTGATAGACCTGGGCACGCAGATTGCCATCGCCAACCCGTTTGAGCTCTATCGTTTCCGTCATCCACGCCTTCCCATGCGAAGATTTCGTATATCGTTTGAGGCTGGTGTTCTCGCAGCGATCCGTGAAATGCAGCCACATATCGATGGAATTCGATCTGCAGGCCATGTTCCAATGCGAAGTGGAGCACAGGCTGGATCGGCTGGCAAGATGTTTTAAGTTTATAGTGTATACTGTTTTGGCTCGCTGTCCGGTGGGCAGAGGATCGCGCCATCCGTGCTGCCACGCCGCGCGACGGCGGGACAGCTGACGATCGGCGCGGTTCGGTAAAAAACGTACAGACGTTTTCCCGTGACACATCGAAGCTGGCGGATTTAACTAAAATTACTTGCGATCTGCGCGCGCCGGCACGCCCACCCGATCCCCTCGCCGGTGCGCATTACTGGATCGCCCGCCGTATCGAAAGGTGCGGCGGGCTTTTCGTTTCGTTTGGCGGGGAGGCGCTTATGCGAGACTTGCCCAGGAATATCGACGCTGACGTCGTGATAGAGATCAGCAAGCTGCTCGACGATCGGGCGAAGTCGGTGCCGGTGCCAGTCCATAAACTTGCAGCGATGATCCGGCTGAGCATCGAGACCCGCCTGACCGATCAATCCATCGAGGAACTGATCGTGGAAATGGCCGCGACGCGGGGGCTTGCGATGCTGTTCGACTTGCCGGTGGTCCCGGTGGTAAATGTCGACAATGTCGTGCCGATTGCCTTGGCGCGACGTCCCCGCTGACATTTCGCTCGAGCTCTACCGATCTCCGCCTCGCTGCCCGACTTCACTTGTCCTGATGCGCGGGCCGAGTGTCGCCTTTCTTTTCGGGGTCGTGGGTATGATGGCTGTCGCGTTCGCCGCCGCCGCCGGAGACCTTGCTGTGGCTGCGACGGTCGGGCGCGGCCGGCGGCTTGTCGACGCTCAGCGGCTTCTTGGCGTTTTCGTGCGCGGCGCCAGGACCGCCCTGGCGGATGCTGGCAGGCGTTTTCTTCGACGTGGACATGACCTAGCGATCTTGGACGTTACCTTGATGGGTAGTGTTGACCTTCGTATTGCCTTGCTGGCCCTGCTTGTCGGGATCCGGAACGGCAGATTGCGGTGCCTGGTCGGCCGCTACCGATTTTTTGTCACCGGCGCCCTTTGGGCTCTGATTCTTCGGCGGCACAGGGGGAGGTTTTGTGCTCATGGCGTTTCTCCTTCCGCCACCCAAACAAGCGGCTCGGGAGAAAGGTTCCCGAGGGTCCGATACGAACGGCGATTGCCGCAACGAGCCGGGTCCACGGGCCGTGGCTTGGCCGGCGGGCGGCCGGCACAATCCAGGACTATTTCTTGATGATGTTTCCGTTGTTCAGGTCGAAGGCCTGGGCGCCGAAAGCCTGCCGGAAGAAATCCTCCTGCAGATCGCCCCATTCGCCGAGATAGGCGCCGCAATTGCTGCAATAGATCGGCGTCGAATCCTTCGCGTTGTCGGGAATCTCCATCAGGATCGTCCCGCACGCCTTGCAATCGAGCTTGTCATCCAAACGGCGGCCCATTGGCCAATAATTGCGCGTTTTCAGCTACGCGCCAATTGTCGTTTTCGTACGAAACCGCGAACGGTACGTTTTCCACCTGCAGGCGGGCAGTAGGCTAACGGTCCGCGGGATTTCCGAAGGCAGGATCGCGCCGCCTCGAATACGTCGCCACCCTCGGCAGCTCATCTGGAAAGTCGACCCAGGGAAGCCTCATGTCCCAGTATGCATGGGCCTGTGGCGGAAAGCGTTCGGGGTGGTCGAGGAAGCCGATCGCCAGATAGAGTTCGTTGGGCAGGCCCTGGTCGATATAGCCGATCGATGTTCCGCAGTCCGCGCAAAAGGACCGGAGCACGCCGGGGGTTTTCGAAAAAGTCTTCAGTGTGCCGGTGAGCAATGTGAATTCAGAAGGCCGATAACCGACCCACACCGTTAGCGGGCTTCCTATCGCCTTGCGACAGTCGTCATCATGATCGGAGCAAACCCAGAACGGCTCGCCGCGCATTTGCGCCGTTATGGCGCCGCAAAAACAGGAACCCGTTTCAGTTCGTGGCATTGGCTAACGTCATTGCTGGACCGGCCTTCATTGCTGGCCCGGCATTTCGGTATTTTCCCTGGGGTTCTTCTTGATGCCGGCGGCAGGCGAGGTGTCGGCTGGAGCATTGCCACCCTGGTTCTGCTCAGGGGCTCTTTTGAGCGGCGAGGTTTGCCAGCCCATATCGCCGTACAAAAAGCCTATGAGAAAGCCGACGATGATGATGGCCGAAATCACCATTGCAATTAACGCGTTACGTCGCTCCATTTCGTACGGCTCCTTTCTTCGAGCCGAACAAGCGATGGCGGAAATGGTTCCGGTTAGACGGACGGCGTGACGGGACGGAGCCGGCCGGGAACATTCAGCCTCACGGCGGGTTCGTATGAGTGCTCTTCTACAGGGAGTGGCTTGCATGAGACCCGCCGTAACCGATCGCATCGAAACTAAGAAATACAACCACCCGACAGGCGGCTGGGGATCGCTCAAATCCCTGGTCCGCAAGGCGCGAGGCGAAGGCCTGCTATTGTCCGGGATATGGAGCACGCTGCTCAAGCAGAACAAGGCCGACGGCTATATGTGCGTGTCTTGCTCATGGGCAAAGCCGGCCCAGCCGAGGCCTTTCGAATTCTGTGAAAACGGCGCCAAGGCCACGATGTGGGACCAGACCAAGCTGCGCTGCGAACCCGCATTCTTCGCCGAGCACTCGGTGACCGAATTGCTCGACTGGCCGGACCACGATCTGGAGAAGCAGGGCAGGCTTACCGCACCCATGCGCTACAATGCCGCCACCGACCGTTACGAGCCGGTTTCCTGGGACACTGCATTCCGCGACATAGCTGCCGAATTGCGGCGGCTCGATCCCAAATCGGTGGTGTTTTACACGTCCGGCCGCGCCTCGCTCGAGGCCTCGTTCATGTACCAGCTTTTTGCGCGCATCTATGGGTCTTCGAACCTGCCCGATTCGTCCAACATGTGTCATGAATCGACGTCGGTCGGCTTGCCGGAATCGATCGGCTCGCCGGTCGGGACCGTACAGCTCGAAGACTTTGCGAAATGCGACATGATGTTCTTCTTCGGGCACAACACCGGGGTGACGGCGCCGCGCCTGCTGCATCCGCTGCAGGAGGCACGTCAACGCAACGTGCCCGTCTTCACTTTCAATCCCTTGCCCGAGCGGGGACTGAAGCGCTTCAAGAATCCGCAAAACCCCGTCGACATGCTGTCGCCCGGACCGGGCACAAAAATGTCCAGCGACTTCTTCCAGGTTCGTTCGGGCGGCGACATCGCCGCCATGACGGGTATCGCCAAGGCGTTGCTGGCCCTCGACGACGCCGCCCGCGAAAGCGGCAGGACGCGTGTCCTCGACACGGCTTTCATCGCCGAACACACGCATGGCTTCGCCGAGTTCGAAGCCTTCCTGCGCACCACCCAGTGGAGCGATATCGTCGCGCGATCCGGCGTTGCGCAGGCCGATCTGGAGCACGTCGCCGAGGTCTACAGCCATGCCAACGCCGTGATCGGCAATTACGGCATGGGCCTGACCCAGCATCGGCACGGCACCGAGAACGTCCAGATGCTGTGCAACCTTTTGATGATGCGCGGCAATATTGGAAAACCCGGCGCCGGCATTTCGCCGCTGCGCGGCCATTCCAACGTCCAGGGGCAGCGCACCGTCGGCATATCGGAAAAGCCCGAGCTCGTCCCGCTCGACAAGTTCGCCGAGTTCTACGCCTTTGAACCGCCGCGCGAGAAAGGTCTCGATACGGTCGAGACCTGCGAGGGCGTCATCGACGGATCGGTCAAGGGCTTCGTCGGGCTCGGCGGCAATTTCGTGCGGGCGGTTCCGGAAACCGGCCTGGTCGAGAAAGCCTGGCGTGGGCTCGACCTGCATGTCGAGATCGCGACCAAGCTGAACCGCAGCCATCTGATCGCCGGCCGGACAACCTATTTGCTGCCGTGCCTTTCACGGCTGGAAAGAGATCATCAGGCGAGCGGCGACCAAAGGGTGTCGGTAGAGGATTCCACTGCCTGTATCCACGGCTCGTTCGGGTCGCGACCTCCGGCTTCGCCACATCTGCTTTCTGAGCCCAGGATCGTTGCCGAGCTTGCCAAGGCGACAGTGCCGGGCAGGAGTTCGATCCCATGGGATGAGTGGGTTGGGGACTATTCCCGCATCCGTGACGAAATCGAGCACTGCTACCCCCAACATTTCCGCGACTTCAACAAGCGTTTCCTGACGCCCGGCGGCTTCCACCGCGACATCAAGGCGAGCAAGCGTGTGTGGGAGACGCCTAACAAGAAGGCCAATTTCAAGCTGCCGAGTGGCCTTGAAACCGACCCTGACATCGATGTCTCCGGCCGCGATGTGCTGACACTGATCACGGTGCGCTCCAACGACCAGTTCAACACGACCGTCTACGGCTACAACGACCGGCTGCGCGGCATCAGCGGCACACGCATGGTGCTGTTGATGAATGAAAAGGACATCCAGCGCCTCGGTTTGAGCGCGGGACAGGAGGTCGATCTCGAAGCCAATGCGCAAGATGGTGTGGAGCGCCGCGTGCACGGGCTGCGCATCACGCCTTTCTCGGTGCCGGAGGGAAATTGCGCCGGTTATTATCCCGAGCTCAACCCGCTGGTTCCTTTGTGGCACAGAGCCGAGAAGGCTCATGTTCCGGCGGTCAAATCGATACCGGTGCGGATATTGCCATAGGCGTTCGTTGTTCGCGGCAGGCACGCACCACGCCGATGTGATCTGGCACGACTTTCAAAATCGTGACCTCAGCAGGCTCGCGCGAGTTCATCCAGGGCATTCAGGATCGCACTCTGGCTCGCCGGCTTCTGCACGATCCTGCATGTGCGGAATCCGGCCGGAATTTCGCGTTCGCTATACCCGGAGAGAAAGGCGAACGGAACACCGCGCGTCCGTAACGCTTCCGCGATCGGATAGCTGGTCTCGTCGTTCAACTGAATATCCAACAGCGCCGCGTCTATGCCGCCTTCGCCGACGAGCCGGAGGGCTGCCGTTACCGACGAAACCGGTCCAACCACCTGATGGCCGGCTTTGCGCAGGTAGGCCGCCGCGTCGTCGGCGATCAGCCATTCGTCCTCGACGATCAGCACACGCATCTGTCCGGTCACGACGAGCCCTCGCGGGTCAGAGGGAATGCGATTTCCGCCTCCAAACCATTTGAGCGGAAACTTGTTTCAACTTTTCCGCCCAGTCTGTAGCCGATTTCGCCTCGTAGAAGGGTAAGGCCGAAGCCGCTGTCGGTTGGCTCCTTGATGCGGGGGCCGCCCTTCTCGCGCCAGACCAGCTTGAAGGTTCCGTCGACCACCGACCATTTAACAACTATCCGCCCGGCTGGCTTCGACAGTGCACCATATTTGGCGGCATTGGTCGCCAGTTCATGGATTGCCATGCCGAAAGAAAGCCCTTGTGCTGGCTTGAGGCTTACTCTCTCGCCATCAAGCTTAAACCGTTCAGGCCCGAAAGGATCGAGCTCCTGGTGCAGCAATTCCTCGACAGAGGCTTCCGTCCAGCTCTCACGCGAGAGCAGACTGTAGGCTCGTGACATTGCCTGCAGGCGACCTATCAAGGCTTCGGCGAACTCGTCTTTCGACGCCGAGTATTCACGCGTCCGGTTGGTGATGCTGGCGACAACCGCCAGCATGTTCTTGACCCGGTGGTTCAGCTCGGAGATGAGCACCTGCTGACGCTCTTCCGCCTGCGCCAGCGTCGTCACGTCGATCAGCGTCACGACCACGCCCTGGATGCTGCCGCTCTTGTCCCGGTAGGGATTGATGCGAACCAGGTAAGACCGGCCGTTGTCGTCGCGCGCAAGATGATGGTTCAGGGTCTCTCCGGTCTCGAACACCGCATCGATGTGCCGTTTCAGCTCGGGGTAGTCGAGCTGACTCGAAAGATCGGTCAGTGGCCGGCCGACATCGGAAAGACGCAAGTTGAAGAAGGATGATGCCGCGGGAGTGAAGGTGCGCACCACAAGGTTGCGGTCGAGGAAGATGGTCGCGATTTCCGTGCTTTCGAACAGGTTTCTGAGGTCGCTGTTGGCGCGATCTAGCTCCTCTATCTTGCCGGTCAGCTCCGCGTTGATGGTGTTGAGCTCTTCATTGAGCGACTGCATCTCCTCCTTCGAGGCCTCAAGCTCCTCATTGGTCGACTGCGCCTCTTCATTGACGGAGACGAGTTCCTCGTTCGAAGACTTTACTTCCTCCAGCGCCGTTTCGTATTCCTCGATGGTGGACTGCAGCCGTTCGCGCGTGTCGCGCAACTCCCGTTCGAGATCTGCCGCGTCGTCGGTGCCGCGGTTTTCGCGTGCCGGCTCGGACCGCATCCGGGGCTGTGCCACCGAATTGAACAGGACGAGATAGAGGGGCTCACCATTGCCGCGTTCCGTGTACGGCTCGACCGTCAGCGTAATGAACTGAAGCTGTCCGTCGTCTTCCTCGACCGCTATGTTCTCCCGCACGACCGTGCGGCGCGTCGTGGCAGCTTCCCGCAACGCGGCGCGCAGCTCAAGTCTCAGCCCGCGGCGGGCCAGGGTCAGCAACTGCCGGCTCGGCGCGCCTTGCGGCGCTTCCAGATATTTGCCCGTCCGCGTCGAATAGTAGACGATGTCGCCATCGCCATTGACCAGAACGTGCGGCGGGGCGAACCGCTCCAGCACCTGAGCCTCGATCGCCTGGCGCAGTGAATGGCTGGCGGCGTCCTTCTTCGAGCCGCCGCTTCCGACCGGAAGGGCACCCGTGCGGCCATTGCCGATCAGGACCAGCGGCCGCGGCGTGGCATGTTCCCGCGCCTGGAATATCCGCTGCTTCTTGTCGACCGTGGCGAACAGGTCGCCGTGCTGACCGACGCTCTCCGACGTGCCGAGGAACAGATAACCGCCCGGCCGCAGCGCATAATGGAAGATCGGGATGACCCGGTTCTGGATCTGCGGGCCGAAATAGATCAACAGGTTGCGGCACGAAATCATGTCCATGCGCGAGAAAGGAGGATCGCGGATAACGCTGTGCGGGGAAAAAATGCACAGTTCGCGCACCTCTTTGCCGAGCACATAGCTCTCGCCGTCGCTGTGGAAAAAGCGTTGCCTGCGCTTTGCCGATAGCCCGTGCAGCAGCGCTTCGGGATAACGCGCCGCACGCGCCACGGCGAGAGCCGGCTCATCGATGTCGGTCGCGAATATCTGGACGCGCGGCGGCGCGGAAAGCTTTTCCATGCGCTCGCGCATCAGCATGCCGATCGAGAACACCTCCTCGCCGGTGGCGCAGCCGGGCACCCAGACACGCACCGAATCGGAGGCGTTCCTGCCTTCAAAAATCTGCGGTATGATCTTTTCCTCCAGCAATTTGAACGCTTCGGCGTCGCGAAAAAAGCTGGTGACGTTGATGAGCAGGTCGCGAAACAGCTTCGCCACCTCGTCGGTGTCCCTCTTCAGCCGTTCTATGTAGGTGGTGATCGACTGCAGCTGCGTGATCTGCATGCGCCGCTTTACGCGACGCAGGAACGTCTTGGTCTTGTAGCCGGAGAAGTCGTGACCGGAATGGCTGCGCAAAATGGCGTAGATTTCATCGCGGGCCCGATCCAGGTCGGCCTTGTGCTCGTCATCCGCTTCGGCCAGTCCACTCAGCACATCGAAGCCGCGGACAAACGCCTGAAGCTTTGCACCGATCTGCTCGGCGGGCGCCGCTATGTCGATCAGGCCGCTCGAAATCGCACTCTGCGGCATGTCCGGGTTGCGGGGGCCGTACCCGTTGGACGCCTGGGCAATCGTCAGCCCGCCATGCTCCTTGATTGCCCTGGCGCCGAGCGTGCCGTCCGAATCGCCACCCGACAAGATAATGCCGACGGCATACTCGCCCTGGTCCTCGGCCAATGCGCTGAAGAAGATGTCGATTGGCTTGCGCTCGCGGTTGAGCGTATTCGGCCGGCGCAGCGAAAGCGCACCCTTACGGATGGTGAGGACGACGTTTTGCGGCATCACATAGACCTGGTCGGGTTGGACCGTCACGCCCTCCTCGGCCACGACGACCGGCATTTCGGTGTAACGCCGGATGACCTCGTGCAGCAGGCTCTCCCGTTCCGGGCTGAGATGCGTGACGACGACAAACGCCATGCCGGTGCCGTCGGTCAGCCCTTTGAACAGGCCCTCCATCGCGGGAATGCCGCCGGCCGATGCACCGACGCCGACAATTGGAAATCTTCCATTCTGGGATGCCACGCCAAGCCCCTGGTAACAGCCGCAAACACAAAGCCGTCAAATCGGGCCTTAGACCCAAATCGCGCCTCAGATTAAGACCGGGCCGGGCCTGAGGCCAGTAAATAGTCCACCAACGGAACAAAGTACCGCCGGTGGGCATTAACATTTGACTTTGGAGGCGGTTCCAATGGCAAAACGATCACCTGAAATAAAGCCGGCAAAGCGAATCCTGCTGCCTTCGCCGGATCTGACCAAGTTCCCGGTATCTGAAAATATTCCGCCTCGCCTGCTCGCGCTCGCGGAACGGTTGCAAGAGGTACTGGCTCGCCACTTTGCAGAAGTCCGCGCCGACAGCCGTAAATCCCGCAGGAAGAAGGAACAATGAGGTGCGCGACCTGCAAGGCTTGCATATCCTGATCGTCGAAGACGAATGGATGCTGGCGGGCGATCTTGCACGTTATTTCAGCAAGATGGGCGCCGTCGTGCTTGGCCCGGTGGCGACAGTCGAACAGGCATCGAAACATACGGACGAGGCGGAGGCCGCGATCCTGGACGTCAATCTCAACGGACGACGGGTATTCCCGATCGCCGACGAACTGATGCGCCGTGGCGTGCCGTTCGTGTTTTTCAGCGGCGATGAAGACATCGTTATTCCCGAGCGCCTTCGGTATGCCAGCAGCCTCCGAAAATCCTCGGACGGCCAGGCTGTTTTCGATGCTCTCTTCCCAGCCGAGACGTCGTCGTCGAAAGGAGGTCGAGCGTCGGAGCCCTCGGACGACGTATTTTCGCTGCTTCCCAAGCTCAGGCTCGCGGCGCGTCTGCTGCTGGGAGATGTGGAGGCCTCCGACCGGCTGGTCGAGCGAACGCTCGAACAGGCCATCGGCGAAATCGACAAGAGACGATCCGGCTCCTCCACCGAGGACTGGCTCAACGGCATCATGCGAAGCATCGTCAGGGCACGCGGGCCAAACCTGCTGCACTGACCGCAGCCGCTGTTGGCCGCGACCTTACTTCCGGCTGCGTTCGACGAATTTGTTGAAGCGGCTGGTTTTTCCGCCGCTGGTCTCATCCTGGTAGAGGAAGGCCAGTTCGTTCTCATCGAATATCCTGAAGAACTCATCCCATTCGACGGGCTCGAACGTCTCTTCAGGCTCGCCGAAGTCGATGCGCAGTATGCCGCCCTCGCCCTTGGTGCGCACCACCGCCGGCCGGCCGTCGCGATCCTCGGCCCAACGGCGGATTTCATCATGATCGGTGGTCGTCTTCGATTCAGACATTCCAATCTCCCTTCGATTCCACCGCACACCGCGAGATCCCGGTCCGCATTCCTGCAACCAGCAGATGCATCGCCGGCCGGCATGTGCGCGCGGTTGGTGACTATGGCTCCTAACACCAAGCGCGCTTCGATGTTCCCGTGCCCAAGGCAACGATGCTTTTCGCGAGCGCGGCGCTCCGGGAACTTTGTTGAAGCAAGGGAACAAACCTTTCGCCCGGAAGTTTGGGGCGGCAAAGCCATTCATATGAGGAGTTGTCGTGAAACGTATACTGGTCACGGGAGGCTGCGGTTTTATCGGCCGCCACGTCGCCCAGGAACTCGTTGAACATGGTTATGGAGTTTCAATTCTCGATGTGCTGCTGGACCAGGTGCATGGCGGCGAGGCAATCAGCCTGCCGGCGGGCGCCAAGCTGATCAAAGGCGACGTTCGCGATCGCGACGCCATCACAGAGGCGGTCGAGGATGTCGACGCGATCATTCACCTGGCGGCTGAAGTGGGCGTCGGCCAGTCCATGTACGAGATCGCCCGCTATGTCGGCGCCAACGACCTCGGCACCGCCACGTTGCTGGAGGCACTGATCA
The DNA here is from genome assembly GCF_040322255.1 of Mesorhizobium sp. M0166. Taxonomy (NCBI): domain Bacteria; kingdom Pseudomonadati; phylum Pseudomonadota; class Alphaproteobacteria; order Hyphomicrobiales; family Phyllobacteriaceae; genus Mesorhizobium; species Mesorhizobium sp. M0166. The sequence goes on along the minus strand of NZ_JAMYTD010000001.1, from coordinate 34,736 downwards.
AACGGCCGATCGAACGGATCGTCGTTGCTTCCTCGATGAGCGTCTATGGCGAGGGTCTCTACGCCACGCCAGACGGCCGGCGCATCGACAATGCAAGACGGCAGCCGGACGACATCCGCAGCGGCCAATGGAATCCCCTGTCGCCGGAAGGTGAAGTCCTGTCGCCGCTGCCCACCGACGAGCAGAAACCGGTCGACCTCGCCTCGATCTACGCACTGACAAAATACGCCCAGGAACGCGCCGTACTGATCTTCGGCGAAGCCTATGGCGTCGACGCGGTGGCGCTGCGCCTGTTCAATGTCTTCGGCGCCGGACAGGCGCTCTCGAACCCGTATACCGGCGTGTTGGCGAACTTCGCCTCGCGCATCGCCAATGGCCAGCGGCCGCTGATTTTCGAGGATGGCGAGCAGCAGCGCGATTTCGTGCATGTGCGCGACGTTGCCCGCGCCTTCCGGCTGGCGCTGGAACAGCCCCAGGCGCGCAGCCATGTCATCAACATCGGCAGCGGGCAAGCCTACGCGGTCAGCGACGTCGCCCGGCTGCTCGCCGAAGCAATGGGCGTACCTGGCCGCCAGCCGGAAATCCTCGGCAAGGCACGCTCCGGCGATATCCGCAATTGCTTTGCCGACATCTCGAAGGCGCGCGAACTGCTCGGCTTCCAGCCGCAATACCGGCTGGAGCATTCGCTCGGCGATTTCGTCGCATGGGTGCGCAACACCGTCGCCATCGATCGCAGCGCCGAGATGAAGCGGGAACTCGAAGCGCGAGGACTGGTGTCATGAGACCGGATTCACGCAATTTTCGCGAAGCGCCCGTCGCCATTATCGGTGGCAGCGGCTTCATCGGCTCCAACCTCGCCGACAGCCTGTTGTCGGATGGCGAACCGGTGCTGGTCATCGACAATCTGAGCCGTCCCGGCGTCGAGCAGAACTTGGAATGGCTGACGCAAAAGCACGGCAGCCGCCTTACCATCGACATAGCCGACGTCCGCGACGCCGAGGCGCTGATGCCGCTGGTGGCCGGTTCGAAGGCGGTTTTCCACTTTGCCGCGCAGACCGCCGTCACCACGAGCCTGGTTCGGCCGGACGAGGATTTCGACATCAACCTGCGCGGAACGTTCAACGTCCTGGAAGCCGCTCGCCGCAGCGGCAAGCGCATCCCCGTCGTTTTCGCCAGCACCAACAAGGTCTATGGCCGCCTCACCGACCTCGCCATGCGCGAAGAGGACGGCAAATACGCGCCTCGCGACGCGGCCATCCATGCGCACGGCATCGACGAGACGCGCGGCCTCGATTTCTGCACGCCCTATGGCTGCTCCAAGGGCGCGGCGGACCAGTATGTCCTCGACTACGCCAAGTCATACGATTTGCCGACGGCGGTGCTGCGCATGAGCTGCATCTATGGCCCGCGCCAGTTCGGGACGGAGGATCAGGGCTGGGTCGCCCATTTCCTGCTTAGCGCCTTCTCCGACCGGCCGATCACCATCTATGGCGACGGCAAGCAGGTGCGCGACATCCTCCACGTTGCCGACGCGGTCGCGGCTTACCGCGCCGTTCTCGACCGGATCGAGGCAGTCAAGGGCCAGGCATTCAATCTCGGCGGCGGACCGGACAACGCCGTCAGCCTGCGCATGCTGCTGAAGGAGATTCGCGACCTAACGAAACGGGACGTTCCGATCCGTTACGACCGCGAACGCACCGGCGATCAACCGTTCTTCGTCGCTGACACGCGCGCGATCGAGGCGGCGCTGGGATGGAAAGCGCACGTCTCGTGGCAAAACGGCATCCGCGACCTAGCCGACTGGCTGCAGCGTCATCGCCTCGACCCGCATCCCGAACCGGCGAGGTACGTGGCATGAAGGTCGCTCTGGTCAATCCGTCCTGGACGTACCAGGACAGCATCTACTTTGGCTGCCGCCAGCCGCATCTGCCGCTCGAACTCGGCTATTCGAAAGCGCTGCTCGAAGCCGGCGGCCACCTGGTGCTGATGCTGGACGGGCAGATCCAGAAGCTCGACAACGCCGCGCTAGCCGATCGCGTCGCCGCCTTCGAGCCTGACATGACCGTCGTCAGCACCGCGCCGACCTACCTGTTCTGGCGCTGCGCACCTCCCGAGTTGCGCGTGCCGGCCGATTTCCTCAACCATCTTGCCGGGCGCGGCGGCCGCACCGTCGCCGTCGGGCCGCATGGTTCGGCGACGCCGACGCCGACTTTGCGCAAGCTCGGCGTCGACATCGTCGTGCGCGGCGAGTGCGAGGAAGTGGTCGCGGAACTTGCTCGGCGCGACGACTGGAGTGCTGTGCCGTCCACCGCCCATTTCGAGGAAGGAGAACTGGTCTCGAACGGCGGCGTACATGCGAGCTCGTTCATCGATCACCCAGCGCTCGAATGGCCATCGGACTGGATTGCCGCCCATCAGCACCATCATCACCGCTTCGATGACGACCAGGTCGGTTTCGGGGCGGAGGTCGAGGCGTCGCGCGGTTGCCCGTATAATTGCAGCTTCTGCGCCAAGATCGATTTCCGCGATGCCTATCGCCGACGGAACCACGAAGCAGTGATCGCCGAGATCGACCGACTGATCGCACAGGGTGTCGGCTACATCTACTTCATCGATGAGATCTTCCTGCCGCAAAAGGCGCTGCTGGAGGCGCTGGTCGATCGCGATGTGAAGTTCGGCGTGCAGACCCGTATCGACCTCTGGAAGCCGGAACTGCTGAAACTGCTCGGCGCTGCCGGTTGCGTCTCGATCGAAGCGGGCCTCGAAAGCCTGACGGTGGAAGGCCGCGCCATGCTGGCAAAACGCTGCCGGCTGGGCACCGAGGAACTGGCCGCGTTGCTGGTCGACGCAAGGCGCCACGTGCCGTTCGTGCAGGCCAATCTGATCGGCGTGGTCGAGGACGACCCGGCGCTGGTCGACTATTGGCGAAAGCACCTGATCGACAACGGCGTTTGGGCCAACGAGCCGGTGCCGCTTTATCCCTATCCGAGTTCGCCGAGCTATCGCGAACTTTGGGGCGAGCCCGACGATCTCGCCTGGGAGCGCGCGCATGAACATTATCTCGCATCCTTCCGAACGTTCAGCGACATCCAGGAGAAGCGGCCGCGTCCGCTGGCTGAATTGGAGGCCACATGTTGCGGACACTGAGCCCGCGACCGCGGCGTATCCTGATGACTATCGATGCCGTTGGCGGCGTCTGGCGCTATGCACTCGATCTGGCGAGGCAACTGGTCGCCGGCGGCGACAGCGTCGTGCTTGCCGGGCTTGGTCCGGAACCGTCCAGGCAGCAGGCCGAGGACGCCCAGTCATTCGCGGCGCTGACCTGGCTCAACACGCCGCCCGACTGGATGACCCGCAACGAGCACGACCTCGACACATTGCAGCAGGAGCTGCAGCCGCTCATCCGTGACTACGCCATCGAAATCGTCCATCTCAACGCGCCGACCCAGGCCGCGGGGCTCGACGTGCCCTGCCCGATCGTGGCGGTGTCGCATTCCTGCGTGGTGACATGGTTCCACGCCGTCAAGGGACAGGCGGCGGACGGCGAATGGGCCTGGCAGAAGGACCGCAACCGGCGCGGTTTCGACAAAGCAGGCATGGTCGTTGCACCGAGCCGCAGCCATGCGGACATGCTCGAAACCTGCTACGGGCCGATCGCGCGCCTGAGCGTCGTCGGCAACGGCGCACGGCCCGGAGCGAAGAGCGAAAGACGTGAATCGGTCGTTTTCGCCGCCGCGCGTTGGTGGGACGAAGGAAAGAATGCGGCGGTGCTGGACCAGGCCGCTTCCCTCACGCAATGGCCGGTCTTCGTCGCCGGCTCGCTGCAAGGGCCGGACGGCCAGCATGTTGGCTTCAGCCACGCCGTTCCCGTCGGGCCGGTGCCGCATGAGGAAGTGCGCTTGCTGATGGCGCGGGCCGGCATTTTCGTATCGCCGTCGCTCTACGAACCGTTCGGCCTGGCCACGCTGGAAGCCGCGATGTCGAAGACGCCTTTGGTGCTCGCCGATATCTCGACCTATCGCGAATTGTGGGACGGCGCGGCCATGTTCTACGACGCACGCGATCCGGGCGATCTCGCCAGATGCATCAACAGCCTTTGCAGCGACGCGCAGCGCCGGCGAGAGCTCGGTGAGGCAGCGGCTCGCCGAAGCCGCAGATTTTCATTGGCAAGACAGGCGACCGCCATGCGCGGCGTCTACGACAAGGCGGCCCTGGCCACCATGGCGGATAGTTGATCATGCGGTTTTTATTCTACACCCATTCGATCGTTTCCGACTGGAACCACGGCAACGCACATTTCCTGCGCGGCATCATGCGCGAGCTGGTCGCGCGTGGGCACCAGGCGATTGCGCTGGAGCCCGCCGACGGCTGGAGCCGGTCGAACCTGCTGGCCGAGAAAGGGTCCTTCGCGATCGAGCGTTTCCGGAAGGATTTTCCCGAGTTGATGCCGGTCACCTATTACGCCGCCTTCGACCACGAAGCCTGGATCTCCGATGCCGATGTGGTGATCGTGCATGAGTGGACCGAGCCGGACCTTGTCGCGCGGCTGGGAAGGGCGAAAGCAATTGGCGGCCGTTTCACGCTGCTGTTCCACGACACGCACCATCGCGCCATCTCGGCCACGCAAGCGATTTCCGCCTTGCAGCTTGAACATTATGACGGCGTGCTCGCCTTCGGCGAGGCGCTGCGGGAAAGCTATCTTCGCGCCGGATGGGGCAAGCGGGTCTTCACCTGGCACGAGGCAGCCGATGACCATCTGTTCCAGCCCCATCCTGAAATCGAGCGTAGCGCCGACCTGATCTGGATCGGCAATTGGGGCGACGACGAGCGCAGCACCGAAATCAGGGAATTCCTGGTCGACCCGGTGCATGAGCTTGGCCTGAGCGGCACTGTCCACGGCGTCCGCTATCCACGCGAGGCGCTCGCCGACCTTGCGGCCGCCGGCCTGCACTACGAAGGCTGGATCGCCAATGCCGACGTGCCGAAGGCGTTTGCGGCGAGCCGCATCACGGTTCACATCCCGCGGCGTCCATACCGCGAAAGCCTGCCCGGCATCCCGACCATCCGCATGTTCGAGGCGCTCGCCTGTGGCATTCCGCTTGTTTCGGCACCCTGGTCCGATGTCGAAGGCTTGTTCAGGCCCGGCACCGATTTCCTGTTTGCAAACAACGGTTCCGAGATGCGGCGTCATCTTCGCGCCGTGCTGCGTGACGGGGATCTCGCCGCTTCTCTGGCGAGATCGGGCCTCGAGACCATTCGCTCACGGCACACATGCCGGCATCGGGCGGATGAACTGTTCGGCGTGCTCGCCGAATGCGGGCACCGCCAAGCCGCCGACACGATCCTTGCAAAGGAGGCCGCCGAATGAAGATCGCATTTTACGGGTCGAGCCTGCTGTCGTCCTATTGGAACGGCGCGGCCACCTATTACCGCGGACTGCTCAAGGCCCTGGCAAGGCTCGGCTATGACATCATCTTCTACGAGCCGGACGTCTACGATCGCCAGAAGAACCGCGACATCGAAGCGCCGGACTGGTGTGCCGTCGTCGTCTACGAGGCCACTCCGCATGCCATGATGCAGGTGGCGGCGCGGGCGGCGGAGGCAGATATCGTCGTCAAGGCGAGTGGCGTCGGTTTCGCCGACGACGCGCTGTTGCGGGCGGTGCTCGATCACGCCCGTGCCGATGCGCTCACCGTATTCTGGGATGTCGATGCGCCGGCGACGCTTGGCCAGTTGCGCGACGAGCCCGACCATCCGCTGCATCGCGCGCTGCAGGAAATCGACCTCGTGCTGACCTATGGCGGCGGCGACCCGGTGGTCTGGGCTTATCGGGCAATGGGGGCGGCCGAATGCGTGCCGATCTACAATGCGCTCGATCCGGAAACGCATCATCCCGTCGGCAAGGATACGCGCTTTGACTGCGATCTCGCCTTTCTCGGCAACCGGCTGCCGGACCGCGAGGCGCGCGTCGAGGCCTTCTTCCTCGAACCGGCCGGCCGCTCGGCCGATCAGCGCTTCCTGCTCGGCGGATCGGGCTGGGGCGACAAGCAGATGCCCGCCAATGTCCGATGGCTCGGCCATGTCGGCACGCGCGACCACAATGCATTGAACGTCACGGCCAAGGCGGTGCTGAACATCAGCCGCGACAGCATGGCGGCCAATGGCTTTTCACCTGCGACGCGCGTTTTCGAGGCGGCGGGCGCCGGCGCATGCCTCATCACCGACGCCTGGCTCGGTGTAGACCTGTTCCTGAAACCCGGCGAGGAAATCCTGATCGCGCGCGATGGCGAGGACGTCGCCGAGATCATGCAAAGCCTTAGTGCCGAACGGGCCAAGGCGATCGGGACATCGGCGCTTCTGCGGGTGCTTGGCGAACATACCTATACGACACGGGCCGTTTTGGCCGACGCCATCTTCAGGCGCCATTTCGAGCGTCCGACCGTGGAGGCGGCCGAATGACGAAGCCGCTCGACATCGTCTTTCTTGGCCTGTCGCTCTCCTCATCCTGGGGAAACGGCCACGCCACCACCTTTCGGGGGCTGCTCAAAGGTCTCCACGAACTCGGCCACCGCGTCACTTTTCTCGAACGCGACGTGCCGTGGTATGCAAGTCACCGGGATCTGCGCGACCCCGATTTCTGCGCGCTACGCTACTACGAAACGACCGATGATCTTCGCCGCAATTTTGCGCGCTGCCTGCGCGATGCCGATATCGTGGTCGTCGGCTCCTTCGTTCCGGAAGGCGCGGAAATCATCGACGTCGTGGCATCGCTGTGCACGGGTCAGTTCTGCTTCTACGACATCGACACGCCGGTCACGCTGGCAAAGCTTTCAACCGATGATTGCGAGTATATTGCCAGACGGCAGGTCCCGTATTTCGACGTCTACTTCTCGTTCACCGGCGGGCCGACGCTTGCCCGTCTGACGGCGGAATTCGGCGCGAGGCGGGCCGAGCCGCTCTACTGCTCCGTCGACCCGGAACGGCATCATGGAACCGGCGATCCAATCCGCTGGGATCTCGGCTATCTCGGCACCTACAGCCCCGACCGCCAGGCGACGCTGGAGGCCTTGCTGTTTGAACCGGCGCGTCGCATTCCGGAGCGCCGCTTCGTCGTGGCAGGTTCGCAATATCCGCGCGAAATCGCCTGGCCGGACAATGTGGATCGCATCGAACACCTGCCGCCGGCGGACCACGCGGCCTTTTACAGCCGCCAACGCTACACTTTGAACGTCACGCGCAGTTCCATGATCGCGGCCGGATGGTCGCCCAGTGTGCGCCTCTTCGAGGCAGCCGCCTGCGGCACGGCGATCATCAGCGATAGCTGGGCCGGACTGGACAGCCTGTTTCCGGAGCGGACGATCCACACCGCGCGCAGGACCGAGGACGTAATCGGTATCCTGTCTGGGGAATCCGACGGCGCCCGGCTTGCCATGGCCAAGCAGGCGCGCGTGCTCATCCTGGCAGCTCACACAAGCATCGCAAGAGCCCGCGAATTCATTTCGCTGCTGGCGCAGGCCAAATCGCCACGTTCTGTTCTCGATCTGGATGTCGAGAGCGCAGCATGACCCGCAGACGGGAGAAGATAGAGATGCAGCTATCAAGAAAGGTGCAACGGACTAAGACCGTGCTTGTCGCGGGCGGCGCAGGCTTCCTCGGTTCGCATCTTTGCGAGACAATGCTCCAGGCCGGCTGGCGCGTGATCTGCGTCGACAATTTCCTTACCGGCCGCATGGAGAACATAGCATCGATCGCCGATCGTCCGGATTTTCGGCTGATCAAGCAAGACATTTGCCGGCCGCTGGAGCTTAGCGAACCGGTGGACCGCATCTTCAACATGGCGTGCGCGGCCTCGCCGCCGCGTTACCAGGCCGACCCGGTCCATACGACGCGGACTTGCGTTATCGGGACACTCAATCTGCTGGAGCTCGCCGCTCGTAATGGCGCCCGGTTCCTGCAGGCGTCCACCAGCGAAATTTATGGCGATCCCGAACAGCATCCGCAGAAGGAGGACTATGTCGGCCACGTGAACTGCATCGGCCCCCGCGCCTGCTATGACGAAGGCAAGCGTACCGCCGAAACCTTGTGTTTCGACTATTTGAGAATGGGAAAAGCCGATATCCGCGTCGCGCGTATCTTCAACACCTATGGTCCAAGGATGGACCCTGCGGACGGACGGATCGTTTCCAATCTGATCATGCAGGCACTCGAGAGACGGCCGCTGACGATATTCGGCGACGGACTGCAGACCAGATCGTTCTGCTATGTTTCCGATCTGGTCGACGGCTTGATGCGGTTGATGGAGGTCGATCCCAATCCGCGGCAGCCCGTCAATCTGGGCAATCCAGGGGAGTTCACCATCCTGCAACTGGCGAGCCTGGTGAGAGGCATGACCGCAACCAAATCGGGCCTGAAATTCCTGCCGCTGCCGCAAGACGATCCTCGTCGTCGGCAACCCGACATTTCCCGTGCAAGGAAGCTTCTCGGCTGGTCGCCGAAAGTGCCGCTCAGGCAGGGTTTGATGCGCACAATCGGCTATTTTGCCGAGCTTGAGGCGGCGCAGATGATCGACAGAAGACGTCGAATTGCCCCCGCCGTGCGTTCTGCATCAGGCCGGCTGCAAAACCTGCCGGCCTGACGGCCGGGAGCGTCTGACCGCTGCTTGATTGTGCGGTCGTTGCGGATTTGGTCACTTTTTCTCGTCGCGGGAACAACCCGTCCAGCTTCTGGTTTTGCCAAGGTACCGGCATGGAGACGATTGTGCATCCGAAGCGATCCGCCAAAGACATCGAGCAAATGGCCGCAAAGGAGACGGCTGCCTTCCTGCGCCGCGCCTCCATCACCTATCTGGAATGTTGTGTGAGCCTGATGATGACGCATCTTCAGCGCGAGGAAGTAGCGGCCATCCTCGAAAAGGAAGCGGATATGCTGCGCAGGCTGGACTGATGCTGGTCGAAGGGCCGCAGGTCGCCTTGGCATTCCAGGAAACGAAGCAGCGCGGCAGCGTAACGTCTTGCCGCGGCCGTCAACCGGATCTGTTCCCGATCATCGCCAGATCGTGCCGCCATGCTCCACAAGCCAAGCTGGAAGGCGAGATAGCAGGGCTCGTAGTAGTGGACCAGATTGGCATCGACGGGACGAGACGTAGTCGCCTCGACAGCGTTGCACAGTGCCGCAGTCGCTGCGTCGGAGAGGCTGTACTCGACACGGGCGCCGGCAATGTCCCAGGCGATGTCCTGGCAGCCGATCAGATCGTGCGATCGGCAATGGTCGAGGGCGTCCGTCTTGACCAGCGTTCCGCTGCGCGAAAGGATGAACTCCCACGGATGAAGCCGCCCGTCGATCTCGACCCGCTGCATGGTCTTGGGTGGAACCTGTTTCGAGAACCAGTTCCGCAACTCCGTGGCACGGCCTTCGCCCAGCGCTTCGTTTGTATTCTGCACGGCCATGGCGGCAAGCGCCTCTAGCGAGGCACCCGGCTCGGAGGCGGGCAGATTGGCTGCGCGCCAGGCCAGATAACATCCGAGATGCGCGACTAGTTTTCCTGTCGAAAGCCTTGCCCGGTCCAGCGTTGTGCCGTCGATCCAGCGTTCGACGAGAAAGCCATGGCACAGCCCGGCGACGTCCGGGCCAAACCCTGCGACATGCAGCCTCCGGGCAGTCTCGGCCTTGTGCATTCCGATTTCACCGAGGCCGACGAATTTGACCGACCATTTTTCCCGGCCCGCAGAGGCAAGAAACTTTCGCCGCTCGAAGCCGCGGTGAACGGGTGGCCAATGATCCTGCGAGCCATAGTGCAAGTGACGCCACTCCCCGGCGGATGTTTCCGTCAGCTTGACCGCTGTGCTGCCGATCGTCCTGGCCACCCAATCCCGCAGCGCCGGGACAGCGGATCCAGCGGTGAAAGTCCGCTCGAAATCCGCCGTGTGTTTTTGGCAAACCGTCCACGCCTCACGGCCGTCCGCCGATGCTTCGGGACCCGGGCCACCCAAATGGCTGGGGAACAGATGGAAGCGCCTGGCACCGATGCCCAGCGCTTGTAACCATGTGACGACGGCGTGGAACGAGCTGCCGGACAGGCCTGGGCCCTCATCGACGACAGCGAAATGGGCCGACGGCCTTGTCCTCCAGCCGCCGATCAACTCTGGATCGGCGGCAAGCCGCCGGCGAAACGGATGACCGGCCGGTCGGACGCTGACGGGTGCCGGTGCGCCGATGGCCGCCGCCACCATCGCTGCCAGCCCCAGGCCGATGCTGCGGATGCCGATCACGCATGTGTTAGCATCGAGACCCGACTGCCGTGCGGCGACGAAATAGCTCTCCGGATAGAGCGCGTAATGGGCATAGCCCTCGGCCGTGCCGATGAGGATTTCGCCATCGCAATCGAGTTCGGCCAGCATTCGCGGCACTTCGGCATCGACCGGGCCGTCGATAGCGAATCCGGCGTCCCACGATCTGCCCACGTCCCGGGCCAAGCCGACCAGGAGGTTCGCGCCCACGATCCGCTGTGGGGAAATCCTGTCCGTGCCGTTGGCCTCGAATTCCGCGTCGGCAAGGCCCTGGACCAATTCCGAAGCCTTGATGAACAGGCCGACCAGTGCTGCGTGCCGTCCGATCCCGCTTGGCATGTCCGCAATGTGCCCGGCCGCTTCGCAGGCCGAGGCGCGAACATATCGCGCGCTCCGCATTTGCTTGTGGTCGCCATAGACGATCATTGTCGGTCCCGGTTGGCCTCACTCCCAGCTGCACAACTCGGTGGGCGCTACTTTGATCCACCATCGGTTGCACGATTTTTGCAGCCGGCAAGGAACAATCAGCGAGGCAGGTGGTTTGGCACGAAGAACTTACCTTCAACAGCATAGGCAGCGGTTTCGTGGGATCGAAGAAAGTTCGGATCGGAATAGTAGGGGTGGGCAACTGCGCCTCCTCTCTTGTACAGGGCATCACCTATTACCGCGACGCAAGGAGCAATGAACCCATACCCGGGCTGATGCATGCCGATCTTGGCGGCTACCACGTCAAGGACATCGAGGTGGTCTGCGCTTTCGATGTCGCCAAGGGCAAGGTCGGACGCGATGTGGCAGACGCGATCTACAGCGCGCCGAACAATACTTTCCGCTTTGCCAATGTCGCGCCTGTCGGCGCTCGCGTCGAACGCGGACCGACGCTGGACGGCATCGGCAAATATCTGCGCGACGAGATCGAGGAGGCCGACGAGCCGGTCGCCAACGTCGGCAAGATCCTCGCCGAGAGCGGCGCCGAAATCCTGGTGTCCTATCTGCCAGTCGGTTCGGAGGAGGCAACGCGCTTTTACGCCGAGTGCGCGCTCGAGGCGGGCTGCGCCTTCGTCAACTGCATACCCGTCTTCATCGCCTCGCGGCCGGAGTGGCGCCGACGCTTCGAGCAGCACGGCCTGCCGCTGATCGGCGACGACATCAAGAGCCAGGTCGGTGCGACGATCGTCCACCGGCTGCTCGCCAACCTGTTCCGTGAGCGCGGCGTGCGCATCGATCGCACCTACCAGCTCAATTTCGGCGGCAATACCGACTTCCTCAACATGCTGGAGCGTGAGCGGCTGGAATCGAAGAAGATCTCAAAGACGCAATCCGTCACCAGCCAGCTCGACGTTCCCCTGGAGCCCGGCAACATTCACGTCGGGCCGAGCGACCATGTCCCGTGGCTGACCGACCGCAAGTGGGCCTATATCCGGGTCGAGGGCACGACCTTCGGCGGTGTGCCGCTGAATGCCGAGCTCAAGCTGGAAGTGTGGGATTCGCCCAATTCCGCCGGCGTCGTCATCGATGCGGTGCGTTGCGCCAAGCTGGCACTCGACCGCGGTATCGCAGGCGCGCTGACCGGTCCCTGCAGCTATTTCATGAAATCGCCGCCCGAGCAGTTCACCGACGCGGAAGCCCGCCAGCGCACGCTCTCTTTCATCGCCGGTAAGGACGAGCCGATGCTCGATGCCGCCGAATGACGACGACGTTTTTTCTTGTGCGCCACGCCGCGCACGACAATGTCGGCCGTTATCTTGCCGGACGGATGGCTGGCGTGTGCCTCGGCGAAGCCGGCAAGGCACAGGCCTCGCACCTGGCAGAGCGCATGGCACGCGAGGCGATAGCGGCAGTCTTCTGCAGCCCGCGCGAACGCACGCAGGAGACGGCCAATCCGATCGCGGTCGTCTGCAATGCCGGTGAAATCGTGATCCGCGAGGAACTCGATGAGATCGACTTCGGCACCTGGTCGGGAAAGACCTTCGAGGAGTTAAACCAGGATGCCGACTGGCGGGTGTGGAACGACCAGCGCCAGCAGGCGAGAACACCGAGCGGCGAGACCATGCTGGACGTGCAGCAACGCGTCGTCTCGCTGATCGAGCAGGTCCGCGGCACCTACCAGAACCAGTGCGTCGCGCTGGTCAGCCATGCTGACGTCATCAAGGCCGCGGTGTGCAAAGTGCTCGGCCTGTCGCTGGGAAACTGCTTTCGCCTCGATATCGACCCAGCGTCGATCACCACAGTTGTTTGGGGAGACTGGGGGTCGAAGCTGATTAGACTCAACGAAGCTGCCTGACGAGGAATTGCCGGATGCGCATGGTCATTTTCGGTCTTACCGTGACATCGTCGTGGGGCAATGGGCACGCCACGCTGTGGCGCGGATTGATCCGGGCGATGGCCGGGCTGGGCTGGTCCATCACCTTCTTTGAACGCAACACTCCCTATTATGCCGGGACGCGCGACCTCGACCAGTTGGATGGCGGCAACCTTGTCCTTTACCCGGATTGGGAGGACATCCAGCGCGTTGCCGAGCAGGCGATGAATGAGGCCGATGTGGTCATTGTCACCTCCTATTGCCCCGATGCCGTGAGCGCGTCGCGCCTTGCCCACCAGGCCTGTCACGGGCTGAAGGTGTTCTACGATCTGGACACGCCGGTGACGCTGGCCCGGATCGAACAAGGTGAGCCTCCGGCTTATTTCGGGCCGGAAGGGCTTCGCGATTTCGATCTCGTGCTGAGCTACACGGGAGGAACCGCGATCGACGCATTGAGGTCGATGCTGGGTGCACGCCGCGTCATGCCGCTCTACGGCCATGTCGATCCAGAGCGACATCGGCCCGCCCCGCCCAGGCCGGAGTTTGCCGGCGACCTTTCCTATCTCGGGACCTATGCGGCAGACCGCCAGGCCGGGGTCGAAAGGCTGCTGGTCAGTCCGGCTGCGCGCCTGCCGGATCGCCGTTTCCTTATTGGCGGCGCACAATATCCGCAAGAATTCCCGTGGAGCGACAATATCTTCTTCGTCCGGCATCTGCCGCCGGCCGACCACCCCGCCTTCTTTTCATCATCACGGCTGACCCTGAACGTGACCCGCGAGGCGATGGCCAAACGGGGCTGGTGTCCTTCCGGCCGGCTGTTCGAAGCCGCCGCTTGCGGTGCTGCGATGGTGAGCGACACATGGCCCGGACTGGAGGCCTTTTTCCGGCCCGGTGAAGAGATCGTCGTGGCCAACAGCACCGACGACGTGGTCGCCGCGCTCGACCTGTCCGACGCCGAGCTTGACGCGATCCGCCGCTGTGCGCGCGAGCGGGTGCTGGACGAACACACCTCGGCGCGACGCGCGAAGGAATTCGACCGCATCCTGTCCGATGCACTGCACGGCTCCACGCATGGCGAGCCGTTGAAGGAGGCAGTTTGATGTTGGGCATCGTGCCCGCAGCCGGACGGGGAAGCCGCATCCAGCCGCTCGGCTTTTCGAAGGAGCTTCTGCCGGTCGGCAGCCGCATCGACGGCAACACCGAGCGGCCTTGCGCGGTCAGTGAATATTTGGTGCGCCGCATGGTGCGCGCGGGGGCCGACAAGATCTGCTTCGTCATCGGCTCGGGTAAGTCGGATATCCTCGAATATTATTCTGCCGGCTATGCCGACGCGACTGCACTGTTTGTGGTGCAGCCCTCTCCGGTCGGCCTTTGCGACGCCATCTTCCGCGCCGCGCCGCTCGTCGCAGCCGACGAGACCGTTCTGGTCGGGCTGCCCGATACAATCTGGTTTCCCGAAGACGGTTTCCTGGCCCTCCCGGACGACGGCCTGTCCTTCCTGCTGTTTCCGGTGGACCAGCCGGAGTTCTTCGATGCCGTCGTTGTCGACCAGGACGATCGGGTGAAGCAAATCCAGGTCAAGCAGCAGAATGCCCAATCGAACTGGATCTGGGGTGCGTTCAAGATGCCCGGGCGCACCCTTCACCAACTCGCGGCGCTGTGGCGGGAACGGGACCGGTGCGACGAATATATCGGCACGCTGGTCAACGCCTATCTCGCCGCCGGAGGCGAAGCCTATGGCATCAAGGCTGGCACCGCCTATGTCGACGTCGGCACCTTCAACGGCTACCGCACCGCACTGCGGCTGCTTGAAAGCGCCGCCGGTACCAAGGACGACCAAGCCGCCATTACACTGCCAGGCCACCAGCACGTTCCTATCCTCGCAGGCGAAGGAGGCTAGCCATGCTGCATTCCGATGCCGAAATCCGCCGCCGTATCGACGCGCTCGGCCCATGGTTCCACAATATGGAACTGGCCGGCATCGAAACCGCTCCCGACCATTTCCTTGGCAACTATCCGCTAATCAAATGGCGCAAATTCGCCGACGCGATTCCCGCCGATCTTTCCGGCAAGGCGGTGCTCGACATAGGCTGCAATGCGGGTTTCTATTCGATCGAGATGAAACGCCGCGGCGCCGGCCGCGTGCTTGGCATCGATTTCGATGAGGCTTACCTGGCGCAGGCGCGCTTTGCCGCCGAGGTAGCGGACTGCGACATCGAATTCCGGCAGCTCTCGGTCTACGACGTTGGCGCGTTGCGCGAGCGGTTCGACATCGTGCTGTTCATGGGCGTGCTCTACCATTTGCGCCATCCTTTGCTTGCACTCGATCTGATCCGGGAGCATGTCGCCGACGACCTGATGATCTTCCAGTCGATGCAGCGCGGCAGCACCAACGTGCCGGCGCTCGAGCAGAACTATCATTTCTGGACCCACGACCTGTTCGACCGGCCGGAGTTCCCAAAGCTGCATTTCATCGAGCATCGTTACGCCGACGACCCGACCAACTGGTGGATTCCCAATCGCGCCTGCACCGAAGCCATGCTGCGCAGCGCCGGCTTCGAGATCGTGCTGCAACCGGAGCAGGAGGTCTATTTCTGCCGCACCGCCGACGTACCGGCCGGCGGCGGCGCCGTCTACCCGTCGAAAGGACAGATAAATGATTGAAGCCGCGATGATCTGGAACGAGCCCAACAACAAATCCCACTGGGATCCCGAGCTCGACCCCGACTGGAGCCGCTTCGCCACTACGGCAATCCTGGCCGCCGACGCGATCGCGTCGGAGAATTCCGCCTTGACCAAAGTCCTTGGCGGCATCTCGCCGATCGATGCCGGCTTCATGACAAGGATGAAGGAGTTCGGCGTGCTCGATCATGTCGACGCGGTCGCCGTGCACGGCTTTCCGCTCGACTGGAACCTCTGGCAGATCCACGAATGGCCGCAGAAGATCGGCGAGATCTCGGCCGTTACCGATCTTCCGGTATGGGTCAGCGAGGTCGGCGTATCGACCTTCGGCGCCGAAGAAGTACAGGTCTGGGGCCTGCGCCGGACCGCGGAATTGCTGATCGGCAACGCACCGCGCATCCAATGGTACAGCCTCTACGACCTGCCGCGCGAGTGGGAAGCGACGACGCGCCATCGCGAGGCGGAAGGCTCTTCCTATTATCGCCATTTCTACATGGGCCTGCTTCGCCAGGACGGCACGCCAAAGCCCGCGCTCGAGGAGTTCCTGCACCATACCCCGGCAATGGGACTGGTGCAGTGGTTCCATTTCGAAGATCACCGGCTGGACGACGCCGTTGCCTGGATGAAACGCCTCGGCGTCACCAATCTGCGCACCGGGCTTTCCTGGGCCGACAGCTTCAGGCCGAACGCGCTTGACTGGTTCGACAGGCAGATGGAGGCGTTGGCCGACTTCGACGTGACCGTTACTTTCTGCTTCACGCCGGAACACCGCGGAATGATGCCGCACCACAGCAGCCCGCCGCTGGTGCCGGAGGAATTCGCCGAGTTCTGCGCGGCAATGACGCGCCGCTATTCCGGCAGCATCGCTGCCCCTTCCGTCGGCAGGCTGCGCGCCTCCGCAGCGTGAGGAGCTTCGGCTCTCCAGCCATGACGCTCACCGTCCTCAACGTCGCCTATCCCCTCGCCCCGGTGGGGCCGGATGCGGTCGGCGGCGCCGAGCAGGTGCTGTCGATGCTCGACCAGGCGCTCGTACAGACCGGACACCGCTCGATCGTGATCGGCTGCCGGGGCTCGAGCGCTGCGGGTGTCCTCATCGAGACGCCGGCCGAACCGGGCGTGCTCGATGAAGCGGCGAAGCGCCGGGCGCAGCGTGCTCATCGCGCTTCAATTGCTACCGCGCGCGCCCGCTGGCCGATCGACGTGGTGCATTTGCACGGTATCGATTTCGACGCCTATCTGCCGGGCGACGGGCCGACATTGGTGACCCTGCATTTGCCGCTCGACTGGTATCCGGCCGACGCTCTCAATCCGGCGCGGGAGGATCTGTGGCTGCATGCGGTATCGGCGGCTCAGCAAAGAACCGCGCCACCGGGAGCCAGGCTCATCGAACCGATCCCAAACGGAGTGGACATCGACGCGCTGAGCGACCCGCAGGCCAAACGCGACTTTGCGCTCGTGCTCAGCCGCGTCTGCCCGGAAAAGGGCATCCATCTGGCGCTGGACGCAGCCAAGAAGGCCGGTGTGCCGCTGGTCGTCGGCGGCAAAGTCTACCTCTACGAAACGCACACCGCGTATTTTCGCGACGAGGTCGAACCCCGGCTGGACGACCGGCGCCGCTTCCTTGGTCCGCTCGGCTTTGTCGCCAAGCGGCGCCTGCTGAACACAGCCCGCTGCCTGGTCATTCCGAGCCTTGCCGCGGAAACCAGTTCGCTCGTCGCCATGGAGGCGCTCGCCTGCGGCACCCCCGTGGTGGCCTTCCCGAATGGCGCACTACCGGATGTGGTCGAGCACGGCAAGACCGGGTATCTGGTCGGGGATGTCGACGAGATGGCGCAAGCCATCGTTGCCGCACCCGGCCTGGACCCCGAGACCTGCCGGGCCGAGGCGCGGCGGCGGTTTTCACTCGATCGCATGGTTTCCTCCTACACGGACGCCTATCGGGCGCTGGCACGGCTCGGCACAGACAGCGGGCAGCTCGCGACGGCGAGGTGAGCGGAACATGCTCCGCAGTGAGATCATCGACGATCCGGCGGACCTGGAAGCCCTCGAGCCGCACTGGTGGGAGCTTTGGTCGCGCAGTCCCTCGGCGACGCCGTTCCAGTCTCCCGCATGGCTGATGGCGTGGTGGCGGACATTCGCTCCCGGCGAGCTAGCGACGGTGGCCGTCTGGAGTGGCGACGATCTGGTCGGCCTGGCGCCACTCTATCTGGAACATCAGGAATCCGGCGCGCGATTGCTTCCGCTCGGGATTTCGTTGAGCGACTATCTGGACGTCCTTTGTATTCCCAAGATCGCCGAACCGGTGGGCGCCGCCATCGCCGACACGGCTCTTTCCCTCGGCTGGTCACAGTGGATCTTACAGGACCTGCCGCCCGGCGCCGCCGGCCTTGCCATCAGGCATGCCGCGCTCGAATCGTGCCAGGCCGTCGGTCACGCCGCTTGCCCGGTGCTCGCCCTCGCCGGCGATCAGACGCTTCAAGGCTGTGTTCCGGCGCGGCGGAGGCGCCAATTGCGGCGCGCCCACAGGGCCGCGTCGAGTCGCGGCCGGGTCTTCATCGAACCCGCTTTGTCCGATCCGCAGACATTCCTCGATCACCTGATCCGCCTTCACCGCGCGCGCTGGGCCGGACACGGCGACGGCGTCCTGTCCGATTCCCGCGTGGAAGCATTCCACCGTCAGGCGCTGCCGCAGCTGGCCGCACGGGTGCTTGCCCGATGCTGGCTTATCACGATCGGTGACGCGGTCGTGGGCGCCTATTACGGGTTCCATCACCGTGGCCGCGCTTGCGCTTATCTCGGTGGCTTCGATCCGGCCTATGCCGAGGAAAGTCCCGGCGCGCTGCTCATCGGCCAGGCGATAAGGCAGGCGATCTGCGAAGGTGCGGAAGAGTTCGATTTTCTGCGCGGACAAGAGGCTTACAAATACAGCTGGGGCGCCGTCGACCGGTGGACGATGCGCAAGATCTGGACGCGGAGCAAAGGGCGATGAGCGCGACCCAGCCGGGATCTCGGCGGTCGACATCAGCAAGGCGGGTGCTGGAGGACTGCATGGCAGACGGTGCCGGCGTCGATGCCGTCATCGCCAGGCTGGCTCTCCGTTTCGAGACAGGAATCGAAGCCGCAGAACTGGCGAAAATTGCGCAAGACACGCACTCGGCCGACCCGCGAAAGACGGCAAAACTGCAACGGATTGCCGACCTGCTCCAGCGCAGGCCCGAAATCTTCGCCACGCTGCGCAAAACGGGTGGTGCCGTTCGGCACGAGCGTGGCGAGGGCGAGACCGACGATGCGGTCGTCAAGCGGCTGGCGGCGGGGTTTGATGCGGCGGCGGCGATTTCCCCGGCGGCGAGCGTCCAGCTGTCGTCTCTGGGCAATGAGGAAAAACTCTCTGCCGCTACGGCTGAGATCGTTGCTTGGCTGGAGAGGCGAGGCTTTACCGGCACCAGCCGCGATATACTGGACATCGGCTGTGGTATCGGTCGGTTCGAACAGGCGCTCTCTGCTCTGTCGCACCGGATCGTCGGCAGCGATATATCCCCGGCGATGATCTCGATCGCCCGCCGGCGATGCGCGGGGCTCGGCAATGTAGAATTCCACCCTACCCGCGGTTTCGATCTTGCCGATTTTTGCGATGCCAACTTCGACCGCGTGCTGGCTGTCGACAGCTTTCCCTATCTGGTGCTGGCCGGCCTCGCGGAGCGACATTTCGTGGAAATCGCGCGCGTGCTGAAGAGGCCAGGCATGGCCGTGCTTTTGAATTATTCATATCGCGGATCGCCGGCGCTGGATCGCGCCGACGTTCAAAGCTTCGCCAATGCAAATGGCATGCAAGTCCTCGTCGATGGCGAAAAGCCGTTCCGGCACTGGGACGGCGATGCCTTCCTGCTTACGATTTCCGGCGGAACATTGCGGCCCAACGCTGGTTCGGATGCCGAACGGGATAAGCCGCTATTCGACAGTATGAAGGAGGACAAGATGGCGTCCGGCAGCAAGAAGCACATCGGTCGCGGCAGTCACGGCAAAGGCGCTGGCGCTGGCGCGATGACCGATCTTCCCAAGGACAAGATCGGAGAGAACGCCGTTCTGTCCAACAGAGACAAGAAGCAGCACACCAAGGAGCGTGGGCTCGACGGCAATCGGGTCAAGTCCGAGCAGTACCAGGATCGTTCAGCGGATCGGCGGCCTGAAGAGTGATCGTTGCGGCAGCATGTGGCTTGCAGCCGGCGAGCAATTGAAACGCCGTGAGAGCTAACCGCTGACGAAGCTGTGCAAGGACCGAAACCGGTCGCATGGATAGTCTGCAAATTCTTGCAAACTCGCACTGTTGCCACCAGAGTGAGGTGAAGGGACCAACATTTGCCAAGAGAACGCGATGGCTCGCTCAAGGGAAGATTCCGTCAGCACGCGTGCCGATCTGACGATAGACCGGGAAATCGCTTCCTTGCTTGCGGCCATCGAACAGGAAAGGGTTCCTGACCGGCTGACCAAACTTGCGGTCGAATTGCAGCATGCGCTTGTCGAAAGGCGCTTGCGCGGAACCAGTAACTAACGTGACATATATTAGCGGCGCCTCTCGGCTTCGAAGTCCAGTTGTCCTTCGGACAGATAGCTGCGCCTTTCCATCAGGGTTTGCGAGGAACTTTCGCCAAGGTATTCCAGCACGCCGGCGCGTGCCCTGTTGAGCCGGCTCTTCACGGTTCCCACCGCGCAACCGCATATTTCGGCCGTTTCCTCATAGCTGACGCCCAGCACGCCTATCAGCATCAGAACCTCGCGCTGGTGCTCGGGAAGCCTCTGGATGGCCTGGTGGACTTCCTTGCCCTGTACGGACCATTCCTGCGTCGCTTCCGAGATCGGCCGAAGCGAAGCGCAGTCGAGCAGGCCGGGCGCTTCCCTCACCGCAGCCCTGACACGCGTGTAGTAGGTGTTGCGCATGATGGTAAAGAGCCATGATTTCATGCGCGTTCCAGCCTCGAACTTGTCAATGTTGGCCAGTCCCTTGGTCAGCGTCTCCTGAACCAGGTCGTCGGCATCATCGGGAGTGCGGCAGAAGGTACGGGCGAAAGCCCTCAAAGCGGGTATGAGGTCGACGATGGAAACTTCTTCGGTTTCGCGGGTCGCCAAGGCGTAGGCTGTGGGTGGCAATGGTCCAGCTCCCGTCCAGAATGAGTTCGTGAGCGCAGACCAGTTAAATGCATTGGGCGAAAGATCGTTCCGGTTGGCGAAAATCACCCGGCTCCAGAAACCTTCCAGAAACCAGAGAGGGCTTGGCTGGGCAATCCCGGCCGACGGCGGCATTTTTGACGGAACAACCACCGGGATCGCCGAGTTCAAATCAAGGTCGTCCGACAATTCGGGCGCCGCTATTTGGCGCGTCGGAATGCGATCTCGCAGCGGCCTTGGCGCCACCTCAAGGACGGCCCATCTCAAGAAACAGGAGGAGTTCATGACAGGAAACAAGCACGCCAAAGGCAAAACGCCGGCCGATAGCGATCTTGCCAACGATCCCGGCATCGGCAGTTCCAGGGGCACGATCAAGGAGGGCGACCGGCTCGATCAGGGCAACAACACGTTCGAAGGCGATGTCGAGAACGACACCACGCCGCAAGGCGGTATCAATCCCCGGCAAAAGATGCGGACCAACAAGTGACGCCAGGACCGGCTGCGCCCGATCGAAAAAACCCGCTGCAACCCGTGCAGCAATCCCGCGTTAAAGAGCATGGGCCTCGTGTCCGCCCCCGGGCGTTGATGCGACAAGTCTTTCGCGGAGACACAGATGACAACAAAATCGTTTGGCCGCCCCGTTCCAATTCTCGTCGGCCTTGGTTTCCCTCGCTATGTCGAAAATATTTGGCAGGCCTATGACGTGTTAAACGAATGGCCTAGTCGCGGTCCAGCGCACAAGGCGGCGTTCGACGCCTGTCGCGCCGGGCTGGCCGACGAGCTCGATGCCGAGACGGTACACGCGGCGTTCGAAACATTCGCCCGCAAGGCGGGCATTCTGGCGCACGATATCGCAGCCGAAATACCTGCGAAGGCCCACGATGGTTGGCTGAAGCTCCCGTCGGACGGCCCGGTAGACCCTGGAGGCTGATTACTCGCAGCCTACATGAAGCGGCCAGCTGCGTGAACGGGAAGGAATATGATGCTGAGAATAGAGTTCGATACTCCTGTTTGCATCTATTTCGGCAAGCCCGGGCGATCGCGATTGGTCAGTTCCGTTTTCGAAGCAATATATTGCCTGAACAGCGAGAAATGGCCGGCGCGCAACGCTCCGCTGGCGCTGGTAGCCGCTGATGTATTGAACCGCGCCCGGACCGGTCAAATCACGGCCGCCAAAGCACGCCAGGCATTTGTAGACGCCGCTTGGGAGGCGAACATTCTTGTCGAAGGCGAGCCGCATGACGCGCGTGCCCCGACAGCCCTCATGTCGGACAGCGGATGAACCGGCAGGGGCTGCCTTCCCGCAGTTCCGTCCAGGCCAACCCTATCACGAATGGCTCGCGCCCTCGCCCTCCTTCTCCCCCTTTTGCCTGAGGATTTCGTCCGTTCCGACCAGCTTCTTCGATCCGCCTGGGATCGCAGTGGAGACGACCGCCGGCGGGTCGCTTGCCGGGAAGGAATCTTCCAGGCCTGCCTGCAACTGGTCTTCCAGCGTTTGCGGCTCTTCCGATCGGCCGGACGTCCTGCGGGCGTCCAACTTCTCCAGCGGCTGTGTCATGTCCGGTGAAGACCTGACTTCTCGAATCCAGCCATAGAGCTGTTCGATGGCAAATTCCTTCATCGTGTCGAAATCGGCCTTTTCGTCACGCGATGCCTCGATTTGGTCGACCATAGTCTTCTCGAACCGGTCGAGGCTGTCGCTTCCGCAGGCGCGGCAGAGACGGACCAACGCCTCGCGCAATATGAGCGGCGCAAAGTGCGCGGTCGCCTCGAGCCTGAGCTGCTGCAAACGCTCCGGGGTGGCGGCTTGGACCTTTGACATGTTCGACCTCTCGCCTTGTGGAGCATGTCAACGAAAATTGTCGGCGGATGTTCCATCCATGACGGCCGCTGCATAGCTCGATCCTCAGCGGTGCGCGCCACCACCGACTGCCATGCGCATACCGAGACCGACGACGAAGCAACCTGCCAGCCGCTGCTGCCAGAGCCTTACCTTCGGCCTTTTCATGATCCAGGCCCCGAGCGTGCCGGATGCGAGTGCATATGTGCCCAGCACCAGCACACCGGTCATTTTCTGGGTGCCACCGAGCAGCAGCAATTGCAGCGTGACCGATCCGCGAGCAGGATCGACGAACTGCGGAAGGAAAGCCACCATGAAGGTTAGCGGCCAGGGATTTATCAGATTGGCGATCATTCCTTCGCGTGCGGCTACAAGCGGTCCGACATTGTGCGGCTCCTTGACGGCGACGCTGGCTGACGGCAACAACACCAAACGCGATCCAAGCCAAACCAGATAGGCTGCGCCTGCCCAACGAAGCATGGCAAAGGCAAGCGGCGATGCCTGGACGAGCGACGATATGCCGAGGGCAAGGAGCGGCAACTGGACCATGCCGGCGCCGAAGGTCATTCCCAGGACGGTGAACAGGGCAACATCACGGCCCTGCCCGATGCCGCGCGCAATCACCAGCAGACTGTCGGGCCCCGGCGGCATCTGCATCAGGATGACCGTTCCGACAAAAGCCGTCCACGAAGCGGGATCCATGCCGCTACTTCGCCCCGGTTTCGTAAGATGCCTTCGCGCCGTCCTTCAACCGGCCGGCATCTCGCATCATCTTGAGCGCTTCGTCCCTCGTCAGGCCGCACCTGCGGGCAAAAAACTCGATCTCATGGGCCAACTCGGCCGGCAGGTCGTCTTTTACATGCATTCTTCGCTTGTGTTTGCGCGCGCCCATCGAGGCTCGGTCCCGTATGCGTTAGTCCTCCCGAACTCACATCGGATCAGCCGGTTCCCACTCCCTGACCAATTCGCTTGCGCAAGTTTCTCACGCGCCGTCTGGCCGGCCGACCCTGTCCATGAGTTCGTTCAGGAATGCGAGCAGCGCGTCTTCGGGATCGTCGGCCTCTTCGGTCAGCATATCAATGCCCCAGTGGCCTAGGACAGCCTCCTGGACGATGCTCGGCTGCGGCATAAAGATGAAGGATTTCGGACGGTTCTTCTCGTAGCCGGAGCGGCGCCAGGTCTGCCAAAGCCTGTGCAACAGCAGACGAATGTTCATGTCCGACATGCTGTAGCCGATGAACAGGATAGTGCGCCCGAGCGCGTCGGCCCGAAATTTCACATCGAGCGGCGAATCGAACGATAGCCGTTCAAAATAATCGGTCTCCGCCAGAACCAGTGATTTGTCGTCGTCGAAATCGCCGTGGAATTTTATGATCTGCGTCACCTCGCCAGTGGCCTTGGGCAAATCCTTGGCATTGGCCACCTTCACAAAAGGCCGGCCATGGATCTCGAAGGCAACCTCGAGGTTGCGATCATAATTGGTGGTGTAGATAATCGGAAAATCGAGCGCCACGATGAGCTTGTGGATTGCCGACCGCTGCACTTTTTCCCGCGACACGCTCCATTCGCGATCCATCCAACTGCGCAAAGGACCGAGGCTCCCCTGCTTCAGCCGGTAGTATTCGGCAAGAGCCTGATAGCTGGCCTCCGGTGCGCCGATCATGTCCTCGTGAAGGCCGAGTTCCTTTTGCATGTGCTCGATGAGCTTTTGCCAAGACGGCAAGCCGACGCTCATCGACACCCCGGCTCCAACGAACAGGATCGCTCGTCGCTCTTTCACTGATTGAGCCAATTGCTCGACTGCAGACTGCATCCGACACAACTGCGATAGGTGCCGCTCCGTTCCAGCCGAGCCCGGGCCACCGGGAAGAGTAACTCCGATTTCCGATGGAATGTGCCCCGAGCGCCGGCCACCGAGTTGGCTCACCACATCCGATATTTATTTCGTTCCCTTTGGCACTTCTGCGCCTCTCACGCGTTGGGAGTGTTCAACAAACACGGCGCAGCTAATGGATCGCCAGCGGATTGCCTCAGTCGCATTATGTGTGTTCCTGCTTACGATCGGCGCCATCCAGCAAAAGGCTTGGGCCCAAGCACCTTGCCCGGCCGACCACGACAAATTGTTTGCCGCTCTCAAGGCCAACGTCAAAGCCAGCGGCGGCCCCGGCAATGGCGGTTTCGACACTAATGAATGGGCGGCAGTCGTGGCTCGCGACGGAACGGTCTGCGCCGTCGCGTTCAGCGGGCCTACCGCCGATGCCCAGTGGCCCGGCAGCCGGCTGATCGCCGCCGAAAAAGCCAATACCGCCAACGGGCTCAGCCTCGCCCAGATGGCGTTGTCGACCGCGAACCTCTATGCGCCGGTGCAGCCTGGCGGGCCTCTATTCGGCCTGCAGGCCACCAATCCGGTCAATCCAGCGGTGGCCTATGCGGGCGACCCTTCGACATTTGGAAGCTCCAGCGATCCGATGCTGGGAAAGCCGATCGGCGGTGTCGTCGTGTTTGGCGGGGGCCTGGCTCTCTACGACGGCAAGGGGATCGTCGGGGCTCTCGGGATAAGCGGCGATTCTTCCTGTGCCGACCACAATGTCGCCTGGCGCGTGCGTGCCGCACTCGGGCTTGACAAGGTACCGGCCGGCGTCAACCCAAACCGCAAGGACGCTATCATTTACGACCTCGATCCCGGCGGCAAGAGCCCTTCCGGATGGGGGCATCCATTGTGTGCCGGAACCGAAGCGGACGTGGCTGCCGAGCTCGGCGCCGGCGTCGGCGGCTCGATACGCAAATGAGGAAAGCGCGACAGGTGGCAAGAATCAGCGTGTCTAAGGACGGAAAAAGACCAATGGCCGCGATGCTGGGATGGACGCTGCTGGCCGGCTTCGCGCTGATTACCGCGGCGGTTGCTCAGTCAACGTCAAGCCCCGCGATAAATCCGCCGGCCGCAGCCGCTCCGCCCGACGACGGCCAGTGGGCGATGCCGGCAAAGAACTACGCCTCGACCCGCTACAGCGATCTCGCGGAGATCACCGAAGACAACGTCAAGACCCTGCAGGTGGCCTTCACCTTCTCGACCGGCATCAACAAGGGCCAGGAGGCTGCGCCCCTGGTGGTCGGCAACACGATGTACATCGTGACGCCGTTTCCCAACATCCTCTACGCGCTTGACCTTACCAAGCCCGGCGCGCCGATGAAGTGGAAGTTCGAGCCCAATCCCGAACGTGCGGCGCAGGGCGTTGCCTGTTGCGACGTGGTCAACCGCGGTGCAGCCTTCTTCGAAGGGCGCATCTATTTCAACACGCTCGATGGCCACACGATCGCCGTCGATGCGGCCACCGGCAAACCGGTCTGGAACACCCACATCGGCAACATCAACATCGGCGAGACCATCACCATGGCGCCGCTGGTGGTGAAGGGCAAAGTGCTGGTCGGCAATTCCGGCGGCGAAATGGGCGTACGCGGCTGGATCAAGGCGCTCGACGCCGGCGACGGGCACGTCGTCTGGACGGCCTACAATACCGGCCCTGACGCCGAGGTGCTGATCGGTCCGGATTTCAAGCCGCATTACGACATGGACAAGGGCAAGGATCTCGGCGTCACGTCGTGGCCGCCCGACGCCTGGAAGATCGGCGGCGGCAATGTGTGGGGCTGGATCTCCTACGACCCGGACCTCAACCTGATCTTCCATGGCACTGGAAATCCCGGCCCATGGAATCCGGATCTGCGGCCCGGCGACAACAAATGGACCGCCGGCATCTTTGCCCGCGATCCCGACACCGGCGCAGCCAAATGGTTCTACCAATGGACGCCGCACGATTTGCACGACTACGACGGCATCAACGAGCAGGTGCTGCTCGACATGACCTGGCAGGGCAAGGCCCGCAAGGTGCTGGTGCGGCCGGAACGCAACGGCTACGTCTATCTGTTGGACCGCACCACGGGCGAGGTCCTGTCGGCAGTGCCGTTCGGGCCGGTCAATTCCACCAAGGGCGTCGACCTCAAGACCGGCCGGCTGATTGTAAATCCGGACAAGAAGACCGGCACCGGCAAGGTAGTGCGCGACATCTGCCCGACCGCGTCCGGCCTCAAGGACTGGCAGCCTTCGGCGTTCTCTCCCAAGACCGGCCTGCTCTACATTCCGCACAACAATATGTGCATGGATGAGGAAGGCCTCGAAGTGAATTACATCGCCGGCACGCCCTATGTCGGCATGAATGTGCGCATGATTCCCGGGCCGGGCGGCAATCGCGGTGCTTTTACCGCCTGGGATGTCGCCGCCGCCAAGCCGGCGTGGAGCCTGAAGGAGAACTTTCCGGTGTGGAGCGGCGCCGTCGCCACCGCTGGCAACGTCGTGTTCTATGGGACGATGGAAGGCTGGTTCAAGGCGGTCAGCGCCAGGACCGGCGAACTGCTTTGGCAGTTCAAGACGTCGTCCGGCATCATCGGCCAGCCGATCACCTATCGCGGCCCGGACGGGCACCAATATGTCGCGATTCTTTCGGGCGTCGGTGGCTGGGCCGGCGCGATCGTATCCGGCGATCTCGACCCGCGCGACGCCACCGCCGCGCTCGGCTTCGTCAACGTCATGAAGGATCTGAAGGATGTAACCACGCCGGGAGGTACGCTGTATGTGTTCCGGCTGCCTTGAGACGATCGGCCGAGACGCGCGCGCGCGGAGAAAATCTTCTCGGCGGTTTGGCGTCGCGGTCGGCGCACTGGCGCTCTCGCTTGTTGCCGCCGTTGCCGATGCGCGCGAGCTGAGGATCTGCGCCGATCCCAACAACATGCCGTTCTCCAATGCCGCGAGAGAAGGCTTTGAAAACAAGATTGCCGAACTCGTCGCCCGGGAGCTTGGTGCGACTGTTTCCTACACGTGGTGGGCACAGCGGCGCGGCTTCGTCCGCAACACGCTGAAAGCCGGCTTGTGCGATCTGGTGCCCGGCACGCCCGCCAACCTAGAGATGCTGCGCACCACCGCGCCCTACTACCGGTCTTCCTATGTGTTCGTGACACGCAAGGATGCGCCGGAAATCACGTCCTTCAACGATCCTCGCCTGCGCGATCTGCACATCGGTGTCCAGCTGATCGGGGACGACGGCGCCAACTCGCCGCCCGTCGAGGCGCTTGGCCGTCGCGGCATCGTCGGCCATCTCATCGGTTTCCCCGTCTATGGCGACTATTCGGCGCCGAACCCGCCAGCACGCATCGTCGAGGCGGTCGCGAATGGCGACATCGATATGGCCGTGGTCTGGGGACCGCTGGCCGGCTACTTCGCGTCCAGGCAGAAGGTGGCGCTGCGGATCACGCCGGTCTCCCCGCGCGTGGACGGCCCGCAACTGCCGATGATCTACGACATCTCGATGGGCGTGCGCCGTGGCGACGATACGCTGCGCAGCGAGGTGAACGCCGCCCTGACCAGACACCGCGCCGATATCGACGCGATCCTGGCGGCCTACCAGGTGCCCCGCTTCGACCCTGTCGGAGCGCCTTGAAATGAAGCGCGGTCTTCCCTTGCTGGTGTTCGCAATCCTCGCGGTTGCCGGGTGCCAGCGTGAAGAACGCGACACGCGTCCACAGTCGGCGCTCGGCTCGGGCGACCAGCCGGCAGCCGTGACGGCCCTCGAGCCGGGCGGCCAACGGCCGGCCTCGTCCGACACCAAGGCCGGCGTGTTCGAGGCCAACGCCTTCCACCTCAGCGAGGGCAAGCGTCTGTTCAACTGGTTCAACTGTTCCGGCTGCCATGCCAATGGCGGTGGCGGCATGGGTCCGGCCCTCATGGACCAGAAGTGGCTCTATGGCAGCTCGATCGAAAGCATCCACGCCACGATCAGAGACGGCCGGCCGAACGGAATGCCGAGCTTCCGTGACAAGATCCCGGACGACCAGATCTGGGAGCTTGCCGCCTTCGTCCGCGCGCTGAGCGGCAACGCATCGAAATCGGCCGCGCCGAGCCGCGACGACGACATGATGCCCCATCCGTCCGAAAATCGCCTGCCGGATGCCGCCACGCTGGGGAAGTCGCCGTGAACCGCCTTGTTTGCAGGGTGTGCTGCGGCGCAGCCTGCATGCTGCTCCTTGCAGGATGCAGCGGCTGGCAATCCGCGCTCGACCCGAAAGGGTCGGCCGCGGGCGAGCTTGCATGGCTGATCTGGTTTTTCACCGCGCTGTGCACGGTGGTCTGGCTTCTGGTGATGGCCATGCTGATCGTGCCATTGGCCCGGCGCGCGGCGCCCGTCGGCGATCCGCTTGTCCTCGATGCTGCCGCCGAGCGCAGCAAGATGCGAATTGTCGTCGCCGCACTCGCCGCAACCGCCCTGATCCTGGTCGGCCTGACGCTGCTGAGCTACTTCTCTAACCGGACGCTCGCCGCCATCGGCTCGAACACGGCGCTGACGATCCGCGTGACCGGGCATCAATGGTGGTGGGAGGTTCGCTACGAAAACGATCAGCCGAACCGCATCCTGACGACCGCCAATGAAATCCACATCCCGGCGGGCGAGCCGGTGCGGCTCGTAGTGACCTCGACGGACGTCATCCATTCCTTCTGGGTGCCGAACCTCTCGGGCAAGCTGGACCTCATTCCTGGCCACGAGAACGTTCTCGACCTCAGGGCGGACAAGCCCGGCGTCTATCGCGGCCAGTGCGCCGAGTTCTGCGGCGCGCAGCATGCCAATATGAGCACCTTCATCGTCGCCGAACCCCGGCCCGTCTTCGACGCGTGGCTGAACGACCAGCTGCGGCCGGCGGCCGCCCCCGTATCCGCTGAAGCCAAAGCCGGCCACGACCTGTTCCTCAAGCGGCCATGCGTGATGTGCCACAAGATCGGCGGCACTATCGCCGGCGGTACGGTCGCTCCCGACCTCACCCATGTAGCAAGCCGGCGGACGCTCGCTGCCGGAACGCTGGCTATGAGCCGCGGCAATCTCGCGGCCTGGATAGCCGATCCGCAAGGGATCAAGCCAGGTGCCCACATGCCCGTCGTTGGACTGAACGGGGACGAATTGAATGCGATCGTAGCCTATCTCGAGGGCCTGAAATGAGCAGCGCCGACCTGGCCCATGAGCGGGACCTCGCCAAGCAGCGCGAGGCGACACAAAAGGGCGACCTGGCTCCCGAGCGCGATGGTCCTCGCGATACCGGCCTCGACGACGCAAGCCTTGAGCGTCGGCTGGCGCGGACATGGCGGACGGCTCCGGGCATCATCGGTGCGCTGTCGAGCGTCGACCACAAGATCGTTGCGCGCCGCTATTTGATCACCGCTTTCGTGTTCCTGTGCCTCGCTGGCCTCAGCGCCGTTGCCATGCGCGTCCAGCTGTCGGGGCCGGAGCGCGGGCTGATCGGGCCCGACCGTTACAACCAGCTGTTCACCATGCATGGCGTGACCATGATGTTCCTGTTTGCAGTGCCGATCGTTCAGGCGACCGGCATTTACCTCGTTCCGCTGATGGTCGGCACCCGCAACATCGCCTTTCCGCGCCTCAATGCATTCAGCTTCTGGATTTATCTCTCGGGTGGCCTCTTCGCCTGGGTGTCGTTTGCACTCGACATGGCACCCGACGTCGGCTGGTTCTCCTACGTGCCGCTGTCCGGTCCTGAATTCGGGCCAGGCAAGCGCTCCGACGTGTGGGCGCAGATGATCACCTATACCGAAGTTTCATCGTTGGCGGTCGCGGTCGCCACCATCGTCACCGTGCTGAAGCAACGCGCGCCGGGCATGTCCCTGGATAAGATTCCGCTCTACGTCTGGGCGATGCTGGTCACCTCTTTCGTGATCGTATTCGCTATGCCGGCGGTCATGATCACGTCGACGTTCCTGATCCTCGACCGCCTGGTCGGCACCCATATCTTCAATCCCGCCGAGGGCGGCGACGTACTGCTCTTCCAGCACCTGTTCTGGTTCTTCGGCCACCCCGAAGTCTATATCATTTTCCTCCCGGCCACCGGCATGGTGTCCTCGATCATTGCCGCTTTCGCCCGGCGTCCGGTATTCGGCTATCTAGGCATGGTTCTGTCGCTGATTGCGGTCGGGTTTCTGTCGTTCGGCCTGTGGGTCCATCACATGTTCGCAACCGGCCTGCCAAAGCTCGGCGCGAGCTTCTTCACGGCATCGAGCATGCTGATTGCCATCCCGAACGGGCTGCAGATCTTCTGCTGGCTGGCGACATTGTGGGACGGAAAGCCGATAGTCAGGACGCCGCTGCTGTTCGTGTTCGGCTTCTTCTTCACGTTCGTCGCGGGCGGCCTGACCGGCGTGATGCTGGCGTCGGTGCCATTGGACCTGCAAGTGCACGACACCTATTTCGTGGTCGCGCATCTCCATTACGTGCTGATCGGCGGGTCGGTATTCCCGCTGCTCGGCGCGACCTATTTCTGGTTCCCCAAAATGACCGGCCGGATGATGAGCGAACGTCTCGGACGCTGGCACTTCTGGCTTGCCTTCATAGGCTTCAATGCGGCGTTCTTTCCGATGCACATTGTCGGCCTGTGGGGCATGCCGCGCCGGGTCTACACCTATCCGGTTGAGCTCGGCTGGGGCAACATCAACCTGTTCATCACAGCCGGCGCTGTCGTCCTGTTCCTGAGCTTCGTTCTGTTCACTATAAACCTGGTGTACAGCGCCTCGAGGGGCGCCCCGGCCGGGGACAATCCCTGGAATGCAGGCACGCTAGAATGGGCGACGAGCTCTCCGCCGCCGAGCTATAATTTCGCTCGGATTCCGGTGGTTAGCAACGCCGAGCCGCTCTGGGCCGAACGTGACACGCTGCCTGTCGCGACCGGGCTTCGCGTCGACGCGCGCGAACTTGTTATTTCGACCGTGGCTGAGGCGCATCCCGATGTGCGCGAGAAGTCGGCGACGCCGTCGATCTGGCCATTGTTCGCTGCGCTCGCGATCGGCGCCACCTTTCTCTATTCAATCTTCAGCCCTTGGGCAGTGGTCTGGGGAGCCGGGCCGATCGCCATCACTTTGATCGGTTGGTTCTGGCCGAAAGGCGATCCGGAGGATGAGGAATGAAACAGCGTTCTGCCGCCGATCTTTCCGACCTCCCGACCTTCGGACTCGGACCGCGCAGCCCGACCTGGTGGGGCACTCTCGCCTTCATGGCGCTGGAGGGCACCGGCTTCGCGCTCGCCGCAGGCACCTATCTTTACCTCGCCTATCTGTCGCCCAAATGGCCATTGGGCGTGCCGCCGCCCAACCATTGGCCGGGTACCATCGTCACGCTGTTGCTGCTCGCAAGCGTGGTGCCCAACCACATACTGAACCGCTACGCGGAAGCCTGTGCCATGGTGCCCGTGCGCATCGGCCTGATCGTCATGTCGCTGCTCGGTATGGCGCCGCTTGTCGTGCGGTGGTTCGAATTTCCGGCCCTCAACATCTATTGGGACACCAATGCGTACGGCTCAATGCTGTGGGTGCTGCTCGGCCTTCACACAACGCATCTGATTACCGACGTCGGCGACACGCTGGTGCTGACGGCCCTGATGTTCACGCGCCATGGCTATAGCGGCCGGCGTTTCGGGGACGTTGGCGACAACGTCTTCTACTGGGACTTCGTGGTCGCAACCTGGATCCCGATCTATCTTTTGATCTACTGGATGCCGAGGCTTGACTGAGATGCGTGCGCTTCGCTTGGGCACATCATGGGGCGGGCTGTTGTCCGGGCCCTTGGCCTGGGCGGTGTCGACGCAGCTGAATTATGCGTTCGTGGAGTGGCAGTGCGCGCACGGCATTCCCCTCATACCGGTCATTGCGCTGGTGCTGACAGTGCTGGCCTTGCTTGGCGGCGTGCTGTCGTGGCGGGCGCGCCAGCAAGGCGGTGCCGCCTTTAAACCGGATCGTACGCGCGCCACGGAGGATTTCGTCGCCAATATCGGCATTCTCAGCGCGGTGCTGTTTGCACTGGTAATCATCATGCAAGGCGCCGCCTCTCTCATTCTTGACGGCTGCCTGCGATGAGCTTCGACGCGCTGTTCTCGACATCGATCTGCTACGGTGCCGGCGCCCCGCAGGCCGGCTGGACGCTGGCGTTGCCGATCACGCTGCCGCTGACCGTCGCCGTACTGCTTTACGCGGCAGGCGCCTTTCGGCTGTGGCGGCGGAGCGCCCGCAGCCGGCCGTTGCGGCTACGGCAGGCTATGCTGTTCGCGGCCGGCTGGGCCATCTTGGCGGCCGCACTGGTCAGTCCGCTCCATGCATTGGGCGAGCGCATCTTCACCGCCCACATGATCGAGCACGAGCTGTTGATGGCGGTGGCGGCGCCCCTGCTGGTCGCCTCCTGCCCGGCGGCGGCGATGATGTGGGCATTGCCGACCAAGCTGCGGCTGGCATTTGGCGCAGCCGGGCACGCGAAGGTGCTTCGAACCGTGTGGGCCGCCGTCAGCCGCCCTGTAGCCGCGACCTTCCTGCACGGCGTCGCGATATGGGCATGGCACGTTCCGGCGCTGTTCGAGGCGGCGCTTGCACGGGGTGTCCTGCATTATGCGCAACATACGAGCTTCTTCGGTACGGGGCTGCTGTTCTGGTGGGTGCTGCTGCCGCGCTCAGGCCGCGAACAAGCCTATGGCAGCGCAGTCATGCACCTTTTCTTCACCTCGCTGCACACCGGCCTGCTCGGGGTACTGCTGCTGGTCTCGCCAAGGCTGTGGTATCCGGCAAACGACGCCGGCGCGGAATTGTGGAACCTTAGCGCGCTGGAGGACCAGCAGCTCGCCGGCTTGGTGATGTGGGTTCCTGCCGGTCTGATTTATGGCGGAGCCGCGTTGCTGCTGGCCGGTCTGTGGATTCGCGCAAGTGGACAGAGAAGATGGGAGGTGTCGCATGCGCTCCGCGCTGTCTAAGCTGGTCATTGGTGCTGGGGCGGTAATTGCCGTGCTGGCCGCAGCTTGGGCGGCGCTGACGTTTTGGCCGGAGCGCCTCGGCCAGGTTGCTTATGAGACTGACAATGCCACCAGCAGCATTGGCGTGCGCGCCACACCGCGCTTCACTCCGTCCGGGTCCATCCTCGGCGCCGCGGCAATTGTCGTGCTCGTTGCAGTTCTGGCCGGGATCGCGTTGTACTTCGAGCAAAGCCGTCGAGTGGAGCAGAAGGCCGACAATGCAACCGGCGGTGTTGGCGCCCGCGCCATACCCATCATGATGGCCAATGGCTGTGCTGGATGCCACACGATCAGCGGCGTTCCCGGCGCGCAAGGGTTGGTCGGGCCGCGCCTGGATGCCGACTTGGCTACCCGGGTCTATATCGGCGGCGTCTTGCGCAATAAGCCGGAGAACCTGGTCCGTTGGATACGCGCCGCAAGGGAGGTCAATCCGCACACGGCAATGCCCTCGACCAGAATTTCCGAGCAGGAGGCGCGGGATATCGCGGCCTACCTCTATTCGCTGAAATGACACGATTGCAGCATTTCTTGAAGAGCAGGGTTAACTGCAACACCTCGCCAGGAACAAATCGGCATAGCCACGGTTTGGTTCTACACGTCAAATCGCGAGGAAGTCCTATGGATACCGATGTCAATTCCGAAACCCGCTCGATCTTCATTGTCGGGCTGCGCAACGCTCACGCCATGGAGAACCAGGCACTGTCGATCATGAAACCTCAGGTCAAGCGGATCGAGAACTATCCGCAGGTCGCCGACCGCCTGCAGCAGCATATCACGGAGACCGAAGGGCAGATCGCCCGCCTGGAATCCATTCTGGATGGCCTCGGTGAGGACCATTCCACATTGAAGGATACGGCTATGTCGATGGTCGGCAGCATGGCCGCGATGGGACATTCCGTAGCCGGCGACGAAATCCTCAAGAACAGCTTCGCCAACTTTGCATTCGAAAATTACGAGATCGCCGCTTACAACTCGTTGCTCGTACTCGCCGAGGCCGGAGGGTTTAGTCAGGCAACCAGCTCTCTTCAGCAGAATCTCCGCGAAGAAGAGAAAATGGCCGACTGGTTGAAGCAGAATCTGCGCGGCGTCACTTTGCAATACGGCAGGCTGCGTGAGGCGGGAGAGACCGCCAAGAGTTAGGCCGCCCCGCTGGCCGAGAGGAATTCCTGGCAACCACCCAGTCGAATTGACGGGGTGGTTGTTTTTTTCAGAATGGAGAGTGCTGCTGAGACTGTGCGCTTTGCCGTTGGCCAGACACGCTTCATAGAGCCCGAAGAACCGAACGGATTCAGAGCGAAGAAGCGGAACGAACCGGAGCGCCTACGTTCTAATAACTTGAGTGTCGCGACCACATTTGTGTGCGGAACGTTGCGGACTCCTAGCCGACTTCGATGTTCCAACCGCGACGCAACCCGCGGTCGGAATAGCCACGAACGACCGCAGCGCTATCAGGTCGTTTCGGGAGACTCGTTCGATTTGGGAACCTCGTCGGTCTCCGGCAAACGATCGCGAATGGCTTCCTCGGTTTTGCTTGCCGTCTTTTTCACGACTTTCTCGACGCGGTCGACCAACGTCTCGGCGTCGCCGCTGG